>JANYBS010000005.1 GCA_025360715.1 Candidatus Eiseniibacteriota bacterium | reverse complement strand
ACCGCCATATCGCCGGGCTGCACGAAGTCCATCCCTGCCGAGGGCAGGTGTCCGCGGCGCACGCGATCGGCGACCGCATCGGCGGGATACTGACCGCGGAAGATCGGGTCCAGGAACCAGCGATTGAAAGAGCCGTCGAATTGCCTGGCGGCGTCACGGTCCGCGTCACTGTCGCTGAACGGTTGCGCGGGCGAAGTGATGTTGACGATGCCCACCTGCGCGCCGGGGACGTTCGCTCGCAGAACCTCGACCGCCCGGCCATGCGAAAGCATGATGTGATGCGCCGCGCGCATCGCTGCCATGGGGTCGCGCATGCCCGGCGCGTGCGCGCCCTGTTCATGCCCCAGATGCGAGATGCACCACGGTTCGTTGTGCGTGACCCAGTGCTTGACGCGGTCGCCCACGCGCCGGCTCACCGCGTCGGCGAGTTCGGCGAATGCGCTCACCGTGTCCCGTGCAGTCCAGCCGCCGCGCTCCTGCAGTACCTGCGGCAGGTCCCAGTGGTAGAGCGTGAGGTAGGGCGCCATATCCGCGGCGAGCATCGCGTCGACCATGCGGTCGTAGAAATCGAGGCCCGGCATGTTCACGCGGCCACGGCCTTCGGGCAGGATGCGCGGCCAAGCGACCGAGAAGCGGTAGGCATTCACGCCCAGCCAGCGCATGCGTTCCAGATCGTCGCGCCAGAGATGGAAGTGGTCGCACGCCAC
The DNA here is from genome assembly GCA_025360715.1 of Candidatus Eiseniibacteriota bacterium. Classification (GTDB taxonomy): domain Bacteria; phylum Eisenbacteria; class RBG-16-71-46; order RBG-16-71-46; family RBG-16-71-46; genus CAIXRL01. Next base: position 70,080 of record JANYBS010000005.1, on the reverse strand, counting down.
GGACGGGTTCGTTCCGTCCGCGATCTTCCCCGGCTGATCGGCGAAATGGTCCCAGATACTCTGCCCGCGGCCCTCTTCTTGTGCGGCGCCCTCGATCTGCTGCGCCGAGGTGGCAACGCCCCAGAGGAAGTCCGCCGGGAACGCGTGGCTCACGCGTGGACTCCAGCGGCCGCCACCGCCGGCAGTGCTGCGGCGGGATACAGATGACACCGCACCATGCGAGCGCCCACCGGACGAGCCGCCGGGTCCTCATGATCACAGATCGACATGCGTTCGGTGCATCGCGCAGCGAAGGGGCAGCCTTGATGGGAAGGCGCGGACGAAACGGCCGCCTTCGGGGCTGACTTCGCGCCCGCGGCGGGCGTGCTGCCCGCCACACGCGCATCGGCGATCGAGGCCAGCAACGCGCGCGTGTAGGGATGCGCGGGGCTCGCGACCACGTCGGCGCTCGGGCCGTCCTCGACGAGACGGCCGCGGTAGAGCACCAGGATACGGTCGGCAAGATAGCGCGCGGACGCAAGATCGTGGGTGATGAGGATCACCGACAGGCCCTTCTCGCGTTTGAGTTCGGCGAGAAGGTTGAGTACTCCCATGCGGATGCTCACATCGAGCATCGAGGTGGGCTCGTCGGCCACAAGCAGGTCCGGCGCTACAGCCAGGGCACGTGCGATCGCGACACGCTGGCGCTGACCGCCCGAGAGTTCATGCGGGTAGCGGCGGATGTAGTCCTCGGCCGGACCAAGTCCGACCGTCCCGAGGAGTTCGAGGGCACGGGTCCAAAGACCGGCGCGCGTCCGTAGTGCGGACGAATGGGGAATAAGCCCCAGATGGCGCTGGAGAGGGCGGATCAGATGATGGCCGACACTGTGCACGGGATTCAGCGAACCGAACGGGTCCTGAAAAACCATCTGGACCCGGCCTCGGTACTTCAACGAGGCGCGGCGCGGTTCGCGCGCGAGCACGTCCTCCCCACCCAAGCGGATCTGGCCGCGGTCAGGCTTCTCCAACCTCAAGAGCAGCCTAGCGATGGTGGATTTACCGCTTCCGGATTCGCCTACCAGTGCGATGGCTTCGCCGCGCGAAAGACGGAACGACACATCCTCGGCCGCGCACACTTCGCGTTTCGGGCTGAAAAGCCGCTGGGAGGAGAAGACCTTGCGCAGACCTCGGACATCGAGAAGCGCATCTGCAGGGGTGGCGGTGCCGGATGACGTCGTCGGGTCTGGAAATGCCGACCCTGGAAGCATGGATCCTGGGATCATGGGGTCCCTCAGCCATGAAAAAAGGACTTTGTTCGCAAGGCGAACATAGTCTAGGATTCTTCTGAGGTTGTCAAGAGCGCAACGCTTTGTCCAGCGCCCTTGTCTGCCGTCGAATCCCGATCCCACGGAACCGTTCACCTGCCGGACTCACGCGTGCGTGACACGCCACCGGCTGCACGGTCCTGTCGCGAAAACCGAACCTGTGAGGAGTGACCAGATGCGACAGTCCTTCAGCACCCTGCTTCGCTCGGCTTTCCTGCTGACGCTCCTGGCTGGGATGGCGCCATCGACCTCCCACGCCGGCACGAACCTTCTCGCGAACCCGGGCTTCGAAGCCGGGGGTGGTGGTTACACCGGATGGTTCACTTTCGGTGGTGGCGTGCAGCTCTCGACGCCGGCGACGGACAACATCATTCGTAACGGCGTCGCGGCCGCCAAGATCTATGGCGGCTTCGTCGGCTGCCCCGGCACGCCGTCATTCAGCGTCTGCGGCTTCGGCCAGGCCTTCTCTCCCAGCATCGGCAAGACCTACCAGTTCAGCGGCTACACGTTCGTCTCGAGCGTCGATCCCATCACCGGCGCGGATGTCTGCAACAACAACCGCGTGCTGGCGAAGATCGTGTTCTTTGACCGCGTCACCGGTGGCACCGAGATCCAGTCGAACGAGATCGTGCTCGCCAGCACGTTCACGCCCAAGAACCAGTGGATCCCCTTCACGGTGAGCACTGTCGCCCCGACGGGCGCACTGCGCGTGGAAGCCGATATCCTCTATCTCCAGCCGGGCTGCGCGAATGGCTCGGCCTTCCTCGATGACCTCGTCTTCGAGCAGAACCCGACGGCGCTCGACGCGTCCGCCAATCTTCTCGCGAACCCGGGCTTCTCGGCGGGCCTCGGCAGCTGGACGACCTTCGGCAATGTGTTCCAGGACGCCCGTTCGCTCGCGATCCACTCGCGCCCGGGCGCGGCGAAGTTGTTCTCCACGTTCGTCGCCGGCGCACCGTCGGGCCTGTTCCAGCACATCGCGGCGGCCCCTGGGAATCAGTTCGAGTTCGGCGCCTACGCGCAGAACTCCTGCCAGGACGGTCCGATCACGGGCACGAACGACAATTTCATCACCGAGAAGCTGACGTTCCGCGACGCAGTGAACAATGACATCGGCTCGGTCGAGGCAGTGCTCGCGGACAACACGTCCCCGCTCGGGACGTGGCAGCGCAAGGCGATCACCGCGACGGCGCCGGTCGGGACCGTGGCGGTCGACACGTACATGCTCTTCATCTCTCCCAGCTTGTTCGGTGGGTCCTTTTTCGTTGATGACCTGTGGCTGCGGCGCCTTGACGTGGCGGGCGTGAACCCCTCGCCCACCTCGACGCTCGCACTCGCCGCTCCCGCCCCGAATCCCTTCACGGGCTCCACGCGCGTGGACTACACCTTGCCGCAGCGTAGCGCCGTCGATCTCGCCGTCTATGACATCACGGGCCGTCACATCGCGACGCTTTTCAAGGGTGTCGCCGAGGCGGGTTCGCATGTCGGCATCTGGGATGGCCGCGCGTCGGATGGCCGCCTTGCTCCGGCCGGCGTGTATCGCGCCGTGCTGAACACCGCCGCGGGCCGTCAGTCGCGCTCACTCGTTCTCAGCCGCTAGTCTTCGCCGGGATGCGGACGGTCGCCCACCGGTGACCGTCCGCATGTCGTACCCGCCGCGCGCTTCGTGGCGCGTCCAAGTGCCGCAACACTCGCCACCCTGTCGTTCCCCTGCGGAGTCTCTTGATGTCGTTGAAGTCCCGCGCCCTTGCTTGCACCCTCGCGCTGCTCGCATCCGTAGCGGCGGTGCCGGCCGGTGCACAGTGCATGCTGGCGAATCCAAGCTTCGAACTTGCGGGTTCGAACGGTGTGACTTTCGCCGGGTGGAGCCAGTTCGGGATCGTCGGTAGCTCCACGCGCGTCGTGCACGGCCACGCGGCCGCGCGTGTCCTGGGGCCGAACAACGGGAACTGGGATGTGTCGGCGTACTGGCAGTCGCAGACCTGCGCTCCCGGCCAGAAGTGGATCGTGAACCTGATGGCGCTGCAGACGGCCAATGCTCCGCTCGTCGGTGGCAACCGCGCGATCGTGAACATCGAATGGCGCAACAGCGCGGGCGCGCTCATCAGCTACGAGTCGCACGAGGTTCTCACCCCTGCGAGCCCCGTGGATCGCTTCCAGCAGGCGATCTTCACAAGCGGCGCGGCGCCGGCAGGCACGACGTCGATCCATCTCCTGGTCGGCGTGCTGCAGAGCCCCACCGATCCTCAGCCCGAGGTGGTCTATGACAATGTGAACTGCGACCTTGTGGGGCCGCCCACACTCGAGAGCCTGCAGTGGGGCGACTTCGGCAGCGGCCGCACCGTTGGCTTCGCAGGGCGCACCTGGCGAGTGAAGGGGCCGGGCCTCATGGGACCGGGCCCGAACTACTTCGACAACAGTGCGAACGCCGTGTTCGTCGACCCCTCGGGCCGGCTGCACTTGGCGATCCAGAAAAGCGGCTCCACCTGGTACAGCAGTGAAGTCGCGCTCGATACGGCGCTGGGCTATGGCGACTACGTTTTCACGACCCGAGGCCGCCTCGACAACCTGGATCCGGCCATGGTCGCCGGCATCTTTCTGTGGCAGTACGGCGAATGCTTCGACAATGCCTACCTGTGGTGGAATCCGTACAACGAGATTGATGTGGAGATCAGCCGCTGGGGCAATGGGCTCAACGCCGATGCGCAGTTCGTAGCGCAGCCCTTTGGCACCGCGGGCAACCTGTCGCGCTTCAATGTCACCTATGGCGACTCCGAGCTCGTGAGCTACGCCATGCGCTGGCTCCCCGACCGCGTGGAGTACCGCTGCTGGCGTGGCGATGCGAACGCCGAGACACCGGCGCACATCGTCTACGCGTGGACGTATGCGGGGCCGCACATCCCGCGCCCCGAGATGCCGCGCGTGCACCTGAACCTGTGGCAGAACACGCGCGCGCCGCTGATCAAGCAGGAAGTCGTGTTCGACAACTTCGCGTTCCGGCCGTCGTGCCCGAACGGCGACTGCATCACGCTGGGCGCACCGCCACCTGCCACAACGCACGAACTGGCGTTCGCGCCGGCGATGCCGAACCCCGTCCGCTCGCTGACTCGGCTGCATTTCGAGCTGCCATCGGCGGGCCCGATCGAGGTGGCGCTGTACGACGTCGCTGGCCGGTTGGTGCGCACGCTGGCGTCGGGCCCGATGACCTCCGGGGCGCATGACGTGGTATGGGATGGAAGAGATGATGCCGGACAGCGCGTCGCGAGTGGCGTGTATCTGGTCCGAGTCAAGTCACCGGGTGCTTCGAGCACTCGGCGTGTCGTGGTCCTGGAGTGATCGCAAAATGACGGACGTGAGCGGGTTGCCCGGTGCGCGCAGCAAGCGTGCGCAGCGCCGGACGGAGTCGGGGGACATAGCGCAGGCCATGGGCCCGCGCGGGGATTTCGTGCTTCGTGACGGCGAGGCCGGCTATGAGATCCGGGGCTATGACCGGATGCCGCCGTTCCTGATCAGCCTGCCTACGGACACCGACCTGTGGATGTTCATCTCGTCAACCGGTGGCGTCACCGCCGGCCGTCGCGATCCCGATGGCGCCCTGCTGCCTTACGAGACCGTCGACCGCTTGCACGATTCGCACACGTGGGCGGGACCTCTGACGTTGCTGCGCATCCGTCGCGAGGGCGGCGAAGCCGAGCTCTGGGAGCCCTTCGAGAGTCGGCCCGGTGCAGACGCCGCGGTCGAACGGATACTCTTCAAGAATGTCGCCGGCAACCGCTTGGTCTTCTCCGAGGTCGACAGCCGCCGCGAACTCGCGTTCCACATGACGTGGTGTGGCAGCGATGCCACGGGCTGGGTGCGCACGGTGAGACTGGAGAACCTCGGCGGCGCCATGCTCGCGATCGAGCTACTGGATGGTGTGCGCGATCTGCTGCCCTTCGGCGCGCCGCTGGCGCTGCAGCAGCACTCGAGCTGCCTGGTCGACGCGTACAAGCGCATCGACGTGGATCCCTTCGCTGGCTTGGCCATCGCATCGCTTTCTTCACGCGTGAGCGACCGTCCCGAACCCGCGGAGTCCTTACGTGCCACCACCGCATGGTGCCACGGCCTGCCGGGCCATGAGTTCGTGTTGTCGCTCGAGTCCGTCGAGGCCTTCCGCCGCGGCGAGAGCGTGACCGAAGAGCGCGTGCTCACGGGCCGGCGTACGAATGCGTTCGTGCATGCGCAAATCACGGTCGCGGCTCGCGCGTCGGCCACGTGGTATCTCGCACTCGACACGGGCCGCACGCATCTGCAGATCGCGAACCTGCGCTCGAAGCTGCTGCGCCGCGAAGAGCTGGGTCCGTGGATCGAGCAGTGTCTGGTGGACGCGACGCAGAATCTGGAGCGCATCGTCGCCAGCGCCGACGGCCAGCAGGCCGGCGAGCGCACCGAGACGACGGCGCACCATTTCGCGAACGTGCTCTTCAACGACCTGCGCGGTGGTGTCTTCGTGCAGGATCACGAGATCCCCAGTGCCGACCTCGCCGCCTTCATGGCGATGCGCGAGAAGGCCGTGGCCGAGCGCCACGCCACGTGGCTGGCTTCGCTGCCGCCGACGATCGACGTCGCCGAACTGCATCTGGCGGCCGCCCGCACGGGCGATGCAGCGGTGCGCCGGCTGTGCCTGGAGTACCTGCCGCTTTACTTCGGACGCCGGCATGGCGATCCGAGCCGGCCGTGGAATAAGTTCAGCATCCAGGTGCGTGAGCAAGATGGCGCGCGTGCGCTGCGCTACGAGGGCAACTGGCGCGACGTATTCCAGAACTGGGAAGCGCTCTCGCTGAGCTTCCCGGGCTTCCTGCCGAACATGATCGCCCGGTTCGTCAACGCCTCCACGGTGGATGGCTTCAACCCCTATCGCATCTCGCGAGACGGTATCGATTGGGAAGTGCTCGATCCGGAGAACCCCTGGAGCGGCATCGGATACTGGGGTGATCACCAGATCATCTATCTGCTTCGCCTCCTCGAGCAGTTGCGGCGCACTTCGCCGGGTACGCTCGAAGGCCTGCTTACCGCGGAGATCTTCACGTATGCCGACGTGCCCTATCGGCTCCGCCCTTACGCCGACATGCTCATCGACCCGCGCGCGACGATCCGCTATGACGCACAGCACGCGCGCGCCGTGCAGGCGCGCGTCGCACAGGTCGGCCAGGACGGAAAGCTCGTGCACGACGCTAACGGCGCGATCCGCCACGTGAGCCTGCTCGAGAAACTGCTCGTGCCGGTGCTGTCCAAGTGGTCGTGCTTCGTGCCCGGCGCGGGCATCTGGATGAATACCGAGCGGCCCGAGTGGAACGATGCGAATAACGCTTTGGTGGGCAACGGCGTGTCGGCGGTGACGCTCTACCAACTCGCTCGGCACCTCGTGTTCTTTGAGCAGGTTCTGAGCGAAGCCGGTGTCGAGCAGGCACCGGTGACGGGTGATGTGGCCGCCTGGATGCGCGAGGTCGCTGCAGTGGCCGAACGCTACCGCCCGACGCTCACGGATGCCGCCATCACCGAGCCCCAGCGTGCCGAGATGATGGACGCGCTCGGCGAGGCGTTCACGCGCTACCGCGAACAGGTGTACACGCACGGCCTGCGCGCTTCGGAGAACGTGGCGACGACCGAGATCCTGGCGTTCCTCTCGGCGATGCGCGCCCACATCGAGCATGCCGGGCACGCGAACCGCCGCGACGACGGCCTGTATCACTCCTACCACGTGCTCGAGCGCGATGAGGCCGGCGCCCGTGTGCGCCCGCTCGCCGAGATGCTCGAAGGCCAGGTCGCCGTCCTTGGCAGCGGCCTGATCGGCGGCGAAGAAGCGATCGACATGTTGCGGAGCCTCTTCGCGAGTCCGCTCTACCGCGCAGACCAGCAGAGTTTTCTGCTCTATCCGGAGCGCGAACTGCCGGGCTTCCTCGATCGCAACCGCGTCCCCGAGGTGCGCGCCACCGCGTTGCCGCTCGTGATGCGCATGCTGGGGGGCGGCGAAGGTTCGATCCTCGAGCGCGACGCGTTCGGGGTGCTGCGCTTCCACGCCGACTTCGCGAATGTGCGCGACGTGAACGCCGCGCTCGATGCGCTGGCCGCATCAAGCGCCTGGCGCGACGCCGTGCTGGCCGACCGCGATGCGGTCGCAGCGCTGTACGTGGACACGTTCGGCCATCGCACCTACACCGGCCGGTCCGGCACGATGTTCGCGTACGAAGGGCTGGGCAGCATCTACTGGCACATGGTCGCCAAGCTGCTGGTGGCCGTGCAGGAGTGCGTGTTCGCCTGCGCAGACCACGCCGCGTCCCGCAAGGAACGCATCGCGCTCATCGCGTACTACGACCGCGTGCGCGCCGGTCTCGGCTTCGCCAAGTCACCGGCGGAGTACGGCGCCTTCCCGAGCGACCCGTATTCGCACACGCCCGCTCACGCCGGCGCGCAGCAGCCCGGCATGACGGGGCAGGTGAAGGAGGAGATCCTCACCCGCTTCGGTGAGTTGGGAGTGCGGGTGAGCGAGGGTCTTGTGCACTTCACGCCCGTCCTACTCAAGCGCGACGAGTTCCTGTCGGCGCCGCGCGAGTGGACCCGGGTGGACCGCCGCGGCGAACGGCATACCGAAGCACTGGCGGCCGGCTCGCTCGCCTTCACGCTCGGCCAGACGCCGGTGCTCTACACGATCACTCAGGCCGATGCCTGGGTCCGCATCACGCGCGCCGACGGCAGTGTCAGCGAGCGCGCCGGACAGGCGTTGGACGGCGCGGCCAGTGCGTCATTGCTGTCGCGTGACGGCGGTATCGCCCGTGTCGAGGTGGGGATCCCGGAGCGACAGCTGCGCCAATCATGATGGACCAGCGATCAGTGAGATGAGATCACGGGCGCATCGTCGACGCGCACGCGTGCGATCTCGCGGCTCAGCGTGACTCGCACGCGCAGGACGAGGAACGTGGCGACCGCCACGAGCCCGGCGACGAATCCCCACCAGAGCCCGACGACGCCCAGGTGCAGGCCGAAGCCGCACCAGAGACTCACGGGCATGCCGACCAGATAAAAGCCCAACAGGTTCGAGATCATGGCCGCGCGCGTGTCCCCCGCGCCGCGCAATATGCCTGAGGCCACGACCTGGATGCCGTCGAACACCTGGAAGACTCCGGCGATGGGCAACAGCACCGCCGCAAGCGCGATCACACCCGGCACATTCGTGTAGAGCTGCGCCAAGGCCTGGGGAAACGCCCGGAGCACGAGCGCAGAGAGCGCCATGAAGCCCGCGCCCACTCCGAGCGCACTGGCCGCCACTCGCCGGGCGTGCGGCAGGTCGCCTTCGCCGATCGCATGGCCCACCAGCACGGACGCGGCGCCGGACACCCCGGCGGGGACCATGAACGTGAGCGAGGCGAGATTGATCGCCACCTGGTGCCCTCCGATCGCCACCTCGCCGAACCAACCTGCCAGGATCGAGATGGCCGCGAACGTCGTGAACTCGATCGACGCCTGCACACCGATCGGCAGGCCGATGCGAAGGGTGCGCAGCAGCGGCTCGCGCAGGAACGATTCGCGGCGCCACGGCCGCACGAATGGCCCCAGCCGTGTGCGCGAGAAGTAAAGCAGCGTCGCGAGCATGATCCAGCGGCCCAGCACGCTCGAGAGCGCCGACCCCTCGGCGCCGCCGGGCCTGGCCCCCAGATGGCCGAACACGAACACCCAGTTGAAGAACAGGTTGACGAGATTCCCGAACAGGATCGTGAGGACCAGCGTGCGCGTCATCTTCATGGCCTGCAGGCTCTGCCGCAGCGTGGAGAAGAGCAGCAGCGGCAGCATGCCGAACGCGGAGATCCACACGAACCCCGCCGCGCTCGGGATCACTTCTGCGGGCTCGCGCAGCATGCGGAAGACTGCCGCGGCGGGTAGGCAGAGCAGCGTGAGCGTGAGACCGATGGCGCCTGAGAGCACAAGCCCGCGCTGGATGCCGAGCGCCACGCCATCCATATCCTTGGCGCCCATCGCCTGCGACACGATCGGATCGAGCGCCCAGAGCGTGGCCATGCCGGAGACCGCCAGTCCGAACACGTACAGGTTGCCGAGCGATACCCCCGCAAGCGCGTGGGCGGAGACATGCCCCACGACGATCACATCGACCACGCCAAGGCTCATGATGCCGACCTGGGCGGCGACCATGGGGAGCGCGAGGCGCAGCAGCGCCTTCACGTCCGGCAGCGTGGGGGTGAAACGTCCGAGCATCATCCAGATGTACCGCGTCGGGCGACTGCGGCCAAGTGCTGGCCCCGTCGCACGGGACCACCGCAGGGCCTGCTATGCTGAGCGCATGGAATTAGGGCTCTATACCTTTGCAGACACGACTCCCGATCCCCATACCGGAGTCACCATCTCATCGCAGCAGCGACTTCGGGATCTGCTCGAAGAAGCCGCGCTCGCCGACGAGCTTGGCCTGGACGTCTTCGGCGTCGGCGAGCATCACCGCATGGACTACGCGGTGGCCTCCCCTCCCGTCGTGCTGGCGGCCATCGCCGCGCGAACGAAGCGCATCCGGCTCACCAGCGCCGTCACCGTGCTGAGCTCCGATGATCCGGTGCGTGTCTTCCAGCAGTTCGCAACGGTCGATCTGATCTCGGGCGGCCGCGCCGAGATCATGGCCGGGCGCGGATCGTTCATCGAATCCTTTCCGCTTTTCGGCTACGACCTGGGCGACTACGACGCGCTCTTCGAGGAGAAGCTGGAACTGCTGCTTGAACTGCGCGAACACGATCGTGTCACATGGAGCGGTAAGCATCGCGCGGCGCTGAAGGACCAACTCATCCACCCGCGGCCCGTGCAGCAGCCGCTGCCAGTGTGGATCGCGGTCGGCGGTACGCCGCAATCGGTCGTACGCGCGGCGCGCTTGGGCCTGCCGATCGCCTTCGCCATCATCGGCGGCGAGCCGGAGCGATTCGCGCCGCTTGTGGAGCACTATCGCGAGGCCGCGCGCCGCGCGCTACGCGACCCGGCGACGCTCCCCGTGGGCATCAACACGCACGCGTTCATCGCCGAGGATTCGCAGGCTGCGCGCGAACAGTTCTTCCCCGGCTACGCCGAAGTCATGACGCGCATCGGCCGCGAGCGCGGCTGGCCGGGCATGACGCGAGAACAGTTCGATGGTGCTTGCGGTCCCCGCGGTGCGCTGGCTGTGGGCAGCCCGCAGGAGGTGATCGACAAGATCCTCCTGGAACACTCGTTCTTTGGCCATGACCGCTACCTGGCGCAGATGGCGGTCGGAGCGCAGCCGCATGCGCAGATCATGAGGTCGATCGAACTCTACGGCACGGTCGTCGCCCCGGCCGTGCGCAAGGCTCTCGGAGTTGCATCAGCCGAAGCGTAGAGTTAAGATGCCTTAACTGTTTTGATGCCGGCAAACAACCGCGGTCTCTGGCGCCAGTAGCGGGCGCGTGGCATCGCTCGCGGACCACATCCGTGGGCACGGAATGGAGCCTGTCGTGGACGTCTGGAAGCGTTTCGGCGAGAAGGAAGTGTCGCATTCGATGGCCCACTATCTCCAGACAGTGGCCACGCTCAAGCGCGAGAAGGGGCATGCGCGCGTAGGCGACATCGCCGACATGCTCGGCGTCTCCAAGAGCGGCGTCACCTCGATGATCCGCTCCCTGCACGCGCGCGGCCTCGTCTCGCACGAGAAGTACGGCTGCGTGGAGCTCACGCCGTCGGGCTCGCTGCTGGCCGAGCGCACCGAGTCGAGCCGCCGGGTCCTCACCATGTTCCTCACGGACATCCTTGGCGTCCAGGCGCAGGTGGCCGAAGAGGACGCCTGCATGATCGAGCACCTGGTCAGCCCCGAAGTGTCGGTCGAGCTGCTGCGCATCACGTCGTTCCTGCGCTCGGATCATCCGGTCGCGAAGCAATTCCGCGATGCCTATCACGCGAGCCCGCGCAGTTGCGCCGAACATGCGCCGGGCGCCTGCGATATGTGCGGAGCCACCTGCCTGCGCGAGTCGCTGGTGCGCGAGGTCGGTGATGCGCCGCTCAAGGTCCGCGCTTGAACGAGTTCCCCGGCGAGGCTCCGACCATCGCGATCGATGCGATGCAACCCGGTGACAGCGGCGTGATCGCGCGCGTCGACGCCGAACCCGCCATCGTGCGCCGTCTCATGGAACTCGGTCTCGTGCCGGGGACCGAGCTCCAGCACGTACGCGTGGCGCCGCTCGGCGATCCGATCGAGGTCAGCATCCGCGGAGTGCACCTCTCCTTACGACGCTCCGAAGCGAGCCGGATCCATGTCACGCCCTGCTGACGGCGGCCCCACGCTCAAGGCTGCACCGCTGAAGCTCGCGACCTCGACGCCAGCAGCGGGCCACGCATCGGCGCCACGGGTGGTCGCGATCCTCGGCAACCCGAACGCGGGCAAGTCGACGCTCTTCAATCAGCTCACCGGGCTGCGCCAGAAGGTCGGCAATTACCCCGGCGTGACCGTCGAGAAGAAGACCGGTTCGGTCACGCTGCCTTCCGGGCGGCGCGCCGAGGTGATCGACCTGCCGGGCAGCTACAGCCTGCAGCCGACCTCGCCCGACGAAACGATCGTCCGCGACGTGCTGCTGGGCCTGCAGACCGACACGCCGCCGCCCGACCTGATCGTGTTCGTCGTCGACGTCATGCACCTGACGCGGCATCTCTACCTGATGATGCAGCTCATCGAACTCGGCCGCCCGATCGTGCTCGCGCTCAACATGATGGACACCGCGCGCGCGCGCGGCGTCACGGTGGACATCGAGCAGCTCGAGCGCGACCTGGGCGTTCCGGTGGTCGCCATCAGCGCCGCCAAGGGCGAAGGCCTGGGCAACCTGCGGCGCATGATCGAGCGCGACGTGGAGCCCTCCGCGCGCCGCTTCCGGCGCTGGCCGGTGCACCTGGAGCGCGTGCTGGGCAGTCTCGAGAAGCGCTTGCCACGGCACTCCGCACTACCCGAGCGCGCCCGCCACGACCTGGCGCTGGCGCTGCTGCTCGACGACGGCGAGGACGATATGCTGGCGCGGCACTCGCCGCCCGACGTGCTCGACGATGCCCGCATCCTGGCGAAGCGGCTCGATCAGCTCTCTCCGGGCTGGCGCTCCGACGATGTGGCCGGGCACTACGAAGCGATCCACGACATCGTCGCGCGCGCGGTCACCAGCGGCACGCCGCGGCCGGACAAGCTGCAGGACCGCATCGACCGTGTGCTCACGCACCGCGTCTTCGGCCCCATCCTTTTCGCGGTGCTCATGGGCGCGGTCTTCCAATCGGTGTTCGCGTGGGCGCAACCGGCCATGGACCTGATCGACAAGGCCATCAACCTCTCGGGCGGATTCATCGGCGGCTTGCTGCCCGACGGGCCGGTTCGCTCACTTGTCGTGAACGGCATCATCGCCGGCGTGGGCACGACGCTCACGTTCGTACCGCAGATCGCCATCTTGTTCTTCTTCATCGGGGTGCTCGAGGAATCCGGCTACATGGCGCGCGCTGCGTTCATCATGGACCGCCTCATGGGCCGCGTGGGCCTCTCGGGCCGCGCTTTCATCCCGCTGCTGTCGTCGTTCGCCTGCGCGATCCCCGGCATCATGGCCACGCGCACGATCGACAATCGCCGCGACCGCATCACGACCATCATGGTGGCACCCTTCATGAGCTGCAGCGCGCGCCTGCCGGTGTACGCGCTCTTGATCGGCGCATTCATCCCGAACATCTGGGTGGGTTTCCTGACGCTACCGGGCATCACGCTCTTCGCGATGTACGCGTTGGGCGTGATCGCCGCTATCGCGGTGGCCGCGGTGCTCAAGCGAACGGTGCTGGCCGGCGGCAAGCCGCTCTACGTGATGGAGCTCCCCCCCTATCGCATGCCGCAATGGGGCTCGGTGTTCCTGTCCGTGCGCGAACGTAGCGTCGTGTTCGTGCAGCAAGCCGGCACGGTGATCCTTGCGGTCTCGATCGTGCTCTGGTTCCTTGCGTCGTACCCACGCGGTGGCGCCGATGCCGCGCACGTGGAACAGCAGCTTGCGGCGGCGACGGCGTCGCACGACGTCGCGGGTGCGCACCAGCTGGAGCGCGAACTCGCGGGAGTGCGGCTCGAGAACTCGTTCGCCGGGCGCGTGGGAAGGTTCCTGGAGCCGGCGATCCGGCCATTGGGCTTCGACTGGCGTATCGGCATAGGGCTTGTCACATCGCTCGCCGCGCGCGAGGTCATGGTCTCGACCATGGCGACCGTCTATCACATGGGCGATGCCGACGCGCACTCGAGTTCGCTGCGCGAGCAACTCCGCGACACGCTCGATCCGCGCACAGGCAAGCACACATGCACGCCGCTCGTCGCCGTGAGCCTGATGGTCTTCTACGTGCTGGCTTGCCAGTGCATGTCGACGGTGGCGGTGGTGCGGCGTGAGACCAACTCGTGGCGCTGGCCGATCTTCATGATCGTGTTCATGAATGCCATGGCTTGGGGTGCGTCATTCGTGGTCTTCCAGGGCGGCCGCCTGCTGGGGTTCTCATGAACGGCATGAGCGCACAGGACCTCATCGTGGCGATCGTCGCGGCCGCGGCGCTGGGCTGGCTGCTGTGGCGGCGCTTCCGCCCCCGCCCCGCCGGCGCAGCGGCGTGCGAGAACTGTCCGCACGCGAATGCGAGTGCTCGGCCCAGCACGGCTCCCGAGCCGGTGATGCTCATCCAGATCGGCTCGCCGTCCGAGCCGGCACGCGGGCCAGAGCGTCGCTGAGGCCGTCTAGCGCGACGCGTCGTCGCGCGTGAGCAGAGCTTGGACGTGCGCGGTCGTGGAACGTGCCCGGCTCTCGAGCCGTACCAGCACGACGTGCCGCTCTTGTGGAAAGGCCGCGACTTCATAGACGCCGTGGTTGTAGACATGGCCGGCGCCCGCGTCAACCTGCTGGAGTTCGCCATCGTCGAAGAGGATCTCGATGCGGCCGAGTTCCGCTTTGCCATCGATGGCCAGGCAGATACCCCGGCCGTTGTCCTGCAGCGCGAAGCCCATGCGCGTCCAGCCCGCATCTCGGGACACCGCCATGCCCACTGGCGCCACGGCGGCGTGGTGCGCGAACATCCGGAACGGCGCCATGAGCAGCCACTCGGGGAACCGCAACAGGGTCACCTGCGCCAGGCCGCGCAGGGGCGCATCGAGGCCACCGGGACGATGCGCGGCGAGCGCGGGGTCCGCGAGGCACAGGAAGAGCGTGAGAACGACCGGGAGACGTCGCATGGCGGCGTTGTCGTCACTTCACGCGGCATTCATGAGGGTGAGTTCAAGTCGCCGGAAGTGTGAACCTCTGTGGCGCTCGTCGCATCTGCTTCGAGTCGTGCTGCTGCGAGCGTACCGTGCGCCCGGACGCGGCCTTTCCCATAGCGACAGCAGGAGGCACAGATGAGCATCCGGCCCGTGAAACGCATCATCGAAGCGCAGCCCACCATCGAGGGCGCGGGTGTTCACCTGCGCCGCGCGTTCGGTTTCGGCGATACCGGCGAGACCGACCCATTCCTGCTGTTCGATGACTTCCGCAACGACAGCCCGCGCGACTACATGAAGGGCTTCCCGTGGCATCCGCATCGCGGCATCGAGACCATCACGTATGTGCTCTCGGGCACAGTCACGCATGCGGACAGCTTGGGCAACAACGGCGCGCTCGGTGCGGGCGACGTGCAGTGGATGACTGCCGGTAGCGGCATCCTGCACCAGGAGATGCCGCAGGGTGATCCCGCGGGGCGCATGCACGGCTTCCAGCTCTGGGCGAACCTGCCCTCCCAGCTCAAGATGACGAAGCCGCGCTACCAGGACGTGAAGTCCAAGGAGATCGCCGAGGTCATCGATGACGACGGCACGAAGGTGCGCGTGATCTGCGGCGAGTTCTGGGGCAAGCGCGGGCCGGTCGACGGCATCGCCGCGGATCCCTACTACCTCGACGTGAGCGTGCCGCCGGGCAAGCGCAAGTCGCTGCCGGTGGACACGCGGCGCAACGCGTTCGCCTATGTGTTCGAGGGCAGCGGCGACTTCCGGGCCGCGTCCGATCCCATCGGCGTGCTCACCGAGCAGCCCGGACCTGTCGAGATCGTGAAGCGCGAGCAGACCGGCAACCGCTCGCTCGTGCTCTTCTCGGCCGGCGACGAGGTGGTCGTGCAGGCCGGCGAGCAGGGCATCCGTTTCCTGCTGATCTCGGGCCGCCCGCTCGAAGAACCCGTGGCGTGGTACGGCCCGATCGTCATGAATACCCAGGCGCAACTGCGTCAGGCGGTCGCGGAACTGCAGAACGGCACGTTCGTCAAGGAACGCTGAGAGCGTTACGGAGTCACGGCCTCGTCCGGCAGATGCTCGCCCTTGATCTGCCGGGCGACCGCCACGAAGAGCAGCAGGCATACCACGCCCACGCCGGCCTCCAGGCAGAGCATGCTGTTCGTGCCTGCCTTGTCGTGTGCCCAGCCGTTCGCGCGCAACATGCCAAGGCTGAAGAGCGTGTTGAGCGCGAAGAAGACGTTGATCTTGGTCGCCGCCGCCGTATTGCCGATGATGGCGATGACCATCGCGGTGAGTGTCGCGGCGCCCATGCCCAGCGCAAACGTGTAGAGCAGCGTCGAGGCTGCGTAGCCCAGTTCGGTGCGCGGCGAGATGGCGATGGCGAGCGCGCCGAGCACGCCAAGCGCACATGCCGTCGCGTAAGCGTTCGGCTTGGTCATCCGGTCGGCGAGCATGCCGCCCGCGAAACAGCCGGCGACGATGGCCAGTCCCCCGCCCAGTCCCAGGACCGCAGCCACGGTATCGGCCGAGGCATGCCATTCCGGAGCGATGCCGCCGAAGAGTCCCTGAGCCGCGCCGGTGCCGATGGGCAGGATTGCCAGAAGCAGGCCGATGCGGCCCAAGCGCAACTTGAGCAGCCCGCCCAACTCGCGGAATGCATCGGCGGTGCGCGCGCCGAAACCGACGTCTTGATGATGCGCCGGAGGCTCTTGCAGGCCATTCAATGCGAGTGAGCAGAGCCACAGGAGCGCGGCCAGTGTGGCGCCTGCCATCCACGGCGACGGCAGGTGTTTCATCAGGAAGAGTCCCAAGCCGCCGCCCGCGGTCTGCGCGAACTGGTTGCCGCTCTGGAACCAGCCGCCTGCGCGCCCGCGCGCCGCAGGATGGGTGTTGTGCGTCATCAGGCCTTCGACCGCGAACGCGATGAACGTGCCCGAGATGCTCGTGAGCAGCACGATCGCCGAAAGGATGGGCATGTTGCGCGGGACGATGGGGATCGCCGACATCGCCACGAAGCCGACCGACACGAGTGTGATCGCGATGCGGTACCAGCGCTTGCGACTCAGCGTGTAGTCGCCCAATGGCGCCCACGTCCACTTCCAACCGGAAGCCAGCCACGTGAGTCCCACGATCGCAGCGATCGCGGCTACCGGCACGCCGGCGCGGCCGGCCAGATAGCCCAGAGCGATCGACGGGAACCCGGTCGTGAGTCCGAACGGGAAATAGAGCACGGCCCACACCCAGGGATGGCGGATGGGTCCGGCATCGGCAGCTCCACGGACGACGACCGACATGAGGACCTCGCGGATGAAGCCGGTTTCAGGCGGGCGTATTCACCCGGGCGATCAGGAAACCATCGTACCCCTTGCTGCCGACCGTCTGGATCACCGTTGCGCTCACACGAACGTCGCCGGAGAGCGCGGCGATGAAGCGCCGTACTCCCTGGACACTCTCATCGGTACTCGCCGCATCGGTCACCTTTCCGTCACGCACGACGTTGTCGACGATGATGACGCTCCCGGGATGCGTGAGCCGGAGCGCCCAATCGAAATACGCCGGGATATTCGCTTTGTCTGCGTCGATGAAGATCAGGTCGAACGGCGGCGCGCCGGCTGAGGACAACGCGGCCAGCGAGTCGAGCGCGACGCCCGTCATGACCTGCACCCGGTCCGTAAGGCCGGCGCGGGCGATGTTCGCTGTGGCGACCTGCGCATGGCGTGGTTCGAACTCCAGCGTGACCAGCCGTCCTTCTGCAGGCAGCGCACGGGCCAGCCAGATGGTGCTGTAGCCGCCGAGCGTGCCGATCTCGAGGATGCGCGTCGCCCCCATGCTGAGCGCCAGCAGCTGAAGCAGCGCGCCTTGATTCGGGGCGACGGCGATCGCGGGCAGGCCGGCGGCGGAGGAATCGGTGAGTGCCGCCGTGAGCGCTGCGTCCTGCGTGAGCAACGCTTCCACGAAGTACCGGTCGACGCGCTCCCAAGTGACAGGCATGAGGTCGCCGCTCATCGCGCCGCCTGCAGCGCAGCAGGGCGCATGCGCTGGTCGATGGCGCATCCTTGACGGGCCAGGATGCCGGGCAGCGCGTCGATATCCGCCGCCTGGGTGTTGAAGTTCACGATGCACGCGCGCAGCAAATAACGCTCGCCGATGACAGCGTTGGAGACGAACGCTTCGCCCGACTTCTGGCTGGAGTCGAGCAGCTCGCGATTGAGCGCATCGAGATGCGCCTCCACATCGGGCGCGCCCAGCCGCGCGCGCAGGTCGGCCGGCACGTAGCGGAACGTCGTGATGCTCAGGTCCTGCGTGTACCACTCGAAGTCCGCATGCGCTCGCACGGCATCGGCCAGGCGCTGCGACAGGCGGATGTCGTCGCCGATCATGGTGCGATAGCCGGCAGCGCCCGCGTGCTGCAGGGCGAGCCACACTTTGAGCGCACGGAAGCCGCGCGAGTTCTGCGGACCCATGTCGACGTAGTTCAGGTACTCCTCGTCCAGATGGTAGTAGGGCGGGTGGTACGAGAATGCATCGCGCAGCTTGTTGGCGTCGCGCACGAGCGCGCACCCGGCCTCGAGCGGCATGTACAGCCACTTGTGCGGATCCACTGCCACGGAGTCGGCGAGCGCGAGCGCGCGCAGGTCATCGGGCGCCTCGCTCGACGCCGCGGCGATCGCGCCATAGGCGCCATCGACGTGGAACCAGAGCCCCTCCTGCGTGCAGAATGCCGCCAACGCGGGCAGGTCATCGACAGCGCCGGTGCTCACCGAACCGCCCGTGCCGACCACCATGAAGGGCCGGTCGCCGGCGGCGCGGTCGGCTGTCACCTGGGCCTTGAGGGCGGCGAGATCGATGCGCTGACGCGCGTCGGCGGCGATCCAGCGGATCGCCTGCGTGCCGATGCCGGAGAGGTCCGCTGCCTTCGAGATCCACGTATGTGTCTCCGCCGACGCGTAGACGCGCATCGTGCCGCGTCCTGCCGCGATGCCCTGGGCGCGCACATCGTGGCCGGCATGCGCGGCGCGCGCGGCGAAGAAGCACGTGATGTTCGCCATGTTGCCGCCACTGACCATGATGCCGCCGCAATCGCCGGGATACCCGATGAACTCGGCGATCCAGCGGATGGCCTGACGTTCGATCTCGGTCGCCGCGGGGCTGAGCACGAATGCGCCGCAGTTCGGATTCGCTGCAGCGGCCATGAGGTCGGCGAGGATGGCGATCGGCGCCGGCGAGGCGGTGATGTAACCCAGGAACTTCGGGTGGCCATTGAACAGGCTGTGCGCGAAAAGATGCGACGCTGTGCGCTCGAGCAGCACGCCAGGGTCGGCGCCCTGCTCCGGCAGCGGGCCGTCAAGGCCGAGCGCTGCGCGCACCTGCGCTGGCGTCTCGCCCGGCGTCACCGGACCGTCGGGGATGGCCGCGAGAAGCCCGGCGAGCTGCTCCACCAAGCGGTGCCCGAGCGTGCGGAACTGCTCTTCGGTCATCGCGAGCGGGGCATGGCGCTTTGGCGCGATCGGCATATCCACAGGTATCTCCTGGTCGTGGGACGGGAATGGTCAGCGGCCCGCGGAGGTCCCGCGGAGGCCTTCAAAAAGATCCGTCTCCAGGCTGCGCCCAGCATTCACACGGCTGAACGCGCGGTAGAATGACTGTTTGCCCCACAGCGCTTCGTGCGCCTCGGGCGGCAGCTTGGCGAGTGCTTCGTATGCGGTGATCTGCGACTCGTGGCACTCGACCGACTTCCACGCCGTGTCCCACTGCGCGCGTGTGTCGACCACCGTGGTGATCTGCCACGCAGGCCACCCGCGCGGCGAGCGCTCGACGCCATCGACCATGGCTGCCATGCGGCGGAAAGCCTTTTCGAACGCGTCCTTGTCCACCTCGTTCCAGGCCATGTAGTAGAACTTATCCACCGCGTGCGGCGAGTGCTCGGCGTCCGCGCCCGCCAGCTTCACGGCGGGGTCCGCCGCCGAGACGATCGCGGCGCCCGCGAACTGGCTGATCGCGATGTGGTCGGGGTGGCCGTAGGCGCCATCGGGGGCGAACGTGACCACGACCTGTGGGCGGATGCGGCGGATCGCCGCGGCAAGGCGCGGCAGGATCTCTCGCGCGTCGGCTTGGTCGAGTTTCTGGTCCACGTAGCCAAGCACGATGAGTTCGTCCACGCCCAGCACCTTCACTGCGGCATCGAGTTCCTTGCGGCGGATCTCGCCCAGGCCGTCCGCGCCCGGATGCCCGGGCTCCCCGGGACGGATGCCGCGGTAACGCCCCGCCTGTCCCAGCGTCGCGGTGACGACCGACGTATGGATGCCCTCGTCGTGGCAGCGCGCGAGCGCGCCGCCCAGCCCCATGGACTCGTCGTCCGGGTGCGCGAGGATCGCCATCAGCCGCAGTGGCGTGCTCACTTCGCGTGTCCGCTCAGATAGTCCATCGCCAAGGTCGCCATGGTGCGCATGCCGACCTTGAGCTGGGCTTCGTCGACCATGAAATGCGGCGAGTGGTTGGGCGCGGTGTCCTCTTGGGCGACGCCGGGCGCATTCACCCCCAGGTCCACGAACAGTCCCGGGATCTGCTTGGCGTAGCAGGCGAAGTCCTCGGCCCACGTCTTGGGCGGGGTGATCGCCACGTTGGCGGCGCCGGCCACGCGCCGCAGCGTCGGCTCCATGCGGGTCGTGAGCGCGGCATCATTCCAGACGACCGGATTGCCGCCGTCGAATACGATGGTCGCGCGCGCGCCGCTCGCCGACGCGATGTCTTCCGCCGTGCGGCGGATGTGCGCCATGATCGTGTCGCGCATCTGCGGATCGAAGGTGCGCAGCGTGCCTTCCATCTGCACGCTATCGGGAATCACGTTGTTGCGGACGCCGCCCGAGACGCGGGCGATGGTGAGCACCGCCGGTGCGATGGTGATGTCGCTCTGCCGGCTCACGATCGTCTGCAGGCCCAGGATCACCTGCGCGCTCGCGACGACCGGATCGATACCCTCCCACGGCCGTCCGCCATGGGTCTGGCGGCCGTGGATCGTGATGTGGATCACGTCGGAAGCCGCCATCGCGCCTTCGGGATGGTAGGTGATGCTGCCCGCGGCCCAGTTGACGACGTGCATGCCGAAGATCGCGTCGGGCTTCGGATCGCGCAGCACGCCTTCCTGGATCATGAGCGATGCGCCGCCCTCTTCGCCGGAGGGTGGGCCCTCTTCTGCCGGCTGGAAGATGAACTTGATGGTGCCCGGCACCTGCGACTTCATCTGCGTGAGCACCTGCGCGACACCCAGCAGCATGGCCATGTGCGCGTCGTGTCCGCATGCGTGCATCACGCCCACGTCCTGTCCGTTGTACGTGGCGCGCAGCTTCGACGCGAACGGCAGCCCGGTGGCTTCGGTGACAGGCAGCGCGTCCATGTCGGAGCGCAGCGCCACGACATGGCCGGGCTTGCCGCCGCGCAGGATCGCCACGACTCCGGTCTTCGCGACGCCGGTGCGCACCTCGAGGCCCATGGCCTTGAGCTTCTCGGCGATCACTCCCCCGGTGCGGGTCTCGCGATTCGAGAGCTCGGGGTGCTCGTGGAAGTCGCGGCGCCAAGCGATGACGTCCTTCTCGATCGCCGCCACACGGCGCGTGATCTCCGCGTCGTACGGGCGGGCGGCGTCAGCCGCGTGCGCGTCTGAGAAAGCGGCGGTGGCGAAAAGGCAGAGCGCGACGGTCTGAGCCAGCGCGAGACGGTTCATCGAAACCTCCGGGATACAACGTGGCCACCCGCGGTGGGTGGCCACATGCACCATACCGGAATGAAGCCCAGACTCAACGGTGGTGAAGCTTGAGTCTTCCCCATGTGGCGGCCCGCGACGAGACGGCCGAAGCACAGAATCCGGCGCCTGTCAGTTGGACGAGATAGGCCTGGTTCGTGGTGGGCGTGCCGGTCCCGCTCCAGCCGGCCAGCGTTCCCACCGCACCGGGCCCGTCCGGCGCGCGCGGGCCGGTGAACAGCGCCGTCTGCCAGATGGCGCCGGCCGCAGCCTGCGGCATGAAGCCCTGAGCGGCGATCGCGATGAAGTACTGCCCCACTGTATTCACGGTCCCCGCCGGGATGAGCTTGCCGCTGAACGCGCAGACGTCGTTCATGAGGTCGCCAGTGCCGTTCGCGCGGAACAGGTAGATGTTCGGGTCCGCGAACGTCGTGCACACCACTTGAGCGCTGAAGGCGGGTGGGTTGATGACGTTCACACAGAAGATATCGACATCGGTGCTGCTCGCGAGCGTGCCGAGGATCTTGACCAGCGTGCCGGGGCCCGCAGTCGTCTGGGCAGTGGCGATCGTGGAACCGGCGTCGATGGTCTCGGTCCATGAGTTCTGGGCGCTGGCGGACGTGACGGCGCCGAACAACAGGACCGCGGTGAAGAGTGTGGCAACGAGCTTACGGGGCAGGCGGAAGTTCATGGACATAGCGGCTCCGGCGGGGCGTTCATGGACGCGTCTCAGGATGGACGGAGTCGGCCGGGCGCGATGGCCAGCCGCCTTTATTGTACCCGAAAAGGCCGCTTCCGGGGGCGGAATCCACGGTTTGCGCCCCTCCGGCGACTGGACATGGCCGCCGTGATGACGTTATTTCCATGGTCCGAGAGCAAACCCAAGCCCGTCCTGCCCCATTCCCGAGGTCGACCCATGAGCGAACCCACCCCTCCCGGCACGCTGGAAGCGCCGGCTGACCGCGACGACTTCATCCGCGAGAAGGTCAAAGCCGATCTCGAGTCGGGTGTCGTCCACAAAGTGGTCACGCGGTTCCCGCCGGAGCCCAACGGCTATCTGCATGTGGGGCATGCGACCTCGATCGTGCTGAATTTCGGCGTGGCGCTGCAGTTCGGGGGTATCTGCAACCTGCGCATGGACGATACGAACCCGGCCAAAGAAGAGGTCGAGTACGAAGACTCGATCCTGACCGACGTCCGCTGGCTGATCGCGGGCTGGGCCGACCACATCCTGGGCCTCAAGCCCAAGGGCGCGACGGCGCTGGCCGACGGCCTCGATTACCACCAGAGAGTCGTCACGGCCGCCGATGCGAACACTCAGCCACTCGAGGCTTTCCGCGCTTCGGACTACTTCGACGCGCTGCACACCTTCGCGATCCGGCTGATCGAGGCCGGCAAGGCGTTCGTCTGCGATCACACCGCCGAGGAGGTCGACCGTATGCGTGGCGCCCCCGGCGAGCGCGGCGAGGAGAGCCATTTTCGTGATCGCACGGTCGCCGAGAGCCTGGAGCTGTTCCGGCGCATGACGGCCGGGGAATTCCCCGACGGCGCCAAGACGCTGCGCGCGCGCATCGATATGACATCGGACAACGTGTGGCTGCGGGACCCCGTGCTTTACCGGATCCGCCACACGGCCCATCACAACACGGGCGCCAAGTGGTGCGTCTACCCGCTCTACGACATGGCCCACGGGTATTCGGACTATATCGAAGGCGTCACGCACAGCATCTGTACGATGGAGTTCGTGCCGCACCGTGCGTTGTACGACTGGCTGCTGGATTCGCTCGACCTGCCGCGCCCGCACCCGCACCAATACGAGTTCGCGCGCCGCAACGTCACGCACACGGTTGTGAGCAAGCGCAAGCTGCTCAAGCTCGTGAACGAAGGCCACGTCACCGGCTGGGACGATCCGCGCATGCCCACGATCAGTGGCATGCGCCGGCGTGGCTACCCGGCGGCTGCGCTTCGCGATTTCGCCGAGCGCATCGGCGTGGGCCGCCGCGAGAACCGCGCCGAGTTCGGCCTGCTCGAGCATTGCGTGCGCGAGAACCTGAACAAGGTGGCGCTACGCCGCCTTGCCGTGCTGCATCCGGTCAAGGTCGTGATCGAGAACTATCCCGAGGGCGAAGTCGAGTCCTTCGAGCTTGCGAACAATCCCGAATCGCCCGAGGCCGGTACGCGCAAGGTCCCCTTCTCGCGCGAGATCTGGATCGAGGAAGAGGACTTCCGCGAGGTGCCGCCGCCCAAGTACTTCCGCATGACACCGGGCGTCGAAGTGCGTCTGCGCGGCGCGTATCTGGTGCGCTGCACGGGCGTCGTGAAGGATCCCGCGACCGGCGAGGTGCTCGAAGTGCGCGCCATGTACGACCCCGAGACGCGCAGCGGTAACGCACCCGATGGCCGCAAGGTGAAGGCGACCATTCATTGGGTGAGTGCTCCCCATGCGATCGACGCGCGGGTGCGCGTCTATGACCTGCTCTTCTCCGCCGAGGATCCTGAGGATCTCGCCGAGGGTGAGGACTTCACCAGCACGCTCAGTTCAAAGTCGCTCGTGGAACTGACCGGCTGCAAGGTGGAAGCGTCGCTGGCCGACGCCGTCCCCGGCGCGCCGGTCCAGTTCGAGCGTGTGGGCTACTTCGTGGCGGACATCGTGGATTCGCGTCCCGGGGCGCCCGTCTTCAACCGCACCGTCACGCTCAAGGACGCCTGGGCCCGCATCGAGAAGAAGCAGGGGGCATAGCGCAAACGCGGTCCCGCGCACGGGCGGCGAGGGGCGCCCGGACCTGCTAGACTCTTCGGCCCTATGATCGCCTTCAACAACATCTCGAAGCAGTACGGCAAGCAGGTCCTCTTCGTGGAGACCGGCTTCCAGATCCATCCGGGCCAGAAAGCGGGCCTGGTCGGCCCCAATGGTGCCGGCAAAACCACGGTGTTCCGCATGATCGTTGGCGAGGAATCCCCCGACGAAGGCGATGTCACCGTGCCCAAGCGCCTGACGATCGGCTACTACCGCCAGGACATCGGCGACATGAGCGGCCGCTCGGTGCTCGATGAAGCCATCGCGGGCAGCGGCAACCTGGGTGAGCTTCACCATGAGCTCAAGGATCTCGAGCACGCGCTCGCCGATCCCGAGCGCGCCGATGAGATGGAGAAGATCCTCGAGCGCTTCGGCCAGGTGCAGGACGAGTATCAGCGCGGCGGCGGCTATGATCTGGAAGCCCGTGCTCGCGAGATCCTGAATGCGCTCGGCTTCGATGACGAACAGGTGGAAGGTGACGTGGGCGCGCTCTCCGGCGGCTGGAAGATGCGCGTGGGCCTCGCCCGCATCCTTCTCGGCCGGCCCGACGTGCTGCTGATGGACGAGCCGACGAACCATCTCGATATCGAATCGATCCTCTGGCTCGAACGGTTCATCCAGGACTATCCGGGCGCGGTGCTCATGACGTGCCACGATAAGGACTTCATGAACCGCATCGTCGACCGCATCATCGAGATCGACGGCGGTGAGTTCACCGAGTACACGGGCGACTACGATTTCTACGTGCGCGAACGCGCCATCGCTGCCGCCAATCGCGAAGCGCAGTACGCGCGCCAACAGGCCATGCTCGCCAAGGAGCGCCGCTTCATCGAGCGCTTCGCGGCACACGCCGCCAAGGCCGCGCAGGTGCAGAGCCGGGTCAAGAAGCTCGAGAAGATCGAGATGGTCGAACTCCCCCGCCAGCGCAAGATCGTGGAATTCAAGTTCCGCCAGCCGCCGCGTTCTGGCGAGGACGTCGTGGAGCTGAAGGGCATCGACAAGGGCTACGGCGAGCGCCGCATCTACGAGGGCTTCGACTTCCGCATCCGCCGCGCCGAGCGCTGGTGCGTCATGGGTCGCAACGGGGCCGGCAAGACCACGCTGCTCAAGATGATCGCTGGCGCGACGACGCCCGATGCCGGCAACGTGCGGCTGGGTGCGAATCTCAAGGTCGGGTACTTCGCTCAGCAGTCGCTCGACCTGCTCGATCCGTCCCTGAGCATCTTCGAGCAGATCCAGAAGGACTTCCCGCTCGAGACCCAGGGCGTCCTGCGAAATCTGCTCGGTGCGTTCCAGTTCTCCGATACCGACGTGGACAAGCCGATCCGGGTGCTCTCGGGCGGCGAGAAGTCACGGCTCGTGCTGGCGCGCATGCTCTTCGACCCGCCCAACTTCCTGATCCTGGATGAGCCCACGAACCATCTTGACCTCGAGACCAAGGAGATGCTGGTGAGCGCCTTGGCCGACTTCGAGGGCACGATGATCTTCGTCAGCCACGACCGCACGTTCCTCAAGGGCCTGAGCAACCGCGTGCTCGAGTTGCGCCCCGGTGATGGTGACCAGGTGCCGGCGCAGCCTCCATTCGAGTACCTGGGCACCTATGTGGAGTACGTCGAGCGCACGGGCAATGAGGCAGCCGGCGTCCATAACTGAGCAGGAGTCCTGTACGGAACGACAGACGCCCCGCGAGCGCGAGCCCGCGGGGCGTCTTGTCTTGTCCGTGCGAGCTACTTCTTCGTCATGGTCGCCGCGGCGGAGTCTGCAGCCGCTGCCGGGACGGCCGCCGCAGGAGCGGCCTCGGTCACCGTCTTGAGCGTGGCCAAGCCGCGTTCGAAGTCGGGGCCGACCATGGAATCCATGTTCATGAAGAGACTCATGGTCTTGGACATGAAGTTGTTCTTCCCATCCATGTTCCAGGTCACCTTGGCGCCTTGGCCCTCGGGGGCAACGTTGAAGGTCGTCACGTTTGAAGACGCGAAGGGCTTGATGAAGTCGAGCTGCAGGACGACCGCCTGCCCCGGCTTCACGTCGGTGATGGTCATCTTGCCTTCGCCGACCTTGTCATTGCCGACCCAGCTGTAGGTGGAGCCCACGGCGCCAGGATCACCGGTGAAAGTCTTCTTCATCGCCGGGTCCAGCTTCTCCCACGGGGACCAGTCCGCCCACGCGTGGAAATCCGCGATGTGTGCGGTGATCAATGAGGGCTCCGCCGATACCACGGTGCTCCGCTCGATGTGGAATGTGGCGGGCCGCGCCTGGATGAAACCGACGAGTGCCACGACAAGCAGGACCAGGAAGATCAGTACATTTCGCATGGATACCCTCAAGGGTGATGGATGCCCGGGAACGGCCGGGTGCGGAACACGAGGGCCGACGATGGGGCGTCTGCGTTCCGCAGGCGGAGTCTCCCCTCTTCCGGCCGCGAGGCGCAAGTAACGAATGCCGAGTAACGAATGCCGGGCGCAGCCCTACTTGAAGGAGTAGGTCGCCACGACCTGTACGAACCGGCCCAGTGTCCGATTGCGCGTGTCTTGCACGTAGGACTCGGTCAGGCTGCGGCTCACGCTGCGATCCTGGCCCAGCACGTCGGTCCCCGTGACGCGGAGCTCGCCCTTGTCGTCCTTGAGGAACTTCTTCGCCACGGTCGTGTTCCAGAGCACCACATTCTGGCCGTACTGCCCTGGCACGCCCGTCTGCAGGTTGTTGCTGAGCTCCTCGCGGAACACGATGCCGTGCTTGAGCGTCGCACTCAGGCGCATGCCGGCGGAGTGGCTGAAGTAGTCGCCTGTGTTGGTGGTGGCTAGCGTATTGCGCGTCATGTTGTACGTGCCGAAGTAAGTCAGCGTGAAATCAAGGTTCGTGCTGATATTACTCGCCAGCACGGCACCACCGCGGACCACGTAGGTGCTGGCGCGGTTCACCCCTTGCGCCAGCAGCGTGGGTGTACGCGTGAACGTGAGTCCCGAGTTGAAGCTCAGGATGCTCTTGAGGAACGAGATCGGGCGGCTGTAAACGCCGAACGCGTTCGCAGTCCAGGATTCATCCAAGTTGACCGGGCGCGTGTACTGCGTGCCGCGCGTGACGGCCACGCCGCTCACGACGGTGTCCCGTACCGCGGTGAACGTCGCATTACCCACGGGAGCTTGGGTGCGCGTCACGTTCAGGAACAGGAACTTCGACTTGGACTTGAACGGATCCGCCATCGAGAAGCGCAACTGCAGGCTCTGGTTGCGCGACTGTCTCAGATCGGGGTTTCCCGACGTGATCGAGAGCGGGTTCGAGCGGTCCACCACGTTCTGCAGCTGCGAGATGCTGGGCGGCGTGGTGCTCGTCTGCCACTGCAGGCGCAGGTTCGCCTTGTTCTTGAACGTGCCGCTCAGCGTCATGGCCGGCAACACGTCTTCGAACGTGCGGTCGATCGTCTGCGTGAGCGGATAGGTCTGTTCCGAATGCAGCTCGGTGTGCTGATAGGCCGCGGACGAC
This sequence comes from Candidatus Eiseniibacteriota bacterium, assembly GCA_025360715.1. Taxonomy (GTDB): domain Bacteria; phylum Eisenbacteria; class RBG-16-71-46; order RBG-16-71-46; family RBG-16-71-46; genus CAIXRL01. The sequence goes on along the minus strand of JANYBS010000005.1, from coordinate 42,478 downwards.
AACCAGCGCCACGTGCCCATCGTGACGAGCATCGCGAGGCCACCGTTCTGGACGGTATTGCGGTTCTCGAAGGAATTCGACGTGGCCGAGTCCGGACGCGAGTAAAGGCCGGTCACGGGGTCGAATCGCAGCCCACGCGCGTCACTCGTGGAGCGTGAGAGCGAAGGATTGTAGGTCGCCTGCAGTTGGATGAGCTTGGAGAAGGGCTCCGTGAGGGCGATGCGCGAGGTGTAGTTGTTCGTCACAGTCTCGGTGCCGGTCTGCGTGTCGACCGTGTCGCTGGAGGCGGTGCCTGTGAGGTAATCCGTGAGCGAATACTGGCTGGCGTCTGCGTTCTTGTAGGTGTGTCCCCAGCCCAGGTCCGCAGAGATATTGCGGCCCTTCTTGGCGAACCGGTGGCGTAGGATCACGTGCGACGACAGGTTGTTACCGTCGGTCTCGTTGGCGGTCTGGTTGAACGCCTGGCTCAGGCGGTTGCCCGCGATCGCCGAGTTCGCGGCATTCGAGAGGTTGTCTGCGTTCGTGTTCTGGAAATACAGGCGCGGCGTCAAGATCACCGAGTTGAGCGAATCGGGCGTCCACTCGATGCGGCCATCGAAGCGCTCGTTGCCGTTCTTGGTCCCGGTCGTCGCGGTCTGGCCGTAGGTCAGCGTGGAATCCTGCGGCGGCGTGTACTCGCGCGAGAGGTATTGCGTGTTGTCGGTGCGGCTGTCGTTCAGGAAGGTGCTGCCGGTCACGTTCAGGCGCTTGCCCCACTGGCCGGTGTAGTTGAGGCCACCGGAGTTCGTGCGGCTGATGCCGTCCTGCTGGCCGACGAAGAAGTTGCCCGGGTCGAAGCCGCTGCCCAGGCCGCCTCCGCCCATGCGGACCCCACCGGGGCCGCCACCGCCGGGGCGGAATCCGCCGCCCGGCCGGCCGCCGCCGAACATCATCATCCGCATGCCACCGCCGCCGTTGCCCAGTGCCCCGAACAGGTCCTGCGGCGAGAAGTTCTGCTGGTTGATGTTGTTCGAGAGGCCCAGCAAGGTCACGCGCGTCGGGCCCTTGAGATAGGTCGCGTTGCCGCCCGACTGGTAGCGGTCGCGATCGCCGTAACCGCCGTACACCTTGCCGAACTTGGCTTGTTGGTTGCGCAGGATGAAGTTCATCGTCTTCTGCGACTGGCCGTCGTCGAACCCGCTGAACTCGGCCTGATCGCTACCGCGGTCGTACACCTGGATGCGGTCGATCACATCGGCTGGCAGGTTGCGCATGGCTGCCGTCGGATCGCTGCCGAAGAACGGCTTCCCGTTCACGAGTACCTGCTGGACCTGCTCTCCGTTGGTCTTGACCTGGCCGTTCTCCACCGTGACGCCCGGCATCTTCTGCACGAGCTCCTCGGCGGTGGCGTCCTTGTTCGTCTTGACGGCGCTCGCGCGGAACTCGGTGGTGTCGTTGCGGATCACCGCTGGCGCCGGCGACGCCGTGATCGTGACACCCTTCAGGTTCACGGCCTCGGGCGTGAGGCCGATCGTGCCTGCGTCCTGCTTGGCGCTGGCCACGCGGATCACGATCTTGAGCGGCTCGAAGCCCAGGCGCGTCGCCTCGAGCCGGTAGGCGTGCAGCCCCAGGCCCGTGACCTCGAATGTGCCGTCATCCTTGGCGGTAGCACGGTGAACGTCTGCCGAGTCCGCGAAGCTCGTGAGCTTGACCTGGACACCGGGGACGACCGTGTTGCTGGTCACGTCGACGAACTTGCCGCGCAGGCTCGCGGCCTGGGCGTGGACGACCATCGGCATGAGCAACAACAGGCCCACCAGGGCCAGGACGCGGGACGACATCAGGGAGACCTCCGCAAAAGGTTGGGGACGGCGGACTTCGATTGGACGAACGATACCGTCTGGGGGTTGCCTCACCGGCGCCGCGTCGGGTGAGCTCATCTGCCGCGTTCGTATGTGTTCCTGCCGGCCCCGCGCCACCTGCGGGGGCCGGGGACTCTGCCGGATGGGCGTTTGGCACGCAACCCGCTAGAGCGGCTCGACTGGTGCGTGCCCTCACGGCACCGGAATCCTTCTCATCCTTCGATTGGAGTCCGGAAGTGTCCTCTCGAGAACGTCTCGGATCCCCCGCTCCTTCCGGCGCGTTCATAGCCGGCGGAACGCGCTTCGTCATGCCGCACACATCGCTGTCGCGGCGGCCCGGCCCGCGTGCCAGCGTGGCATTCGAGACACGTACGATGGGAACGTATGGGCGCGCGACGCTGGTCACGGACGACGCCGCGGCTGCGAGCATCCACGCCGAGGCGGTATTCGGTGTCTTCCGTGATGTGGACCGTACGATGAGCAATTGGACCGAGACGAGCGAAGTCGCCCGGATCAATCGCGAGGCCGGCACGCGCCCGGCAGCGATCAGCGCGGATGTGGCGGCCGTGGTCGCGGAAGCTCTGCGAGTATGGGCGCTCAGCGAGCATGCCTTCGACATCACGCTCGAGCCGCTCGTGCGCGCCTGGGGATTCTTGGGCGGGCCGCGGCGCGTACCCTCGGCGGCCGAAGCTGCAGCGGCATTCGCGCGCGTCGGCAGCGAGCGCATCGCGCTGGATCGCGCAGCGGGCACAATTGCTTTCACGCATCCGGACACCCGCATCGACCTGGGCGGTATCGCCAAGGGCTTCGCGGTCGATCGCGCCGCTGAGACGCTCGCCGCACGGGGCGTTCGTGATGCGCTGGTGGACCTGACCGGGAACATGCGCGCGATCGGGACGCCGGCCGATGCGTCTGCCTGGCGTATCGGCGTACGCGATCCGCACGACCGCATGACGCATTTTGCACGGCTTCAGATCCCCTCCGGCCATGGCATCTCCACGTCCGCCAGTTACGAGCAGTTCGTCATGCACGAGGGTCGTCGCTGCGGGCACCTGCTTGATCCGCGTACCGGCAAGCCGGCGGAAGGGTTCTCCTCAGTCACGGTCGTCGCCCCTTCCGCCCTCGAAGCCGAGGGCTGGAGCACGGCCTACTTCGTGCTCGGCCCGCGCGACGCTAAACGCTTGGCCCGCAGCGTGCAGGGAGTCTCTTCCGTCTGCGTGGAACCGCGCGCCGATGGACCAGACAAAGTGTGGGTCAGCGCATCGCTTCGAGACCGCTTCGCGCTCGTGCCGCAGGCGCTGGACCTGTTCGAGATCGACTGGGTGGACTGAGCGTTCTCACCCGGGGCGGAGTCCCCTGGCTGCTCATGGTCCGTGGCTTGCGTAAGCGGCCCGCGCCATCCCTCGGAAGGGATGCGGAACCACGCCTCGAGTCCCCGGAGCGCGCTGCCGATCCGCAGGTGCAGGAAAGGCCACTCGGGCCCCACACGTGAGTCAACCCTCGGAGGCACGCGATGTTCGAACGACCGCAGGATCGCACGCGCAGCGCCGCGGTCCTGCTCACGTCGCTCGCGTTGTCCGCCCTCGCGCAAAGCTGTGTCTCGCCGACCGCGCCGCCGGCGCCGCCCGCGGGCGGGCACACATTGACGCTCGACTACGCGCGCTTCCAGAGCGACGTCGAGCCGCGCCTGCAACGCATGGGCTGTGACGCGACGGGTGACTGTCACGGGGGTGGCATCCGCGGCACACTGCAGCTCTCACCTCCCGACGCGAAAGACAGCGCGTACGACTTCGCGCAGGTCTCGCTGCAGACCTCCACCGTCGCGGCCGACAGCAGCGCGGTGCTCCAGCAGCCGCTCGACCTTGCGGCGGGTGGGCACCCGCATCCGTACAAGACTTTCGCCTCACGCGCGGACAGCGACTATGTCGCGATCCGTGGATGGATCCAGGCCGGGGTATTGCACTGATGCGCGCGCTGTTCATCGCGATGACCTTAGGGTTAGCGCTCACTGGCGCCCGCATGGCGGCGGCGCAGGACGCCGATACGTCGGCCGTCTCGTTCACGCCGCCTGCAGCTCCCAAGCGCGTGCTTGAAGCGCTCAATCCGGCGCTGGCCGAGCACCCCTACCAGCTGGCGCCAGGCGTGCGGCCCTACCAGAACCGGCTGGCGTTCAGTCCGGGTTACGGCTGGTTCGGGAGCGATCCGCTCTTCGTGATCCGCGCGGCGTACCACCCCAGCGATTGGCTCGGCTACGAAGCCTCGCTGGCACACAACCCATCGCCTTCCGTGCATGCCGTGTTGCACACATTGAGCGCGATCGTCCGTCGCCCGGTGTCGGGGCGGCTCCAGCCCTACCTCACGGCGGGTTACGGGATGATCGTCGTTTTCCCAGGTCGCGCCGTGGACGCGACCGCTGTGACGAAGAACAGCCTTTCCATCGGTGGCGGGCTCGAATGCTTCATCCGCAATGACCTGGCGCTTCGCGCCGACCTGCGTCACGCGATCGTGTTCGGCCAGCAGCGCGACCACGAAGGTGTCGTGACCTACCCGTATTCGCAGGGAACGATCGGGCTCTCGTTCTATCGCACGGTCCAGCCATGAACGGCGGACCGTCGCGGGAGGTTCGGATCACCACCATGCACGCACACCCCCTCGAGAAACACCTACGCCTCAAGCCGCTTGCCCTCTGGCTCGCGGTACTGCTGCTGCCCGGCGCGTTGACCGGTTGTCGCGAGAGCGCGCCAAGCGACCTGATCCAGCAGGTGAGTACGACGCAAGCGCTCGTATTCGTGAAGGCCACTTCCTCTGAAACGCTCAATCGTACGAACGCCAGCAGCAACCTGTACAAGCTCTCGCCGATCTCCCCGGATGGCTTGGTGACGCCGATCACGAGCTTCACGGGAGCCAGCATCTCGGATCCGGCGGTCTCGTTCGATGGCAAGAAGATCCTCTTCTCGATGCGCCCGTCCGGCGGCTCGCAGCGCAACATCTACGAGATCGATGCCGATGGCACGAACATGCGCCAGGTCACAAGTGGCGGCGGCGACGACTTCGACCCGCTCTACCTGCCCGATGGCCGCGTGATGTTCACCAGTACGCGCGCCGGCGAGATGGACGAATACAACCACGCCCCGAGCGCCACGCTGCATACGTGCGACTATGACGGCAGCAACATCGAGCGAGTCAGCTTCAATCAATCGGACGACTTCGACCCCGAGCTGTTGCCTGACGGCCGCATCGTGTACACGCGCTGGGAGCATTTCGGCACGATGAACCGATTCCCGCTCTTCGTGACCAATCCGGACGGCACCGGCACGTTCCACAAGTTCGGTCCGCATGGGATGAACTTCTTCCACCCCACGGTCACGCCCGAAGGCCGCCTCATCGCCATCGGCTCCACCATGGTCAATGGCGACGAGGGCCCTATCGCCGTGCTCAAGCCCGAACAGGGCCCGGCGGATCCGGAACTGGGCCCGCAAGACCTGCACTGGGACGTCTTGACCCCGCAGGTGAACGAGGACGGCATGCCGTGGCCGCACGGTGCGTTCAAGTACGCGCGCTCCATCGGTGGCAATCGTTACGTGGTCTCGTACTCGCTGCCGGCCGCGACCAAGGACCAGACGGACTACGCGCTCTATACCTTCACGCTGGACCAGACGGGCGCCGGCACCGTGGCCAGCCCGGCCACCTTCGCGATCCACGACCTGACGTTCCTCTACAACGACGCGGGCACCCAGGAACTCGATGCGCAGCTCCTGGCGCCGCATGCGAAGCCGCCGGTCATCGCCTCGATCGTGGACCACTCGGTCGACTATGGCGTGTTCCTGGCGCAGGACGTGTTCAATCGCAGCACCAGCGACGGCCAGGAAGTCCCGATCCGCGGCCAGCAGCCGATCGACAGCATCGCGGTCATCGCCGCGCGGCCCACGGTGGTCGGTGAGATGAATGACTTCTCGGCGAACGAATTCGAGAAACGCGCGCTGATCGGCATGGCGCCGGTCTATCCCGACGGTTCGTTCCGGATCAAGATCCCCGCGAATACACCGATCAGCTTCGCAACGCTCGACGAGCATGGCCGCGGCATCGTGGTGAAGCGCACCCATCTCTATGTGCGGCCGGGCGAGGAGTTCAAGAACTGCGTCGGCTGCCACGAGGATCGCCGCGTGGGCGGGCCGGTGTCGACGAATCCGGATCCGATGGCCGCGCACCAACCGGCCTTCGACTTGAACAAGCCGCGCGCGAGTTTTCGCGTCATCAACTACCAGAACGACATCGGTCCGATCGTGACCGCCAAGTGCATGTCGTGCCATACGCCGAACGGCAGCACGCCGGCGGCCGGCGGCTTGGACCTGACCGCGGTAGCGGATACCAGCCGCATGCGCGGCATCTTCCCGCGCGCGTACATCAACCTGTCGGGCGAGTCGATGAAGCTCGCGCACCAGGAAGTCGATCCCGCCTTCCCGCGCCGCTCGCCACTGGTCGACTACGTCATGGCGCTGGGCTCGCATGCGGGTCAACTCGCACACCCGGCCACGAGCGATTCGCTCACCGCCGACGAGAAGCGTCTCTTCAACCTCTGGGTGCTGCTGGGCGCCCAGTACAAGTGAGCGCGCGCATGCAAGCGTACCGAGTGTCGGCACTTCTGCTGGCGGCTGCGCTGGCATCGGCTACGCCGCGATCAACGCAAGCGGCCGCGGCGGGCGCCGGACTCGGCGTGAGCCGCGAGGCCGCCGCGACGGCGCTGGCCGCCCACACGTTCCAGCGTCTGGATGGTGGCGCGCTGACGCTGGCGGATCTCAAGGGCCAGGTGGTCGTCGTGGACCTGTGGGCGACGTGGTGTGCGCCGTGCCGGCGCGAGCTGCCGCGGCTGGATGCGCTCGACCACGCGCTCCAGGCTGCGGGTGGCCGCGTGCTCGCCGTCTCGCTGGATACGGACCACGGCAACATCCAGCGCTTCATCCGCGACCACGCGCTGCATCTGAGCGTGTTCGCGGACGGCCCCGAAGGGCTGGCCAAGCAGCTGGCACTCACGAATGTGCCGGTGGCGGTCGTGCTCGATCGTGACGGCCGTGTGGTGTACGTGACGAACCGCAGTGATGACGCAGCGGTCGCCGAACTTCGCGATCAGGCCATGCGCCTGCTTGCCGGGCATGCGGTGGCCGCGAGCAGTAACGAGGGAGGGTCGCGATGAACCGCAATCAGCTTGGCAAGAAGGTGGCGGTCGTGGCGGTCGCGATGAGTGCGCTCGCAGCCGCGTTGGGCGCAGGCGGGTGTGCTGCGCCGGTGGCGGTGTATCAACGCGAGCATCTGGTCGACCGTATCGTCTCGCTGGATGCACAGGCCAAGCTCAAAGCTCGACAGATGAAAGCATTCGAGGCCCGAGAAGGCTCCACGGGCGGCACCGGCGGCGCCGGCGGAGGCTGCGCGTGCAACTGAAGCGGACTCATGGGGCGGCGTTCACGCTCGCGCTTTCGGCGCTCTGCGCCACGCGTGCGCGTTCGGCCACGGTGGCCGAGGAAGCTTCGCTGTATTCCATGTTCCGGTTGTTCACGGACTCGGGCGGCGTGCGCGTGCGTGCCATGAGCGGCGACTATGCGGCTCCGCTCGGCCATGGCGCGGAATCGCTGTCGCTGCATTGGAACAACGAGCAGGTCACGATTCCCGCGATCTCGGCGCCAGCCGGCAGCCAGGACGCGATCGACGCGATCACGACTGCGAGCCGGCCGATCGAAGGCAACGCCTTCGAAGACTATGTGAAGACGCGCAACGAGCTGACCGCCGAGATCGCGCGGTCGCACGTGGGCGCCGAATACTACGTGTCGCGCGAGGTCGACTATCTGGGCCAGCAGTTCGGCGCGCACGCCGACCGGGATCTCCGCGACCAGACGTTCAACGTGGCCGTGTCGACCAGCTACGGCTGGGACGCGATCACGCCACTCGCCGACGAGCGCTCGGCTTCCATCCGGCAGCACAAGAACACGCTCCATGGCAGCGTGGTCGCCACACAGGTGCTCAGCCCGAGCACGCTGGTGCGCGGCGGCGTCGAGTTGTTCCACGTGGAAGGCCTGCAACACAACATCTACCGCAACGTCTACGCCGGCGGCACGCGCGTCCCCGAGCGTCATCCCTCCACCCGCGAGCGCCGCGATGCGTTCGTCAAGCTCAGCCACTACATGGCGAACCGCTCGAGCATCAAAGCCGACTATCGGCTCTACAACGATGACTGGGGCATCACTTCGCACGAGTTGAGCGCGGATCTGAGCCAGTACGTGACGCACGCGCTCAGCACGAGTTGGGAGTACCGCTGGTACACGCAGGGCAAGGCGGACTTCTATGCGCACGAATACGCCAGCGTGAACGGCATCGGCGGATATCGCACGGCCGACTACCGCATGAATGACCTGGCCTCGCATCTCTTCGGGGTCTCGCTCCACCTGGACATGGACGGCTTCGCCGCCGCGCACCCGCATCTGGGCGCGCCTGCGCTCTGGCTGCACTACGAGCGCTATTTCAACAGCAACAACTACTCCGCGAACATCCTCGAGACCGGACTCGAGCTTCGCTTCCAGTGAAGCTCGCAGGTCGCGGAAAGGAGTCTCCCATGCGCAAGCGCACGCTTCTGACTCTGGGCCTCACGATGGCGGCTGCAGCGTCGGCCCACGCGGCGACGTTCACGCACGCGCCGCTCCTGCCGGCGCTGGGCGTGGACGCGCTCGATCGCTCGGTCGCCCGCGCGCAACTCGGGCGCGATGTGTTCTCGCAGCCCTACGCCACGGTCCTGATCACCGACACCGATATCTACGACGTGTTTCCCTACGTGGAGACGCGGCGCTTCCAGATCGCCAGCGATCCGCAATGGAACCGGTTGGTGTGCAGCGAACCGGGCCAGACGCTCTCGGCTTTCGATGGTTCGGGCACGACTGCGGGTGCGCTCTCCGAGCCGCGCGGCATGGCGGTGGATGAGAACGACCGTGTCTACGTGGCCGACCGCGGCAATGACCGCATCGTCGTGCTCCAGGCCGTGCCCGAGTACGGGCACCTGACCCTGAAACCTCTCTATGTGATCGGCGGCCTGCACGCGCCGTACGACGTGGCCGTCTCGGACAACGGCACGCCGTTCCACCCGGAGGACGACCTGCTCTACGTGGCCGACACGGGCCGCAACCAGGTGGCCGCGTTCGCACTGGGCGCGGCCGGCGCCCGGCCGTTGGGCGCGATCGGCGGCCTTGGCAATGGCGACGGCGCCTTCGCGGGCCCGATGGCGATCACCGTAGGGCGCGCGAACGGTGCCAACACGAATACCGTCTATGTGGCGGATGCCCACAATCGCCGCATCGTCCGACTGCAGATGCAAGGCGGCAGCCTGCGGTGGGCGGGAGCCGCGCCCTCGGGAGCCGATGCCGTGACGTCGCTGTCGACCGATGCGTGGGGCAACGTCTACGCCGCGGCGCCGCAGCAAGGCGTGCTCGCCAAGTTCAACGCGGCTCTTGAGCCGGTGGCGCAGATGAGCTCCGGCTTGGAGCACCCGCGCAACGTGCACGTGGCGTTCGCCAGTGTGCATGACCACCGCGATGGCACCCAGGCGCGCACGGCGGAGGCGGGCGCTCTCACGATGGAGGATTGGGACGGCGCGAACGGGATGCGGCTCTGGAACCTTGGCGCCGGCGTCGCGAATCTCGCGGTGGATGCCACGGCCGCCCCGGTCGCCAGCTTCCTTCTCACCGACCGAGCTGCCGTCACGCTCACGGTGCGCGATGCGGCGAGTGGTCGCACGCTCACCACGCGCGACCTGGGCGTGCTGGACGCCGGCGCGCGCACCATCGCGCTCAACGCCGACGACCTGAGCGGCTTCCAGGGTAGAAGCGACCTCGTGCTCGGCGTGAACGCCCGCTCGGCGTACCACAACGGCGCCGACGACGTGGCACAGGCGGCCTTCCGTGCCACCGGCAGCGGCGTGAGCGCGACGCGCGCACAACTGCTCGGCAACTCGCCCAACCCGGCCAAGCCCGTGACGCGTATCTCGTTCGTGCTGCCCGCGAACCTGCGCAGCAGGCCGGAACTCGCGCTCTACGATACCAACGGCCGGCGCGTGCGCACGTTCGCGCCGCTGGCTACCGCCGGTCTTCAGGACGTCGCGTGGGACGGCACGGACGATCGCGGCCACGACGTGAAGGCCGGGGTCTACTTCTATCGTCTCGACGCCGGTGCCACGCACGAGACGCGCCGCGTGGCGGTGGTGCGATGAACGCCGCACACCTGCGCCGGCCGGCCGCCATGGTCAGGTTTGCCGTCATGGGCATGGCCACGTCCGCGCTGCTCAGCGGGTGCTTCGATGCGCCCAAGCTCGAGGATCGTTGGACGCGCGTCGACCTGCTGCACTCGAACCTCACACCTTTCGAGACGGTCACGTTGGGCGCGCAGGAATCGGTCTCGGTGCAGGCCACCATCACCTACCGGCACATCGTCACTGGATACGCCGTCGCGGAACTGCGCGCGAGCGCCACGATCGACCCCGGCACGGTGGAGGTGGCGCCCGACGCTCAACGCCTGCGCATGGCGACCGACATCGATTCACTGCTCGCCCACTCCACGACGCTGGGCCGGGCGTTGATCCCCGTCACGGGCTGGGACCATCTGATCCAGCCGCTAACATTCACCTTTCAGGGCCACATCCCCACCGTGCTCGACTCCACAGGCGCGGGGCATGGCGGCGTGTTCCTGCTTTGCTACATGGGCTCGGGTCAGAAGATCGAGCGCATCCAGGGCGATACGATCGTCGTGACGCCCTTCCGCTCGAACGAGATGCAGATCCTGCCCGTGGGCATGGAGTTCAGGAACCCCGTGCCCGCACCGGCGATGGCCGCACAGGAATCTCGCTGATGCGTCGCCTCGTCATCGCCTGCGCCGCGGTGTACCTGATCGCGGTGAGCGCGTGCCCGGTCCATGCCGCGGTGCTGTCCGCCGGCGTGTTGAGCGGTACCACGCTCGCTGACCCGCACCTGGCCGACTATCAGTGGAACCTGCGTGCCCGAGCGGGTCTGGGCGCGGAAGTACGCGCATCGGTCCTACGCGGATCGCTGGGAGTGCGTGTCTGGCGCACCGTGACCACGCAACAACTCGACGCCTCGCTCGCAAGCGCGTCTCCCGATGTCCATCGCACGCGCGCCGAGCTCGTTGCCCGAGCCACGATGGCGCGCAGGTTGGGTGCGAAGTGGTCGCTGCAGGCGGGCGCCGGCCTGCTGCATCTGGGCTACGCGCCGGATCATGTGGATGTGGCGACAGGAACGGGCACCTCGACGCCGGTGCGCCTTGCTCCCATCGACACGGGCAGCGCCAGCGTCGGCCTGGCAGTCGAGCGCCCGCTCGCGGGCGGCTGGTCCGCCAGCGGTGAAGCCACGCGTGAGTGGTTCGCGCTCGACACGGCGCATCGCAGCGGCGCAGACATCGTTCGCGCCAGTGAGACGTTTGCGGATTGGACGATTCGGCTCGGGCTCTCCTACAGGATCCTTGGGAGGTGATGCGGTGATCGGCACAGCGGGAGATGCGAGCTCGAGATGGATGCGAGCGGTCACGGGTGGCGCGTTGTTGGGCGTTCTGTTGCACGCCGGTGCGACGCGTGCAGACGAAGCGCCGGCTCTGACGCCAACGGCCGCCGCCGTCGCCCCCGATTCAGCGGCGCCCAAGCAGCGCGACTTCCCGAACGCCCCCATGCAGGTCGGGCAGAAGCGCATCGAACTCACGGGGAAGTCCGGGAACGTCGTGCGTTCGGGGCCCGGCGATGCGTACGCCATCGTGGGCGTCTATCCCGCGAAGCTGTCCTTTCCGGTGATCGCCAAGAGTGACGAGTGGTATGGGGTCAAGCTGTCCGAGACCGAGACCGGCTGGGTGCATGCGTCACTCTGCCGCGTGCAGGACGACTTGTCGGGCCTGCAGTTCCGTCCGAACCCCAAGGTCTACACGCGCACGGGTAGCTACGTGGTCAGCGGCTATTCCGGTGCCTACGCGTTCGATCGCAAATCGAATTCGGCGGTCGTGGGTGGCCGTGTGGGCTACTACGTGTTCGATCGCATCGTGGCCGAGGCCGGTGTCTCGTGGACGCGGGTGCATCGACCCGCCGAGATCGTCGAGTCGCTCTTCGGGTTGTCGCTCGAGGCCGAGAAGTTCTCGATGCTCTTCTACCAGATGAACGTGACATGGGAGCTCATGCCCGGCCGGCAGATGGTGCCGTATGTGGGCGGTGGTGTGGGTTCGGCTGTCATGCTGGGTCGCAGCGAGCCCAGCGTGAACTTCGGAGCGGGCACCAAGCTCTTCTTGTCGAAGCGCGCGGCCATGCGTTGGGAGGTGCGTGACTATCACTTCCGCCCCCGCAACGACTCCAGTCATCTCGCCGCGAACAATATCGAATTCACGCTGGGTAGCGAGATCCTCTTCTAGGAGCTGCCATGCATCCCAATCGTTTCTCACTCGGCATCGCGCTGCTCACCGGCGCACTGCTCACCGGCGCGCTCCTCTTGGCGGCCAACGCGTACGCGCGCGACCGGCAGGGCGTGGCCGCGCATGACGGCCTGAGCCTGGCCACCGCTGCGGCGCAGACGTGGGCCGCCGATGGGTTTCTCGTGTACCTGGAGAATGACGAACCGGTCGACGCACATGGCGCCGCGGGTCGCTGGGGCTACCTGTTCTACTCCCCCAGCCTCGACCGTGCGCGCGCCTATTCCGTTCGTGACGGTCGCATCGTGACCGCACAGGACCTAGGGGGGCACATGCCCGCTCCTCCGGTGCACGCAGGCTGGATCGACAGTGATGCCGCCCGCCGCGCTGCCGACGCTGAAGCCGCGCGTGTCTTCGGCCGCCATGCGACCGCCGAGGTGGCGACCATGTTGCTGGCTCGCGGCGCGTTCGGGGATGCCGACCCGGATCCCACCTCGTGGACTGTCGTCTACCACGCGCCGGGTGCTGCCTCGCTGTTCGTGACGGTCGATGCGATCACCGGAGCGGTGCGCCGCTCATGGAGGGGCTGATCATGCGGTTCCTTGCTTGGCTCGCAGGGCCGCGGCCCATACTGGCGATGCTCGCGTGCAGCGTGCTCCTGACGGACTCCGTGCGCGCACAGGAAGCGCCCACGGCGCCGTTGGCGGCTGAAACGGTTCGGCTCCAACGCCGCAAGCCGGAGCATGAGCGGATCGAGACACTGCGGTTCTTCCGCGCGAACCGCGACTTCATCCGTGGCCGCTTGGATCGCGTCCAGCAGCGCGCCTTGGATGTGTCGCAGGATGCGGCGGCAATGGATCCACGCTATCTTGACTACGCGCACCTGCTGGCCGGCGTGGCCAACGCGAGTGACTCGCTCACGCGCGCCGAGGCATCGCGTCAGCAGCGCGGACTGCTCGGTAGCGTCACCGACCTTGGGCTTCTCGAAGCGCAGCTCGATCAGATGGGCCGCATGCTGGATGCGCAACGCGCCGGGCTGGGCGCCTTGCAGGCCGACTTCGACCAGCATCAACAGACGGCGATGCTCGTGGTCGTGAGCGGCGATCCGGGAGCGAACGCGGTCGGCGACATCACGCTTCACCTGGAAGACGGCGACACTCTTACTGTGCCGCTTGACGATGCTGCGCGCGCCACGTTGCGCGCCGGCGGGATCCTGGAACTCTTCCATGGCCTGATCGAACCACGCCCGCAACTGATTGAAGTCGGCCTGGCCGGCACCTTGTGGGCCGCCCATGACTGCGGCTACCTGACCGTGGAGCCCGCACGAGACCAGTTGCTGTGCGTGCGGCTCGACCTGACGAATCTGAACGCCGAGCATGGCGCAAGCAGCATCGCGGCGACCACGTGGACGCGGCAGGGCTCGGCCGTCGCGGCGGGGACGAACGAGTGACGATGCGACGCTCTGCAGTGCAACGCGGGGTCCGGGCGTGCCTGCTGGCGGCGCTGCTGAGCACCGCAAGCCGGGGCACCGCGCAAGGCGCGCCCGCGAAGGTCGCCTCGGTCGTTGTGCCGACCGATGCCGTGACGCTGGCACTGGGCCGGGCGATCGCGCGCGAACGTGCGCATGATCTGCGCGGCGTGCAGGCGGCGATGCGCGGCCTGGATTGGCAGGCGCTGCCGGCGAGCGACAACGCCCAGCGGGCGGCGCTGCTCGCGGCGCATTCGGCGCTGGAGCTGGGCGATGAGCAGGCATTCCGGAGCATCGCGGCGGCGGTCGCGTCTGCGCGGATCGGGCGTGGTGCGAGCGTGTGGACGCGCTGGATCGATGCGGAGGCGCGGCTTCGGGCCGGCATGCCTGCGACAAGCGCCGCCGGTGTGTTAGCCGGCTCTGCACAGGATGATCCCGCAGCGCTCGCGGCAATCGTGACCACTGACACACTGAGGCCCGCGGGACGTGAGCGTGCCGGTGCGGCGGCGCTGCGCCTTGCGACTCGCGCCACGTCGAGTGCAGACGATGTCGCGCGATGGCTGCGACAGATCCCAGCAGGTACCCAGGCCGCTCTGCGCGCAGGGCTCTGGCAGGCGCAGCGGGCGGCGGAACGTGGCGACCATGCTGCTGCGCAGGTGACCTTCGAACAGACGGCCGCGCGATCGCCGTCCGGCGCCCTTCGGCGCGCGGCTTTGGCCGGTGCGGCGTCGCAGGCACTCGAGATGGGTCATTGGGAGGACGCCGAAGCGCTCTATGCGCGTGGGGATTCCCTGCACGCAGCCGATGCCAACCGGATCGAGGCCCTGCGCGCGCACGCCTACGCCGATACGCTCTGGGACGCGTGGCGCGAGCGCGCCGCGATCCGGAACGCCTGGACGCTGGCCGAGGACCCGGTGCGTGTGCAGGGGGATTCGCTGGTTGCGATCGTGGTGAGTGCCGCGGCGCCGCGCGCGATTCGCCGGGACGATCGCTTCGGTAGGGATGATGGCGCGCTGGTCCCGCCTCCCGATGCCGCCGCGTGGCAGCGCGTCACACAGGCCGAGAGCCTTGCCGACGCTGCGTTCGCCGCGGCTGGCGCTACCCGTAGCGCGATGCAGCGCGAGCAAGCCCGCCTGGCGGATCTGCAGATCTACCTTTCGCGCGGACTCGCGGGACTTGGCGCGCGGCGTGCGACGCTGGAACGCCAGCGCGCAGTGCTGGACTCGCTCGAAGCCTCGCTCGCTACCATCGACGCGCATCTGCGCGGTGTGCGCGACGCAGCGACCCAACAGTTGCTGGCGCGCACCGAGCAGATGCTGGCTCAGGCGCGCGCTCAGGCCGCGTGGGCGGCGGCGATGCGCCGCATCGAACTGGGCGGCACCGCGGGCGCGAAGCTTCGTTGGGCGCCCCAGGGCATGCCCCGGCCGGATGCGGTGCTGGCTCAGGAGCAGGCGCTCGACTCGCTCTGCGAAAGGCTGAACCGCACGCTTGCGCGCGAGGCTCCCGAACTGCTGGCTCGCTCCTACGCCGATCGTTGGCGGCCGGGCCTGCTGGGACGCACCGTTGCACAGGACAGCACCGCGGCCGAACTGCTCGCGTGGAGTGACCGCTTGCGCCGCGGCATCGAGGCGGAGCGGTTAGCTGCCGGAACCAGCGACGAGTGGCGCGTGTTGCAGGCGCAGCTCGTTCGCGCCGATCGCCTCGCCGACTCGCTCGTGGCCGCGGCCGCGCACACGCGTGAAGCGGTCGTGCGAGACGCCGTCGATCAGGCGCGCGCCACGCTCGAGAGCGAACGCGAACGTATCGACTACGGTATGGCCGCGTCCGCGTATGCGCGCAGCGTGCGCCTGGCCGCCCGCGACACGGCATTCGCGCCGGCTCGTGTAGCGACCGCGCGAACCGCGAGCACGGAGCAGGACGACGCCTTGGACGATCAAGGCGCTGCGGCGCTGCGCGCCGTCGCGATGCCGCGCATGCGGGCGTTCCTCGCCCACTACCCCGATTCTCCCGTGCGCGGGGAGATGCGCTTCCGCCTGGCCGACCTCGAGATGCTCGCCGCCCGCCAGCAGTTCCGCGACCAGATGGCCGCGTACCTGCGTCATGAGAAGCCCGGCGCCCCGGTGCCCGTGCTGGCACAGGACCGTGCCTTGGCGCTCTACCGGCAGATCCTCACCAACGACCCGGCGTTCCCGCACCGCGACGCGGTGCTCTTCGACGCTGGCATGATCCTGGCCGACGCGGGCGATCCGGCGTTCGAGCATGACTTCCGCACGCTCGTGAGTGAGCATCCCGGCTCGCCCTACTGCGCCGAGGCATGGGTGCGCATGGGTGATGCGCGTTTCCAAGCGAAGCGGTACGTGGAGGCCGCTCAAGCCTATGCGCACGCGACCGCGTCGCCCGGTGGTGACCCGACGCTGGCGGCGATCGCGGACTACAAACGCGGCTGGTCGCACTTCAACGAGGACCGCTTCTTGTCTGCCGCCGATGCGTTCCGCAGCGTGCTGGACCGCTACGAGACCACGGCAGAACGCCCCCAAGTGGACTTACGGACGGAGTCGGGCGACTACCTCGTGATCGCGCTGGCCGGAGCGGGTGGCGCGCCGGCCTTCGTGGCGTACTTCGATACGCTCGGCGAGCGTCCGTATGCGGCGCCGATGCTGCTTTCGTTGGCGCAGCACCTGCGCACGCACGGCGCGCTGCTCCAGGCGACGCAGGCCGATGAAGCTTACCTGGCACGTTACCCCCAGACACCGCAGGCGCTGCTGAGCGCGCAGCGCGAGTTGGCGACCTGGGAGCGCGCGGATCGTGCCGCCGACGCGCAGGGGGCGCGCGTTACACTGGCGCCGCGTTTTGCCGCGGGGAGCGCGTGGGCCCGTTCGCAGACGAACGACTCGCTGCGTGCGGCGGGCGATGCATTCGCGCATGACGCGACACGGCAGGCTTCGGCGCTCGCGCATGAGCGCGCGCGCACGAGCGGAGATCCGCAGGCGTGGGCGCAGGCACTGCAATTGGACCTGGCGTTGCTCGCGCAGTGGGCGAAGGATCCGGAGGCTGCGCGATTCGCTTTGGCCGCCGGTGAAGCAAGCGCGCGACTGGGCCGTACGGACGAAGCCATGGCGCACTACGCCGACGCGGCTCGCGGCGGCGCCGACAGCATCGCTGTCGTCGCGCTCTGGCAACGCGTCGCGTTGGTCGACGCCGCATACGAACACGCTCGGCATGCGAACGCGGCCGCGGCACGTGGTCCCGACAGTCTTGCGCAGGCCGTTCTGCACGAGGGCGATGCATTCGTGCAGCGCTTCCCCACGCACGTGCATAGCCCCGAGATCCTCTGGCGCGAAGGCCAGTTGGCGCTGGCCCATGGGTGGCAGGACCGTGCAAGCGCGGACCTGGCCCGGTTCGTGGCGCGCGACAGCAACGATGCGCGGGCGCCGCTGGCGGCCTCGCAGCGCGCCCAGGTGTTCGTGGCGCAAGCAGACTTCGCGCTAGCCGAGGTTGCGTTCGGCGCCGCCGCCCGCCTGGCGGTCCGTGCCCATCGCGACACGCTCGCGCGTCAAGCACTTGCGGCGATGCCGGTGTGCGCCTATCGCGCCGCCGAGGCGGCTGCCGCTACCGATACCTCGGCGCATCGCGCGATGGCGAAGGCATTCGAGCAGATGGCGCAACGCTACCCGGCGGACTCCCTTGCAGCGCGGGCCCAATATCGTGCGAGCCTTGCGTGGCTGCGCGCTGGGGATCGCGGAGAAGCCTTGCGCGCGCTTGCCGTCGTGACGGACCACTATGCGCGCAGCGGCTATGCGCGCGACGCGCAGGTGCAGGTCGCGCAGACGCTCGAGGCCGCAGGCCGCAGCAGCGCTTCGGCTGATGCTTACCTTCGCTTTGCCGCAGGTTTCCCGAAGGACGATGGCGCCGGCGCGGCCGAGCTCAAAGCGGCGGAGCTGTTTGCCGGCGCGGGCGCTCCAGCCCGCGCGGACTCGCTTCGGGTCGCCTATATGCGCATGCACCCCGACGACGTGCCCGGGGTGATGGCGATCCTGGCGGCGCTGGCGAAACGCGAGTTGGACGCCGTCGACGCACAGCATCCACTTTCTGCCTTGCTCCCGGCGGCGCGCACCCGGCAGACGGGAGCGCCTTCGCACCTGGCGGCGTATCTGCTACTGGGGACGAAGCACCCCGACCTGGTCTCCCACTCGCTCGTGGCACAGCTTCGATTCACGCAGGGCGAAGACGTGCGGCGCTCGTTCGATGCGGTGGCGCTCAAGCAGCCGCTGCCCAAGAGCATCGCGGTCAAGAAGGCGCTGCTCGACACCCTTCTGGCGCGCTATCGCCGCGGCGTCGATTCGGGCGATCCGCTGTGGGCACATGCCTCGGCATTGCGCATGGGGCAATCGCTGCTCGCGTTCGCCGACGCCCTGCAGCACGCCGAGCGCCCCGCTGACCTTACGGGCGCAGATCGCGCGGCCTACGACGACGTGCTGCGCTCGCGCGCCCAGGTCTTCAGCGACCGAGGTGTGGGCGTTCTCACGCAGTTGTTGCGGCAAGTCCGCAGCGCACACGCCGCGGATGACGCGTGGACCGCGCAGGCCCAGAGCTTGCTGTGGGAGCGGCTCGCCGATCGCTTCCAATTCCATCCGGAAGTGGACATGCCGCTCGTTGATGAAGATGCCCAGGCGCGGATGCAGGACGAATCGCGAAGCGGCGAACGGGACAATCCCAAGGCGCACAGCGGTCAAGCCGCCCCGCGTGGCACACACCCGAAGGAAGGAGGCTCGCGATGACCCAGCACCTGCTGCCCGCTTGCTCCTTCATGCGGGCTTCCCGGCCCGCACTGCGTTTCGCATCGCGTGCATTGCTAGGTGCAACCTTGGCGTCGGCCGTGCTGTCGGGCGGCTGTGGGATGCGCCTGTTCGCCCGCCACGGAGCTGTTGCCGACGTGCGGTCGCACGCGGGCGTGGTGCGCTCCGGCCGCAACGCGAAGGCGGCGGTCCCGGCATCAGCCGCGGTGGCACCAGCCGGCGACACGCCTGCCGAGTCTCCGCTGGCCCGGGTACGCGCCGCGATGCTGGCGCATCCTCAAGATCCCGCGCCGGCTTACCGGGCGGCGCTCGCGCTGCGCGCGGCCGATTCCCTTGGCTCCGCCGAGAGCGCCGTGCGTGAGGCGATCACGCGTGATCCGCAACACGCGCCCTCACTGGCGCTGCTCTCGAGCTGGCTGCTTGCCGAAGGGCGATCCGCGGAGGCGCTACCGGTCCTGGCGGTGGTGAACGAGCACCCGGAGGCCTTCTCGCCGCACGAGCGCGCAGGGTTGCTCGCGGCGCTGGCGTTGCACCACGACGCATTGGGCCATCCGCGCGAGGCGCGTGCCGCACTCGCGGCGGCCGGCGATGACGCAGCAGCGGCGCCGGTGCGGGTGTACCTGGGCGCGCGCGATGCCTCACCGTCACCGGCAGAGCTGCTCGCGAGTTCGGCGAAGCAGGCCGGGCACAACGCGGCGACGCTCAACAACGTGGGTATCCTGCGGCTGCGCGCCGGCGATGTGACCGGCGCCCAGAAGGCCTTCGAGGCGGCGATCGCCCGCGACGCGGCGTTGCCCGGTCCCTACTACAATATGACGATCCTGAGCGGCTTCTACCTGCTCGACGACGCGGCTGCCGCGCGCTGGTTCGCCGCATACCGTGCACGTGCAAGCGAGGATCCCGACTCGCTCGCCGGCGCGTTCACGACGCCGCTGGCGCACGCGGATGACGACAAGCCGGGTGCACGGTGAAGCGCGCAGTGCTCACCGTGACGATGGTGGCCCTGCTGCTGCCCGCGACGACTTGGAGCGCCCGCGCGCATCGCGCCCGCCGCGCATCGGTGGCCGCCCCTGCTGTAGCGGCGCCGGCGTCACACGCTCCTCGGCAACTGTCGGACATCCATATCGAAGGTGAGATCCCCACCCCGCAGGTGTTGTTCATCACCGCGCGGGACCAGCGGCGGTTCCTGGACTTCCAGGATCGGCGCTACCTGAAGACCGCGCAGGAGCTCGCCGATAGCACCCGGCTCCCGGCACTGGTCCTCGTGAACCGCGTGCGGCTGGCGCACGACAAGGAGCTACGACGATGAACGAGTTCTCGACCATCGCCGCTTTCTTCAAGCAGGGCGGCGTATTCATGTATCTCATCCTCGCCACGGCGATCGTCATCGCCGCGATCGTGGTCGAGCGCTTCCTCGTGATCTCCAAGGCTGCCCGGCTCGATAGCCGCAAGATGATCGAAGACGTCACGCGCCGAATCGGCTCCGGAGACGTGCAGGGTGCGCGTCAGGTGAGCCACATGAGCACCGCGCCGGTCGCCATGATCGCGCAGGCGATCCTGGACGTGAACGGTACCGACACGAACCACTTGCAGATGGCGGCGGACGACGCGGCGACGCTGGCGATGCCTCCGCTCTCGCGCCGGTTGGCGTACCTGAACGTGCTGGCGAACGTCTGCACGCTTCTGGGACTGCTGGGCACCATCGCGGGACTCATCCAGGCGTTCACCGCTGTCGGCGCGGCCGATCCTTCCCAGCGCAGCTCCTTGCTGGCAGCCGGCATCTCGACCGCACTCAATGCCACGGCATTCGGCCTCGTGATCGCGATCCCGACGCTGGTGATCCACGGCTATCTGCTGGGCCTGATCGAGGGCATCGCCGAGCAGGTCGACGAAGCCAGCATCCGGCTGACGCATGCTTTGACGAAGTCGCGCGAGGCGCACCGCCCGGCGGGCGTCGTGGCGATGCCGCAGGCTCGTCCGGTGGCCGCACCGGTGCAGGCACGTCCGGCGATCGCGGCGGGGCAATAAGTCATGTCGCGGATGCGCCGCAAGGGCGCGTTGCAGCAATCCACCGAGGCACAGCTCGAGTTGCGGCCGCTCATGAACGTGATCATCGTGCTGATCCCGATGCTGCTCTTATCGGCGGTCTTCATGGAGATCCGCGCGATCGAGATGACGCCGCCGCCCGCTGCTCACTCCGCTGTGGCGAGTGTTCCCGGGCTGGACCTGGTGCTGCGTGTGCAGGGTTCGGCGTATGTGATCGAGGGCCGCGATGTGGCGGCGATCGCGGTCACCCGGCAGAACGAGAACGGCGCGCCGACGGCGCCCACGGCCGCGGCGCTCACGCGTGCACTTGCCAGTGTCACGGCGGCGCATCCGGGCACCAAGGCGATCCGCATCCTCGCGGAACCGGGCACGCGCTATCAGGAGATCGTCACGCTCATGGACCTGGCCCGTGCGGCCGGGCTCACCGACACCGCGCTCGAAGGCGCGACCACGAAGGGAGCCTGACATGCGCCGCACAAGGGGCCGCCGCAAGCGCTGGGCGGGGCAGCGCCACGCCGAGACCGGCATCTCCCTCACGTCGATGATGGACGTGCTCACGACGCTGTTGTTCTTCGTGCTCAAGAGTTTCGTGACAGGTGGCGATGCGACGACGCCGCCGCCCAGCGTATCGTTGCCCAAGTCCACAGCTGAGGCCGCGATGCAGAACTCGACCGTGATCGCCATCGACAAGGGCACGATCCTGATCGGCGGGGACCGCATCACGACCGTTTCCGCGGCGCTCGCAGACGACCAGATGTTGATCGCGCCGTTGGCGGATCGTCTGCGCCGCGAGGCTCCGGCTTCACGCGACACGAGTGCGATGCGTAAGCACCTCGTGACGATCCAGGGCGACCAGGACATCGAGTTCCGCTTACTGCAGAAGGTCATGTACACCGTGAATCAGAGCGGCTATCCCGACATCGCGCTGGCCGTACTCAAGAAGGCCTGAACCCATGCGCGTGAATATCATGACCGCACCGGCGTACCAGCGCCCGATGTTCGATCCGCGAGACGCCCTGTTCCGGCGCTGCCTCATGGGCACGGCGCTGGCAGGCGCCGTGTTCATGGTCGGCGTACGATTGATGCCGGCGACCGTCCTTGCGCCTGCGCCCGTGGCCGCAGCGCCGGAGACGCGCTACGCGCGCTTGGTGTTGCCGCCGCAATTCGCCGTGCAGACGCATGCGGTGAGCGTTCCGGTCGTGGCACCTGGTGCGGCAGACCCCACACACACGCCCGGCGGCGGCGGTGGTGGCGGCGGCGGTGACGGTCTCTCGAAGGTGGCGCGCGTCATCGCGCCCGAACATCTGGCACCGGGCCCGGGAACTAGCGGCCCCGTGCACCTGAATGCCGCGGGCGGCGATGGCGGCAGTGGCCGCGCGCGCGCGCAGGCCGAACTGGCTGACGCGCTGGGTGGTGGCAGTGGCTCACGAGGCGGCCGCGCGGTGAGTAGCGCGCTCGATGGCCTGACGGCTTCGCTCGGCAGCGCGAGCAGTTCGGAGGGCGCCGCTCCCCTGCGCGCTGGCGGTGGCCGCTCGCTGCGCGTCGCGCGCGGCGAGGACGCGCTCGGTGGCGGCGGCGTGGGCCGAGTCGGTGGCGGCTCCGGCGCGGACCTTGGCAACAGTGTCGTGGTGGGCACGCTCGTGGCGCTTGCGGACCTGCATCCGGGCCGCGGCGGACACAGCGCCGGTTCGGGCGGCGGTTTGGGCGGTGGGATCGGCGACGGCGTGGGTGACGGCATCGGTAGTGGATCGGGTGGCGGCTCTGGCGGTGGCAGCGGTGGCGGCGTCGGCACCGGCCACGGCTCGGGCGTCGGCCCCGGTGACGGCGGTGGCAGCGGCGGTGTGGCGCCTCCCGGCGTCTACCGCAGCAACGCATCGTTGCTGGCCGTGATCCAGAAGTATTCCGCCGGTATCCAGTACTGCTACGGCAACGAACTCAAGCGCGAACCTTCGCTTCGCGGCAAACTGGTGATCTCGCTGGTGGTCGCCGCGAGCGGCGAAGTCGACGAAGCGCATGTGGTGGTCAACACGCTCGGCTCGAGCCGTCTGGCGGATTGCGCGCTGGGGCAGATCCGCGAATGGCGCTTCCCGGTCATCCGCGGCGGCGCGACCGCCTTCCAGGCGCCGTTCGTCTTCACGCCGCCGCAGTAGAAGGAGTCAGTCCAACAAGGTGAAGGTCGCGGCCTGCGCCTGCAGGAACTCGCGGGCGCCGGAGCCATGCAGCAGCGCGATCGTGGCCAACGTTCCGGCCTCCAGGCACGTGGCCGCCACGACCGTCACCGAGCGCGGCGCGCCAGTGACCGGCCAGCCCGTGCGCGGATCGAGGACGTGGCCCAGACGCCGGCCTTCGACCATCGCGAAGCGGCGCGCGTCCCCGCTCGTGGCGACGCCGCCGCGTGTCAGCGCCAGTTCCTGCGTGAGTATGCACGTGGGAGCGCCCGGATCCTCGATGCCAATGCTCCACGGCACACCGTCGCCGCGCGGCCCCGAAGCGAACAGGTCACCTCCGAAGTTCACCAGGCACGGCGCCGCGACATGCGCGGTCATGATCGCCGCAACGCGGTCCACGGCGTACTCCTTGCCGATGCCGCCGAAGTCGAGTTCCATGCCCGCCGGCAGTGTCAGTCGCGGGCGGCGCCACTGCACGCGTGACCAACCGACGTGTGTGAGTGCATCACGGATGGCGTCAACGTCAGGCGTGACCTGGCGACCGTCGAATGTCCAACAGCGGCGCAGCGCGCCGGTCGTGAGGTCGAAGCGCCCGCCTGAAACGTCGTGGGCCTGGGCGGCGAAGTCGAGCAGTCCCGAGGTCTCCTCGTCCACTTCCACATCGGTGCCCGAAGTCTGCTGGACCGCGTTCGTGACACTGTCGCTGCGATAGCGGCTGTATTTGTGCTCGATGCGCGTGGCTTCCTGTGCTGCGGCGAGCAATGCCCGCTCGCCGGCCGCATCATCGCGCGTTTCCAGGAGCACCTCGCACGGACTCGCCATGGCCATGAATCGCGCCACGAGCAACGCACCTTCACGCGTCACTCGCGGCGCCGCCTCGGGCGTCACCTCACCAGCCGATCGAGTAGCCCGCGGTGAGCGAGCCGATACTGAGTCCCGGCATGAGGCTGTAGCTCTTCTGCACACCGACGGCGCCTTCGGGATGGGTCTCGCCGAACTGTGACATGTACTCGCCGCGGATCGTGAATGTGCCCGGGTAGTCCAGGAGATGGAAGCCATACATGAGGCCCAGAGTGAGCGTGTTGAGCTTGCCCAAGCGGTAGTCGCTCGTCGCGTACTGCGGCAACGCGGCCCCTTGCGCGAATCCCCAGGTATGGAACCGGGCTTCGGATTGAGCGTAGTAGCGCACGTGCGGCTCCCACCATGTGTCGGCGCCAAGCTCGTGACGGTAGCGCACGTCGATCGTATGCGAGCGGATGTCCCAGTCGTCCCAGTAGCGACGGTACGACAGATATAACACGTCGTCGGCGAGATGGTAGACCGCGCTGCCCAGCACGCTCTTGCGCGTCCGGGTGTCGGGACGCTTCTCGGTGAGCGTGCTCACCGGGTAGCCGTCGGTGTCCACCACACTGAGCACCTTGTAAGGCTCGGTCAGGTAGCCCTTCTCGTTCGTGCCCGACACGTTGGCGCCCACGAGCAGCCGGCGCGTGACGACACGCGAGAGGCCGACCATCCATGTGGTCACGTCCTTGCCCTGCGGGTCGGTCGTGAGAACGGTGGTGCCGTCTGTGAACGGCGCGTGCGTGCCGCCCGTGGGGAAGCTCGTGTCGTGATTGAAGCCGCCGCCCACGGTGATGGTCGAAAGGCGTTGCAGTACGTCGAGCGCGAATTGTGCGTTGGCGCCCGTGGATTGGTAGTCCTTCTCGCGCGAGAAGTGCCCGCCCAGTGTGGACTTGAACAGCGTGCCCACGGGCACGGCGTAGTCCGCATCGAACGAGGCGCGTATGTCATTGAACTTGGTCGTGGGGATCTGGTCGGCCGCTGACGTGGTCACGTTGCCCGAAGCGCTCGTGACCGTGGTCACCTTGCCCGACGGCAGGGCACCGGTGGGCGATGCGCCCGTGATGCCGTCGATGCCGAGCTGGCCCGAGAGCGACTGGCCGTTGGCGAAGCGGTGAGTGAGCTTGGCGATGGGTTCGATCACCGCGACGCGCGAGGCTTCCCCGTAGAGCAAGCCCGAGAAGTCGAGCTGGTTCGCGGGTGCATCGCTCGCCGTGCCGCTATCGGCCGCTCGCGCGATCGCCGGCAGGCTCGCGAACAGCACCGCGGCAGCGGTGCGCAGGCGGCGCGCGACGCGAGTATCGGCTGCCGCCGCAGTGGTCGGCTCGCTCAGTTGCATCCGCAGCCTCCGCCGCTCACGTCATCGCCGCCCATCGAGCCTTCTTTGGAGAAATAGATATGATTGTCGACCGCGTGCACCATGGGCAGCGGCTGGAACCGCATCTTGGGCTGGGCGAGAAGATCGCGGTCCCACGGCTTGACGCTCATCGCCGCACAACTGCTCAGGCTGGCGGCAGCAGCGGCGAGCAGGATCACCCCTACGGCGCGTCGCGTCTTCATCGTGCCAATACCTCCTGGATGCGCTTCTCGATATCGGCGGCCTGCTTGGGATCGAAGCCGGGATGCAGGGACACGAGCGTGCCATCGCGCGCGATGAGGGCACTCGAGGGCATGACTTTCACGTGGTACGCCTCCGCGACCTTGCCCTTGGCGTCATAGGCGATCATGAATGTGGCTGGGTGCTCGCGCAGGAATGCTTCGCTGAGCGAGTGGTCCTTGTCGACATTCACGCCGACCACGGTGAGTCCCAGCGAGTCATACTTCGCTTGGAGCGATTGCAACCACGGGAACGAACGCCGGCACGGATCACACCAAGACGCCCAGAAATCCACGTACACGACGCGGCCGCGCAGCGAATCCAGCGAAACCGGACCCGAGCGGCCATCCAGCGTGAACGCCGGCGCCGGCGTGGAAGGCTTGGTGGAGTCGGCCTTAGCGGAGTACGCCCCCGCCAGGCCGGCGAGCAGAAGCAGCGGCAACGCGAGGCGGAGTCTTCGGCGGGATGCGGCTTTCGTGTCCAGAGTGTCATCCTAAAGACGCGTGCAGGCACGCGGGAGCTTCAGCCCTCGTGGGGTGAGCAGGGAAGATGCGTCCGGCCCGCGGGTGCCCCAACATCGCGTGTCATGACACACACGTTGTACACCCGCTGGGGTTCCCATGCGCCCGCGAACTCCCCGCCAGCTGAACATCTTGCGTTTCGCTGACTTCCGGAGTGCATCGGCCCCATCACTGGACGTGCAGGTGGTTCTCCTTGGCTCAGCGCGCGATCGAGCGGCCGACGAGCGATTCGGCCCTGTGCTCCACGACGTGGAGTTGCTCGGAGAGCGCCTGCATGGAAGAGCGCATGGCCTCGTTGGGCCCGCGGTCGCTGCCTTCCAGCGTCTCGTAGAGCCGCATGAGTCGATCGCTCAGCTGGCCTACGGTGACTTCTGGGGGCGTGCCGGTCCCTGGGCCTCGCGACGCACCGCGCAATAACTGGCTCGCGGCCACAGCTGCAGAAGTGTCCTGTCCCGAACCTCGCTCGCCTTCAAGGAAGTGCTCGAGCTTCTGGCGCAGCACATTCAGATCCTCGAGCTGGTGTGCCACGGTCACCGCCATCTCGTGAGCTTCGCGTTGTTCCGCCCAAGGCGTCTTCACCCGCGGATCCGCGCGGACCTCGAGCGCGCGAGCAACCACCTGGCGGCCGGCGGTGAGCCGGATCTCGTAGTGTCCCGGCAGTACCCGCGGCCCGCGCGGCTCGGCGGGCGTGTCCTGCGGCGTGGCGCCGATAGGATAGCGCTTGGCGCCCGGCGGCGACGTGCCATGGAGGTCCCAGATGAAGCGGTGCATGCCCGGCGTGGCCGCGAGCGGTTGATTCGTGCGGATCCAGTAGTCCGGGATATCGAGATCGCGGCCCTTGTCCTCGGGCGGATCCGAGCTATCGAAGCTGCGCACCACGGCACCCGTCGAGTCGGCGATCTGCAATCGGACCGTGCCCGACGTGCCTGTCGGCAGGCGATAGTCGATCACGGCGCCGTCCGGCGGGTTCTCCCCTGCGGGTTCATCGGGCGGCAGTGGGGTGTCGGTCCAGCGGTCGTCGCGTACTCGCCACGCCTGCGCGGGCGGGAACAGATAAGCGCCTGTCGCGATGCTGGCCTCGGCGGCATGCCGCAGCGGCGTGACGTCATCAAGGATCCAGAAGCTGCGTCCATGCGTGGCGACCACGAGGTCGGCATCCTTCACCACGAGGTCGCGCACCGACGAGCGCGGCAGGTTGCGCTGCAGGGTGCGCCAGTGTGCGCCATCGTCGAACGAGACGAACACGCCGCGCTCGGTTCCCGCATAGAGAAGCCCCTTCACTGTGGGATCCTCGCGGACGGCATTCACGACAGCATTCGTATCGATGCCCGTGGTGATCTCGGTCCATGAACGCCCGCCATCGTGGGTGGCTTCGATGTGCGGTTGCAGGTCATCGAGGCGCAGGCGATTGATCGCGGCGTAGGCCGTGAGACTATCGAAGTGCGACGCCTCGATGATGCTCACCTTGCTCCAGGCCGTGAGCCGCGCCGGCGTGACGTCGCTCCAGTGCGCGCCGAGATCGTGCGTCACATGGACCCGGCCATCGTCGGTGCCCGCCCAGAGCAGCGGCGCGCGCAAGGGCGATGGCGCGATCGCGTAGACCACACCCCGGTGACGGCCCTGTTCGAAGTCCTTGGTCGTGAACGCACCCAGCACCTTCGGCACCTCGGGTGCCACGCGCGTGAGGTCGCCGCTGATGGTGTCCCAGTGCTCGCCACCGTCAGTTGTGCGGAAGATCACGTTGGCGCCCAGGTAGAGCGCGTGCGGATCCGCCGGCGAGAACGCGATCGGCATGGTGCGCACCCAGCGATAGTCGCCGCGGCGGATCGGATCCGGCGAGACGTTCTGCACGTCGCCCGTGCGCCAGTCGAAGCGCTCGATCTTGCCGCCATAGACCAGGTCGGGATCGAGCGGATCCGGAACGGCGTAGCCGTATTCCTCGACGCCGACCGGATGCCAATCCGCGAATGTGATTCGGCCGTCATCGGACCGGCTGAGCACGCCAGCGGAGCCGCTCTCCTGTTGCCCGCCCATGACGCGGTACGGAAAATGGTTGTCGGCGTTCACATGGAACATCTGCGCGGTGGGCTGGTTGTACCAACTGCTCCACGAGGCGCCGCCGTTGAGCGTGACCACGGCGCCTTGGTCGCTCGCGAGCAGGATCGTGTTCGAGTCCGTGGGGTCGATCCAGAAACGGTGATAGTCGTCGCCGCCCGGCGCGCCGCGGAAGCCTTCGAAATGCTTGCCGCCGTCGGTGGACTTCCACGTCATGACGTTGGCCACGTACAGGACGTCGGGATGGTACGGGTCGACGCGGACCTCGTTGAAGTCGCCGTCACGATCGCTCAGGCGATGGTCGGCATTCACAAGCGTGAAGTGCTCGCCCGAGTCATCGGAGCGGTAGAGGCCCGCGTTCTTCGAAGCGCTGGCGATCGCGTAGAGACGCCCCGGGGCCCCGGCCGCCGTCGCGATGCCGATGCGGCCCAGACCGTCGCTCGCATCGGGCAGTCCGAGTCCCGCGCGGCGCCACGTGGTGCCGCCATCGGTGGACTTGTAGAGGCCATTGTTCTCGGCGAGCGAGCCGGCGCCGCCCTCCCACGGCGTCTGCCGCGCCGACCAGAGTGCCGCGTACATCGTGGAAGATGACGCGGGATCGAAGACCACGTCCATGGCGCCCGTGTCATCGTTCGTGTGCAGCACGGCGTCCCAATGCACGCCGCCGTCGAGCGAACGGAAAACGCCGCGCTCAGGATTCGCACCGTACGGATGCCCGAGCACCGCCGCGAACACGCGCTTCGGGTCGCGCGGGTCCACGGCCAACGCCGGGATCTGCTGGCCATCGCGCAATCCCAGATGCTGCCATGTGCGCCCGGCGTCATCGGAGCGGTACACGCCGTCGCCCACGGAGAGGTCCGGCCGCTGTAGGCCCTCACCGGACCCGACGTAGATCACCTTGGGGTCGCTGGGCGCCACGGCGATCGAACCGATCGATTGCGTGGGTTGATCGTCGAAGATCGGCGTCCACACGCGGCCCGCGTCATCGCTGCGCCAGACACCACCGTTGTTGACGCCGATGTAGAACGTGGCCGGGTGGCCGGAGACTCCCACCGCCGCCACGGTGCGGCCACCGCGGAACGGACCGATGCAGCGCCACCGCAGGCCGTCGGCGATCTGCGGATCGATCGCGCTTGCGATCGCCATGGTGGCGCACAGCGACAGGGCCGCAACAACAACACAGGTGGCGATGCGGATGGCGCGCATGTCAGATCCCCGCGAAGCGATCGGTGGCGGCGACGAGGGCGCGGCTATTGCCGCTCTCATGCGCGCTGTGGCCCGCATCGGGCGTGATGAGGAGTTCGGCTTCGGGCCAGGCGCGGTGGAGAGCCCACGCGCTGTCCATGGGACAGACCACGTCGTAGCGACCCTGCACGATCACGGCCGGGATGTGGCGGATACGGTCGATATCGCGGAGCAATTGGTCGTCCGTCTCGAAGAAGCCGCGATTCGCGAAGTAGTGCGATTCGATACGCGCGAACGCGAGGGCGATGTGCGGGTCTTCATACGCTTCGACGGATGCGGGGTCGAGGAGCAGGTAGCTCGTCGACGCTTCCCACTGGCTCCAGATCCGCGCGGCCTGCAGGCGAACAGCAGCATCTTTCGAAGTCAGGCGACGGTGGTAGGCCGCCATCATGTCGCCGCGCTCGGCCTCTGGGATATGGTTCCAGTAGCGCTCCCACTGGTCCGGGAACATCACCGATGCGCCGTGCTGGTAGAACCATTCGAGTTCCTTGCGCCGCAGCAGGAAGATCCCGCGCAGCACCAGTTCGCTCACCCGTTCGGGGTGCGTCTGGGCGTAAGCCAGCGCGAGTGTCGATCCCCAGCTACCGCCGAAGACCATCCAGCGCTCGATGTTCAAGGACGCGCGCAGCCTCTCGAGATCCGCGACGAGATGCCAAGTCGTGTTCGCCTCGAGCGACGCGTGCGGGGTGCTGTGGCCACAACCGCGTTGATGCAGCAGCACGATGCGATAGCGCTCCGGATGGAAGAACCGCCGGTGCTTGGGGCCCGTACCCGCTCCCGGCCCACCGTGCAGGAAGACGACTGGTTTGCCCTGGGGATTCCCACACTCCTCGAAGTACACCTGATGGCCATCGCCGACATCGAGCATGCCGGTGGCATAAGGCGCGATCTCGGGATACAGCCAGCTCTGGGGGTCTTTCGTGAGACTCGGGCGCATTCAGGTCCTCGGGCGATGGTGCCCGCCTTCGCGAGCACATGCGGATCACGGGCCCGGCAGGCTGCGCCGGGTGAACGCAATCTAGAGGACTTCGCCGCAATCGGCACGCGAGGATCGCGCCGCCGGCCGTGTTCAGCCGCGCCGGTTCGCCGCCACGGTCAGCGCGTCCACTTGCGGGCGTAGAAGGTGCCCACGGCGGTGCCGACCAGACTCAGGAAGAACGCCGTCATGAAGCCGACCAGCGAACCCAGCCACCAGCCGACAGAACCACCGACCGAGGCGACGATCAGCACGACGATGTTGGCGAACATGGGACCTCCGCAGGAGACGAGCCGCTTCCCGAAGGTATCGGCACGCGAAGCCGCCGCCTGCAGGCGATCGCTGCCACTTGCGCGAGCCCAGAACGCTGGCTAGGTTGCGCCTATGAGCGAATCCCGTATCCCCGTGCGCCTCGTGCGCCTGCCGCATGCCGCCGACCTTCCCCTGCCCGAGTACGAGACCGCCGGCGCTGCCGGCATGGATGTGCGCGCCGCGATCGCTGCGCCTGTGACGCTGGCGCCCGGCGCTATCGCGCGCGTCCCGACCGGGCTCACCGTCGAGATCCCGGCGGGCTTCGAGCTGCAGATCCGCCCGCGCTCCGGCATGGCGATCAAGCACGGCATCACGCTGGCGAACTCACCGGCGACCATCGATTCGGACTACCGCGGCGAGATCGTCGTGGGCCTGATCCATCACGGCAGCGAGCCGTTCGTGATCGAACGAGGTATGCGCATCGCACAATTCGTGCTCGCCCGTGTGCCGCTCATCGAGTGGCACGAGGTCGAGACGCTCTCGGCCACCACGCGCGGCGAAGGCGGTTTCGGACATACCGGCGTGAAGTAGGGACCGCTCGCCGCGCGTCACGGTGCGAGTGAAGTGAGTCTCCCCCCTCCGATTGGACGCCGGCCGCGGGGCCGACTCGGAACGCAAGTTTCGTCACAGAGCTATCCTGAGCGATCTTCTTCACCCTGAGTATGAAGTGTTCAGACGCGAAAGGCGTGCCGTGGGCGTTGCGGGCGATGCCCGCGGGCCGGGCCACCGCGCGAATGATGCGCAGGATCGTGCTCACCGGATTGCGCTGCGAAACGAATAGATCATCGCCGGGCCCGGCGAGAAGCCCGAAGCCCTGGGTGAAGTGGGATCTCGAAAACAATCCCATGCCGCGCATGCAAGCGCCCGGGTGTGTAAAGTGTCGTGTCGCGACTACTCACCGCACACCCACTTCGACGAACGGAGGGCGCATGACCATCCCCGAACTGCCGACCCCTGCAGAGATCGACGGCCGCACGCTCAAGGGCATGCCGTACCACATCATGGGCACGGTCCAGCAGACGCT
Organism: Candidatus Eiseniibacteriota bacterium; assembly: GCA_025360715.1. Taxonomy (GTDB): domain Bacteria; phylum Eisenbacteria; class RBG-16-71-46; order RBG-16-71-46; family RBG-16-71-46; genus CAIXRL01. The sequence goes on along the minus strand of JANYBS010000005.1, from coordinate 11,158 downwards.
CCTGGTGGATCTGGCGCCGGGTGCGATGGTGTATTCGGATGCCGGCGCGATGTCGTGGATGAGCCAGAGCGTCCGGATGAACACGCACACGCAGGGCGGTATCGGCGGTCTGCTCAAGCGTGCGGTCTCGGGTGCGACGATGTTCGTGGTCGATTTCAGCGCAGAGGGCAGCGCCGGACATGTGGCGTTCTCGACCGACTTCCCCGGCAAGGTGCTCGCGTTCGAGCTCGACGCTGGGCAGACCGTGATCATGCACAAGCACGCGTTCCTGTGCGCCGAGAAGACCGTGAACTTGGACGTGTTCTTCACCCGGCGTTTGGGCGCGGGTGCGTTCGGCGGCGAAGGCTTTGTACTCCAGAAGCTCTCGGGGCCGGGCGCGGTGTTCGCAGAACTCGACGGCGACGCGATCGAATATCACCTCAAGGAGGGCGAGGTCATGCGCGTGGAACCCGGCCACGTTGCCATGTTCGACGCCTCGGTCACCTTCGACATCGAGATGATCCAGGGCTTCACCAACATCCTGATGGGCGGTGAAGGCTTGTTCCTGGCGACCCTGCGCGGTCCGGGGCGCATCTGGCTGCACTCGCTCACGCCCAGCAAGATGGCGCACCGGATCGCACAGTACATTCCTTCATCCAGCAGTTAGCGCGAGTCATCCTGCGGCGTGAGCATGCGTTGCAAATAGATCACGTCGAGCCAGCGGCCGAACTTGTGGCCCACCTGCTTCAGGTGGGCCACTCGCGCAAAGCCCATCGAGGCCCAGCCCAGGATCGTCTCGTCCCTCTCGACGACGGTGATCGGATGCCGTTCACCGTGGGCCGCGAACCACGCAGCGCGCTCGGCGTCGGTGCCTTGCTCCTCCTGGTAGGTGAACGTGGAGGTGCGGACGTAGTGAGCGTAGAACGTCTCGATCGCGGGCCGGTCGGCCGGGCGCACAAGCCGGATGGTGCGGTGCATCATGAGAGGCTCCACTCTTCCCGCCATGTCGCACGCCAGTCCCGCGCGCCCGCACGACGGAGGATGTGTCCTCCCCGGCGGAGCTGAAGCGACGGTCGCCAACCACCCGGCGGAGAGGAGGAGAGGCTACCGCCTCCCTGTCACCACACGCACGCACTGTTCCAGCAGCCGGGCGGCGATGTCGATCCGGTAGGCGGCATCGGAGCGGACGTCATCGATCGGCGTGAGGTCCTGCGCGAGCGCCGCGATGGCCGCCTCGAGCGCTGCCGCCGGCTTCTGGCCCAGGAAGACCGCCTCGGCGTGTACTGCCCGGCGCGTCGTGGCGGCCATGCTGCCGTAGGCCAGCCGCACGTGCGACGTACGGCCTTTGGCGTCGAAGCCGAACGCGGCGCAGAAGGCCACCTTGGAGATGCTCTGGGCGCGGCGTGTGCCAACCTTGCGGAAGAACGTGGTCACGCCCCGGGCGGGATACGGGATGCGCACGGCCGCGATGAGCTCGTCGCGCTCCATGGCAAGTGTGCGATAGCCGGTGAGGAGTTCGGTGAACGGAACTTCGCGCATGCCGCGCGCCGAACGCAGGTGCACGACGGCGTCGTATGCGAGCAGTACGGGCAGCGAGTCGCCGGCCGGCGAGGCATTCGCGATATTGCCGCCGATCGTGGCGCGCGCCTGGATCGGCCACGCCCCAACTTCGGCGGCGGCGGCCGCGAGCGCCGGAAGCCGGCGGCGGACCGCGGCGTCGGCCTGGATGCGCAGGAACGTCGCGGTCGCACCCAGAGTGACGCCGCGCGCGTCGTGTTCGATGCGCTGCCAGGGCTTGATGCGCGAGAGGTCCAGATACTCGGCGCCGTGCGAGATGCCCGCGTGCATCGCAACGTACAGATCGGTGCCGCCAGCGATCGGCCGTGGAGCCTCGGACGCCGTCATGGCAGCGAGCGCCTCGCGTTCCGTGCGCGGACGCAGCAACGTGAGGGTCGAGAGCGGCGACCTCATCGGCCCCTGCCGGGCTTGGAGCCTGAGGGCCGTGGCTTCGCTGCGGCGCGCACGGCGTCGACGATGCGTTGGTAGCCGGTGCAGCGGCACAGGTTGCCGGCGAGCGCCGTGCGCACTTCGTCCTCGGACGGCACGCGCCCCGGCTTCCGGTCCAACAATGCCGTCGCCGCGATGAGCATGCCGGGGGTGCAGATGCCGCACTGCGATCCGCCCATCTCCACGAACGCCTGTTGCAGCGCGCTCAAGCGGCGGCCGCTCGCTAGACCTTCCACTGTGGTGATACGCGCGCCTTCACACTGACCAAAGGGCACGAGGCACGAATTCACCGGAATGCCGTCCAGCAGAACGCTGCAAGCGCCGCACTCGCCTTCGCCGCATCCCTCCTTGGCGCCGGTGAGATGCGCCTCCTCACGCAACACATCGAGCAGGCGCTTCATGGGCGGGGCGCTCAAGGTCATCGCACGTCCGTTCACGCGCAGCTTCAAGGTGACAGGTCCACTCATCGTCCGGTCCTTGTGTTCCCATCCGCTCGCAGTGCGCTTCGCAAACGCTCCGGCGTCACCGGGATCTCGGTCATGCGCACGCCGGTGGCGTGGGCGATCGCGGCGACGACCGCGGGCGCGGGCACGTCCATGGGCATCTCGCCCACGCCCTTGGCGCCGAACGGCCCGAGCGATGTGGGGTTCTCGACGAGGATGGTGTGGATCGGCGGCGCATCCGCCGACGTGGGAATGATGTAATTGGTGAGCTGCGCGTTCCACACGCGGCCGTCCTTCCAGCGCACTTCCTCCAGCAACGCCCAGCCCAGACCTTGCAAAACGCCGCCCTCGATCTGTCCGGCGGCGAGTACGGGATGGATGGCCTTACCGATGTCCTGCGCCGTGGTCACATCGAGCACCCGGGTCTCAGCGGTGTCGAGGTCCACCTCGACCTCGGTGACGAGCGCCGCGTACGAGAAGACGCCATAAGCGTCGCCCTGATAGGTATCCTCGTTCCACTGGATGAACTCGGGCTTGCGGTACTTCGCTTCCACGCGCAGCGGGCCGCGCTCCTGGAGCCATCGCTTGGCAGCACGACGGAACGCCGCTTCGTTGGCGACCGGCTTGCCCGTGAGACCTTCGAGCGCCGCGCGCATGTCGCGCGCACACTCGCCCACGAGCGCGCCGACGATCATGAGCGTTCGCGAGGCGACCGTGGGGCCGCTGTCGGGCACGCGCGCCGTGTCGGGCTCGGCGACCTGCACACGCGCAGGCGCAAGGCCCAGCGCTTCGGCGGCCACTTGCGCGAACACCGTTATCGTCCCCTGCCCGATCTCGGTCGTGCCTGCCAGGATGCGCGGCCAGCCGTCTTCGGTGAGTTCCATCGCCGCCTTGCTCGCGAGACGCACCTCGCCACTGCCGGTGAAGCCGGCGCCGTGATAGACCAGCGCACAGCCGATGCCGCGACGCAGACGGCGGCCGCCTGGCGAACTTCGCCCGGCGCGCTCGGCAGCTTCGGCTTTGGCGTTGGCCTTCGTGAACTCCTTGCGACGCGCGTGAAAGCGGCTTGCCTCGAGCGTGCGTTCGAGTACTTCGTGCGCGCTCACGCTCTCGTGCAACGTCTGGCCAGTGGGCGTGATGTCGCCGATGATCAGCGCGTTGCGACGCCGAAGATCGACCGGGTCCATACCCAGTTCCGCCGCGAGGCGATCGATATGACACTCGAGCGCGAACTGCGTCTGCGGCGCGCCGAAGCCGCGGAACGCGCCATTCGGTGGGGTGTTCGTGGCGACGACGCGCGCATGGATGCGGGCGTGTGGCCACCGGTACGGCCCGCCGGCGTGGATCGCGCCGCGCGAGAGCACCACTGCGGACAGCGTCGCGTAGGCGCCGCCGTCAAGCACGATGTCGGACTCGAGTGCCACGAGCGTGCCATCGCGCTGGACGCCGGCGCGGATATGGATCACGCCCGGATGGCGCTTGGTGGTCGCGGCGATGTCTTCGAGCCGGTCATACATGAGACGCACGGGGCGGCCGCTCTTCCACGCAAGCAGCGCGGCGTGGCCGGCGATCATGGAGGGATACTCCTCCTTGCCACCGAAGCCGCCCCCCGTGACCGTCTGGGCCACGCGCACCTTGTCGCCCGGCAGTGCGAACGCTCGGCAGAGCGCCTTGTGCACGTAGTGCGGGCACTGCAGCGAACCGCGCACATGCAGGCCGCCATCGCGCGTGCGCACGGCGATCATGCCGTTGTTCTCGATATAGAGATGTTCCTGATGGCCGAACCGATAGGTGGCTTCCACGACCACGTCGGCGCTGGCCAAGCCGGCCGCGGTGTTCCCGCGTTCGATATGGATGGTCTTGAAGACGTTGTCGCTGCCGTAGAGCACGTCCTTGCGCGCAAGGGAATCCTCGATCGTGAGGACCGGCTCGAGGGGCTCATATTCGATACGCACGTGCTTCATGGCTTCGAGCAGGTATTCCGGATCCTCGTGCGCAAGCAGCACGATCGCTTCGTCCTGGTGCCGGACGTCATCATGCGCAAGCAACGGCTGGTCGCTCTCGATGAGCGCCACCACGTTCTCGCCTGGGATGTCGCGCCAGTCGACGACCGTGACGGCGCTCCAGTCGAACGCAGGATCGAGCGTGACGCTGCAGATACGGCCGCGCGCGATCGTCGAACGGACGGTGCGGCCATGCAACATGCCTGCGGCCGGAATGTCATCCACATAGACGGCGGCGCCGGTGACTTTGGTGTACGCGTCGAGCTTAGGGACCGAGTGACCGACCGCCGCCCACTTCGCGCGCGGCTTCGGGGTGGCGGTACTCATCAGCCGAGATCGACGTCGCGATTGACGTTCTTGTAGTAGATGTAGCGCGCGGGCGTGGTCCCGGTGGCGAAGAAGGACTGCGGGCAGAACGGCCCCATCCAGATGAAGTCGCCCTGCTGCACTTCGCGCCAGTCGTTCCCCAGAAAGTAGAGCCCCTGACCCTGAAGCATGATCAGACCGTGCTCCATGACGTGGGTCTCGGTGAGCGGCAGGCCGTGCCCGGGCGCGAACGTGAAGATGTTCATGGCCATATCGAAGCCCGGCTCCTCGGGCAGGAGCTTCTTCAGGATCAGCTCGGGCATCTCCATGAACGCCTCGCCCTTCAGGTCCTGCTCACGGCCTGCGACTTCACGAGGCTTCGCGGCGCCGAACGGTTCGAAGCGCTTGCGAAGCCAGAGCACGCGCGCGGGCTGCAGCGCCTCGAGCGTGAAGCCTGCGCCAGGCGGCAGGTACAGATACGCGCCGGCGTCCATGACGCGCCCCGCCTGGCCGGCGCTATCGATGCGTACCTGGCCGGATTGCACGTAGAAGAACGACTGCACATTCGCGGACAGCGTCTGGGTGGTGCCGCCCGTGGGGCGCACGTCGAGCTGGTACTGCGCGAAGCCGGCGCCCATCGCCGGTGCGGTGAGGATGCGCACGTCGGTCTGCGTCCACTCGGGCAGCGTGCTCGCTGGCACGCTCTCGGGCGGGAGCAGCGCATAGAGACGGTCCACGGCGACTCGGCTACCGACCAGGCCCTTCTGTGGCATACCGCTCTCCTCTTTCGGGTCGCGCCGGATCGCGCGGCTCCCATTACTAGCCCGGCGCCATGTCGTTGCGGGCGCCGCTGAATTCCATTCGCTTCGGCCCGCGAGCGCCGCTACAGTCTCACGCCACTCGAAGGGAGACTCTCATGACGACACTTGATATCCAGGATCTCGCCGACATCCGCGCGCGGCTGGCCAGCGCCAACGCCCGCATCGCCACAATCTACCCCGGCGATAGCCCGGCTCGCCAGCCAGTGCAGACAGTCTACGGCGGCGCGCAACTGTTCTCCGCGGACATCGCGCAGAAGCTGGGCAGTGTCGCGCAGCGTTTCTTCGCCGAGTATGCCCCGGACGCGGCCACCTTCGCAGAGGCCATCGGACTGGGCGGCGATGCGACTTTCCAGCAGGCCGTGCACGACCACGTGCGCCGCAAGCTCGTGGCCGAGCCGATCGAGGACTTCCGTATCGACTTCGAGGACGGCTATGGCAACCGGCCCGACGCCGAAGAAGATGCCGACGCCATCAAGGATGCTCATGAGCTCGCGAAAGGCATCGCTGCGGGTACGTTGCCCGCGTGGACCGGCATCCGCATCAAGCCGCTCACCGACGAACTGCAGGCGCGCAGCCTGCGTACGCTCGACGTGTTCCTGAGCACGCTGGTGCGCGCGAGCGCAGGCCAGCTGCCCGCGAACTTCGTTGTCACCCTGCCCAAGATCACGGATCGCGTGCAGGTGGAAGCCTTCGCTGAGGTGCTCGATCGCCTGGAAGCGCGGCTCGGGCTCGCGCCCGGCGCGGTGCGCATCGAGCTCATGGTGGAGACGACCCAGAGTCTCTTCACGCCGCAGGGCGCATTGGCGCTGCCCGGTCTGGTCGCTGCAGCCCGCGGCCGCGTTCGCGGCGCACACTTCGGCGTCTACGACTACACCGCGGGCGTGGGTATCACGGCGATCCATCAGGCACCGGGGCACCCGGCGTGTGACTTCGCGCGCCACGTGATGCAGGTGAGTCTCGCGGCGACCGGCGTCACGCTGTCGGATGGGGCCACCACGATCATGCCGGTCGCACCGCATCGCGCGGAAAAGGCCGGCGCCGCCCTGACTTCCGCACAGCTCGCCGAGAATCGCGCGGCGGTGCATCGCGCGTGGCGCATCCACTACGACGATGTGCGCAGTTCGCTGCGTCACGCCTACTATCAGGGCTGGGACCTGCACCCGGGCCAGTTCCCCACCCGCCACGCGGCAGTTGCCGCGTTCTTCCTGGAAGCTCGCACCGAAGCGACCGCTCGCCTGCGGCAGTTCGTGGACAAGGCGGCACAAGCCACATTGCTCGGCTCGGTCTTCGATGATGCTGCGACCGCGCAGGGCCTGCTCAACTTCTTCCTGCGTGGGCAGTCGGCAGGCGTGTTCGACGATGCCGATGTCGCGCGGACCGGCCTGTCCGTGGAGGAACTGCAGACGCGCTCGTTCGTGCGCATCCTCAAGATGCGACAGGGGCAGTGAGCCTGGCGTCAGCTGCCGCGGTAGGTCGAGAAACCGAACGGGCTCAGCAGCAGCGGGATGTGATGATGGCGCATCTCGAGCACCACGAACGTCACGGCGGCCTCGGGGTAGAACACAGGGCCGCCTCCGCGCGACAGGTAGGCGCCGGTCTCGAAGGTTAGCCGGTAGGTGCCCAACTCCAGCTCCACGCCTGCCGGCAGCAACTCTCGAGCCCGGCCATCGGCGTCGGTATCACGCTCCGCGAGCGCCTGCCAGGTGCCATCCGGGCACTGGCGCTCCAGCCGCACGCGCAGGCCCGTCGCGGGCAGGCCCTGCGCCGTGTCCAGCACATGTGTGGTGATACTTGCAGGCGTGTTCATGGGCGCTTCTCCTGTCCGATGAGTATCTCGAGACGTAAACGGGCGATACGTGCCTGCTCGCTGCACGCGATGCGCCACTCGGTTGACGGATCGTTGTCGAGGCGCGCTTGCAGGCGCGCCAGCATCTGTTCGCCTGTGAGCCCCGTGGCGCACACGATGAACAGATAGCCGAAACGCGCCTCGTAGGCCGCGTTGCCGTCTGCGAGCGCGCGCAAAGTGGCTTCGGAGGCCTGGCTCGCTCCGGCCTGCTCGCGGCCCGCCCAGGCAGCGGTGCTGGCGAAACGCGTGCGCAGGGACTCGAGGTCACCGATGCGCGGGTGATGGCGGAAGGCTTCACGATGGTCCGCGTCGGTCATGCTCGCCTCGGCGTGGCCACATGCCGCCCAGAGCGCTGCGGGCTCTGCGAACGGCCGCGCCTCCACCACGGCTTGGACCCAGCGCGGCGATCCGCAGCAGCGCGTGAGCGCTTCGCGCGCCTGCGGTTCCGGCATGGCGTTGAAGACCTCCAGGCCATCCTGCGGAGCGCTGTTCACCACGCACCGCCGGCGGTGATGCGGGTGAGCAGGTCACTCGCGAAACACACGCCGGCCTGTAGCTGCGCAGCGCCGGTGAACTCATCGGGCGAGTGGCTGATGCCGTCGCGGCTGGGCACGAAAAGCATGAGCGCGGGGATGCCGGCGCGCGCGAACTCCATGGTGTCGTGCGCAGCGCCGCTGGTCATGATGCGATGCGCCACTCCGTGCTCGTTCGCAAGCGCCGCGGCCATCCTGACCAGCGCCGGCGACAGCGCGGTCGGCGCCTGCTCCGCCACGCGCTCGTGCGTGAAGGCGAGCGCCCGGCGCATTGCGATGGTGTCGCAGTGATCGAGCAGCGCCGCTTCGAGCGCATCGAGCTGCTCCACGCGGTCGTGCCGCACCTCCAGCGCGAGTTCGGATCGCCCCGCGACGACGTTGTAGAGACCGGGCGCGGCGATCACGCGGCCACAGCTCACGCGCGCGGGCTCACCGCTGGCGCGCGCGAGTGCCTCGGCGGCCAGGATCACCTCGGCCGCGCCGGCCAGCGCGTCGCGGCGCGCCGCGAGCGGCGTGGTGCCCGAGTGCCGCGGCGCGCCCGTGAGTGTGGCGCGCAGGCGGCGGTAGCCGGCGATGTGGGCCACCACGCCGATGGCTTCGCCGGCCGATTCGAGCACGGGGCCCTGTTCGATGTGCAGCTCGAATTGGGCGCGTGGCGTGAAGAGTGGCGCGCAGAGCCCGCCTGCAACCGGCGCAGCGGCATGACCGCTCGCGCGGATGGCCTGCAGCGCCTGGCGCCAGGTGACGCCCTCCCCGTCGCGCACCGAGTCGAGCTCGGCATCTTCCACGATGCCGAGCATGCTGCGCGCGCCCATCATGTGCGAATCGAAGCGGCTCTGTTCCTCTTCGCAGGTGATGAACCCCACCACGGGCGTTCCGGGCTGCCCGGCGTGCGCGGCGGCCAGCAGCAGGCCGGCCATGGCGCCGTAACCCCCGTCATAGGCGCCGCCATGTCGCACGGTATCCAGATGCGAGCCCACCAGTACGACTTCGGCGCCGGGCTGCACGCTTTCGCTGTGCAGATACAGGTTTCCTGCTGCATCCGCGGTGGCCTGCAGGCCGAGCGCGCGAGCCTGTGCGCGCACCCAGACCTGTGCTTCGCACCAGTGCTCGTCGTAGACGAGGCGGGTCACGCCGGCGCCCGGAGCCGAGAACCGGGCGAGCGCGTCGAGCAGCATCGGCAGGCGGGCGAAACCGTCAGGATGAAGGTCGGGCATGGTCACGCGAATGTACCTGCTCCGCTCGTGTCACTCCACCGGCGCCGGGATCATGCGGCCTCGAGGGAGCGCGAACGCGCCTTCATGCCAGACCCGCTCACCGCGCAACCACGTGCTGACGATGCGCCCTTTCATGGGACGCCCGGCATACGGAGTCACGGCGTGGCGCTGGTGCAGCAAAGCGGCATCCACGTGCCAATGTACCTGGGGATCGAACGCCACGAGGTCCGCATCGGCGCCGACCGCGATCACGCCCTTGCGTCCCTGCAGCCCGGCAAGACGCGCGGGGCCCGCGGACATCAACGCCACCAACCGCTCGCTCGTGAGCCCGCGCCGTTCGCCCTCGGTCCAGAGGGCGCTCAGGCCGAGTTCGAGGGAAGCGATGCCGCCCCACGCGGCAGAAAAGTCGCCGCTCTCGCGTTGCTTGAGCGCCGGCGAGCACGGCGAGTGATCGGAGGCGACCAGGTCGAAACTGCCATCACCGATATGTCTCCAGAGCGCTTCGCGCTGCGCCGCTTCGCGGATCGGCGGCGCGCATTTGTGGATCGTCGATCCCGCGGGGATCGCTTCGGCCTCGAAGCACAGATAGTGCGGGCAGGTCTCGAGCGTGATCTTTGCGCCGGCGGCACGGGCATCGAGCAGCACCTGTGCAGCTTCGCCGCACGCCACATGCACGACATGGATCCAGAGTCCGTATCCGGTGGCGAGTCCCGCCAGCATCCGGCACGCCGAGACCTCGGCTGCCACTGGCCGCGACGCGAGCCATGTGGCGTACTCACGAGGGTCGCCGCGCGCCGCCAACAGCTGCGCAGGATCCTCCGCATGCACGAGCAGCGGCAGCCCGAGGCGCGCGAGCACCGGCGCGGCGAGTTCGAGATCGCCGCGGCTCACGTGGCCGAACTCTGCCACGCCGGAAGGCGACAAGAAGCACTTGAAGCCGCGCACGCCGGCGGCCGCAAGGCCTTCGAGTGCCGGGGCATTGCCGGGCACGAGGCCGCCCCAGAACGCCACGTCGGCGTGCAGGCGAGCGTGCGTGGCGGCACGCTTGGCATGAAGCGCTGCGACATCGTTGGTGGCGGGGATCGCATTGAGTGGCATGTCGACCAGGGTCGTGATACCGCCCGCAAGCGCGGCGCGCGTCGCGGTGGCGAACCCTTCCCACTGCGCGCGGCCAGGGTCGTTGATATGCACGTGCGTGTCCACGAGGCCGGGCAGCAGCCACGCGCTCTTGAGCATCGTGGCGCCGCGCGCTTGCGGATCCGCGAGATCGAGGACCGCGGCGATCCGGCCGTCAGCGATGCGTATGGCGGCAGGCCGCGCACCCGATGGGAGTACGACATGTTCGCTGGCGAGCAGTTTCACGTCATCGCGTTCGGACATGCCAACACACTACCGCACGGCGCTCGGTCTTCGGCAAGTCAGTCGCGCAGGCGGTAACCCACGCCGGTCTCGGTGTGCAGGAACTCGGGCTGCGAGGGGTCGCGTTCGAGTTTCTGCCGCAGCTGCGCCATGTACACGCGCAGATAGTGGTGCTGATGGGCATTGCCCGGCCCCCAGACTTCGCGCAGCAACTGTTCGTGCGTGAAGACGCGCCCCGGATGTGCGCCCAGCGCCGTCAGCAGCCGGAACTCGCGCGGCGTCAGGTGGACATCGTCGCCGCGAACGCTCACCCGCCGCTTGACCCGGTCGACCGTGAGTTCACCCAGGTGGAGCACGCCATCGGCTTCGCCTGTGGCGGGGCGCGCGGCATGACGCAACGCCACACGGATACGCGCGAGCAGCTCGCCGACGGCGAAAGGCTTGGTCAGGTAGTCGTCGGCGCCGGCGTCGAGCGCGGCGACCTTGTCGCGCTCCTGGCCGCGCGCCGAGAGCACCAGGATCGGCGTCGCCGTCCACTCCCGCAGCCGCCGCGTGACGTCGATGCCGTCGCCATCGGGCAATCCCAGGTCCAGCAGGATCAGGTCGGGCGTGCGGCTGCGCGCCTCACGCAGACCGTCTGCGGC
>JANYBS010000020.1 GCA_025360715.1 Candidatus Eiseniibacteriota bacterium | reverse complement strand
GCTGCGGCCGCCACCCCAGCAGAAACCCGCGGTCGCCCACTTGCCGTTCGCACTGGGGATCGTCTTCACGTACGCGTGCACCGCGGCAAGCCGGGCCTTGGTCTCGTCATACGTGAGCTGGCGCACGAGCTTGACCACGTCATCGCGCGATGCGCAGGCCTCGGTGCCGCCGCCGTTGGGTCCCAAGCCCGAGATCAGGTCCGGCGCGACGGCGATGAAGCCATCCTTCGCGAACTGGTCGGCGACGGCGCGCAGCCAATCGGTGAGTCCGAAGATCTCGTGGATCAGGATCACCACACCGGCCTTGTCCTTGCGCTCGGGGTAGACCACATAGGTGCGCAGCGCCGGCTTGCCGTCCAAGTACGGGATATCGATGAACTCGCCGTGGCGCGGCGAGGTGTCGAGCGCCTGCTTCGCGTCGGCATCGCCGGCGGGCAGCTTGGGGTCGCGCGCTGGGGCGGGCACAGTCGTCGCGGCGGAAGCCGCTGCGGTCGCGGGCGTGTCGGCGCCGCGCGCCGGCGAGACGGCGATCGTGAATATAAAAAGTGCGGCGAGTGTGGGGATGGATCGCATGCGCGTCTCCTTGTTCGAGGAATTCAATCGCGACGGCGGCCCGCCATGTCGGCGGCGACGGCTGCGACGAGGATGGTACCTTTCAATATAGGCTGCCAGAAGGCTTCGGTATCGAGCAGGCTCATGCCGTTATCGAGCGAAGCCATGACCAAGGCTCCCAGGATCGCGCCCCACACGGAGCCGCGTCCGCCCATCAGCGACGTGCCACCGATCACCGCCGCAGCGATCGCATCGAGCTCCATCATCCGGCCGGCATCAGTGGTCGCAGCGCCGACGCGCGCCGTCAGCACGATGCCGGCGATGCCGCACAGCGCGCCCATGAGCATGAACACGCCGATGAGCCGCTTGGCGATGGGGATCCCGGAATAGAAGGCCGCCTCGCGATTGCCGCCCACGGCATACAGATGCCGTCCGAACGGCGTGCGGCTCGCGGTGAGCGCGAGCAGGCTCGCGAGCACGAGCAGGATCACCACCGGCACGGGTACGCCTTCATAGGCATTCATCAGAAGGGTGAATGCCGGTGCGAGCAGAGCCAGCACCGCGAATCGTACGCGAGCCATGCCCTTTGCTCGCACGGCCTGCCAAGCGAACGCCAGCGCCAGCACGCCGCTCAGCGCCAAGCCGGCAGCGGGTGGCAGGTACGTCTGGCCCACAAGCAGGAACGCCGGCGGCGGCGTGATCGTGATGCCGCGCGTGATACCCAGTAGCGCGCCCTGGAAGAGCAGCATGCCGCCCAACGTCACGATGAACGGCGGGATGCCCAGGTACGCGATGAGCGAGCCCTGCGCCGCGCCGAGCAAGGCGCCCAGCGCGATGGCGGCGCCAAAGGCGAGCGGGAGCGGCCAGCCAAAGGTCGTCGCGGCGATCGCCGCGAGCGCGCCCAGCAGTCCGCTCATGGCGCCCACGGAAAGATCGATCTGCCCGGCGACGATCACCAGTACCATGCCGGTGGCGAGCACCGAGGTCACGCTCATCTGCCTCGCCAGCAAGCTCAGATTGCGCGGCGAGAGGAACGTGCCGTGCGTCGCGGCGCTGAAGACGATCCATATCACCGCCAGCGCGATCAGCATGGTGAGGGTGCGCCAGTCCCATCGCACATCGCGCTTCATGTCAGCACCTCTTGGGAAGGGTTCAGCGCCGCGTTGCGAGTCGCAGCCGCCATGACGGCTTCAGGAGTGGCTTCGCCCGCCGCAAGCGTGGCGGTGAGCCGTCCTTCGCAGAGCACGGCGACGCGGTCACTCAGTCCCAGCAACTCGGGCAGGTCCGACGAGACGAGCACGATCGCAAGTCCCTGCGCGCTCAAACGCTCGATCCATCCGTAGATCTCGGCGCGCGCGCCCACGTCGATGCCGCGCGTGGGCTCATCGAGCAGCAGTACGCGCGGGCCGGCCAGGAGCCAGCGGCCGAGCACGACCTTCTGCTGGTTGCCGCCCGAGAGCCGCATCACGATCTGTTCCAGTGCCGGCGGGCGGATCTGCAGAGCCTCGGCCTGTGCGCGGCACGCGGCCTCCCGTGCTTGCAAGCGCAGCACGCCGCGCGGTGCGAAGCGCGCGAGCGTCGCCAGCGAGAGATTATCCAGGATGCTGCCTTCGGGCACGAGTCCCTGACGGCGGCGGTCCTCGCTCACCAGCGCGACGCCTGCGGCGAGTGCCTGCGCGGGGGTCGCGAACGGCTCGCGTTCGGGTGAGCCGCCGATGCGCACGCGCCCGCTCACGCGGCTGCGCGCGGCGCCGAAGAGCGACGCGAGCAACGCGGTGCGCCCCGCGCCCATGAGGCCGGCCAGACCCAGCACTTCGCCCGCGTGCACGTCGAGCCGCACTTCGCGCAGCGCTTGCCGCCAAGGCCGCTGCGGGTCGGCGAGCGACCATTCGCGCAGGCTCAGCAGCGGCGCTTCGTGCGGCCGCACGTCGCGCGCCGTGCGCACGGGGCGCTCACTCACCGCGCGGCCGACCATGTGCGCGATCACGCGCTCGCGTGTGGCGGGGGAGCCGTCGCCCGGCGTGTGGTCGCCGGTGTACACGCTGCGGCCGTCGCGCAGCACGGTGATGCGGTCGGCGATCTGGAAGACCTCATCGAGCCGGTGACTCACATACAAGATGGCGGTGCCGCGCGAACGCAGCTCCACGAGCAGCGCGAGCAGCCGCTGCACGTCGGCCTCGGGCAGTGCAGCGGTGGGCTCATCGAGCACGAGGATGCGCGCGTCCTTCTGCATGGCCTTGGCGATCTCGACCAGCTGCTGCTGGCCGATGCCCAGCTCCTGCACAGGTCGTGCGGGATCCGTATCGAGGCCCACGCGCGCCAGTGCTGCGCGGGCGGCGGTGCGCATCGCGTGCGAGTCGAGCAGTCCGAACCGCGCCTGCTCGCGGCCGAGCATCACGTTCGCTTCGACCGATAGCTGCGGCACCAGTGCCAGCTCCTGCGCGATGAGCGCGATGCCGTGCGTCTCGCCATCGCGAATGCCGTGCAGACGCACGATGGCATCGTCCACGCGCATCTCGCCGCTCCACGAGTCCGCAGGATGGATGCCTGCGAGGATCTTGAGCAGCGTCGACTTGCCGGCGCCATTCTCGCCGCAGAGCGCGTGGATCTCGCCCGCGCGAAGCGCAAACGAAACGCCGTCGAGCGCGCGCACGCCCGGGAACGTCTTGCTGACGTCGCGCAGCTCGAGACGCGCAGCCCCCTCGCTCATGCGCGCAGGCCCATGGCGACGAGCATCACTTTGGTGGCGCGCCGCTCGCCAGTTCGGCGGCAGAGTGGAAGCCGTCAGCCACCACGGTGGAGTCCATGTTGGCCTTGTCGACCGCCACAGGTGCGATGAGGATCGCGGGGATGTCCTTGAAGCCGTTGGCGATCTTTCCCGTGGCGTCGGGCACGGGCTGTTTGCGCGCGAGCAGGATCGCCACTTCAGCGCCGCGGCGCGCGAGCGCGCGGATCGACTTGTAGACCGTCATGCTCTGCGTGCCCGCGAGCACGCGCTGGCACGCCGAGAGTTCGGCGTCCTGGCCCGTGACCACGACCTTGCCGGTGAGCTTCTGCTCGGCCAGCGCTTGGATCGCGCCTCCGGCCAGTCCGTCGTTGCTCACGACCACGGCGTCGATCTTGTTCGCATTCCGCGTGAGCGCGTTCTCCATGATCTTGAGCGCCTCGACCGGCTGCCAGTCAGTGGCCCACTGATCGCCCACGATCGTGATGTCGCCGCGCTTCACATACGGGTCGAGCACTTCGAGCTGGCCCTGGCGGAACAGGTGCGCGTTGTTGTCGGTGGGCGCGCCCGCGATGAGCTGGTAGCGGCCCTTGGGAACCTGCTTCACCGCGTAACCGGCCTGCAGGCGGCCGACCTGGACGTTGTCGAAGCTCAGGTACAGATCCACATCGCAGTTCTTGATCAGCCGGTCGTATGCCACCACCGGCACGCCGGCCTTGTGCGCGGCCTGCACGATGGTGGCCGCGCTTTCGGAATTGTGCGGGGCGACCACGAGGACGTCCACGCCCTGCGTGAGCAGGTTCTCGCACTGGGCGTTCTGCCGCGCGTCGTCATTGTTGGCCACCTGTACGCGCACCTCGGCGCCCAGCTCCTTGGCGTGCTTCACGAACTCGTCGCGGTCGCGCTGCCAGCGTTCTTCCCGGACCGTATCGAGCGACAGGCCGATGACGATGGGCTTGGCGCTCTTGCCAGCATCACCGGCGGTCTTGGGCTGGCAGGCGGTGGCGGTAATGGCGAGCAGGCAGGCGGCGGCGAGCAGGCGCGGCGTGAAGCACGATGTGGAGCGCGGCATCGAGCACCTCGGGGACCGGGAGCGAAAGGCTGGCGAACGCCGCAGCGTAGGAGCGCCGCAGCGGCAGCGTCAACCGCGCAGTGCACTCGCGTATCCCGCCGCGCGTTCGGGGTTGTCGCATGCGGGGAGCGCACGTAGTCTCGCCGCCATGCGACGCCCCCTTGTCCTTCTCGCGATCACGCTCGTGCTGTGCGCGCGTGCCGCCGCTGCCGCACCGGCTGCACATCCGTTCGACCCCGTGCGATACGTGGATCCGTTCATCGGCACCGGCGGCCACGGCCACACGTACCCGGGCGCCACCGTGCCGTTCGGCATGGTGCAACTCAGCCCCGACACGCGGCTCGATGGCTGGGATGGCTGCAGCCTGTACCACGATGACGACACGCGCGTGTACGGCTTCTCGCACACGCACCTGAGTGGCACGGGCGTGGGGGACTACGGCGACATCCGGTTGTTGCCCATGCGCGGTATGCCCGCGTGGCACTTGGGCTACGGCCGCAGCCTGGGTAGCAGCGATGGCCGCGGCGACGGCGAGACGTTCGCGAGATCGAGCGAGCAGGCTTCACCCGGCGCGTATGGCGTCACGCTTGACCATGCGCACGTGCGTGTGGAGCTCACAGCGACTGCGCGCACCGGGTGGCACCGCTATAGGTTCGCGCCGGGCGACAGCGCTTGTGTGCTGGTGGGGTTGCAGGCACCCGACGGTGTGATCGCTTCGAGCCTGCGCATCGTGAGCGATCACGAGATCGAAGGCGAGCGCCGCTCGCGCAGCTGGGCGGCGGACCAGCGCCTGTTCTTTGTCGCGCGGTTCTCGCGGCCGTTCCGAGCGCTGCTGGCGCCGGACAGTGCCGCGGCTCCGGGACTCACGCAGGCCACCGGCCGCAGCCTGCAGGCTGCGCTGTTCTTCGACCTCCGCAAGGGCGGCGCCGTGATCGCCAAGGTCGGCCTCTCGGCGGTCGACGCCGCCGGTGCGCGCGCGGCGCTCGATGCCGAGGCGCCCGGCTGGGCGTTCGACTCCACGCGCGCGGCCGCCCGAGCGCAGTGGCGGCATGCGCTCGCGCGCATCGAGGTGGGCGGCGGCACGCCCGCGCAGGACACGGTGTTCTACACCGCGCTCTATCACACGCTGCTGCAGCCGAACCTGTACGTGGATGTGGACGGCCGCTATCGCGGTCACGATGGCGCGGTGCACACGGCTCAGGGCTACGTTCCTTACACGGTCTTCTCGCTGTGGGACACGTTTCGTGCGGCGCACCCTTTGTACACGCTGTTGGAACCGGATCGCACACGCGACTTCATCCAGACGTTCCTTGCGCAGACACGCGAAGGCGGCAAGCTGCCGGTGTGGGAGTTGGCGGGCAACGAGACCGACTGCATGATCGGCTATCACGCGGTCTCCGTGATCGCCGACGCGTGGGCAAAGGGCATCCGCGGCTTTGATGCCGCCGAAGCGTTGCGGGCGATGCGCTTGAGTGCGGGCGCCGGAGTGCATGGTCTACCCG
Organism: Candidatus Eiseniibacteriota bacterium; assembly: GCA_025360715.1. GTDB lineage: Bacteria > Eisenbacteria > RBG-16-71-46 > RBG-16-71-46 > RBG-16-71-46 > CAIXRL01. Next base: position 11,188 of record JANYBS010000020.1, on the reverse strand, counting down.
ACTATCGCCGCCGCGGTTACGTGCCGGGCGAGCGCGAGGGCGAGAGCGTGTCCAAGACGCTCGAGTACGCTTACGACGACTGGTGCATCGCGCGCTTCGCGGCCATGACGGGGCAGAGTGCCACGCGGGATTCCTTCATGCTTCGCGCACAGGGCTGGCGGCATCTGTGTGACCCCGCGACAGGCTTCATGCGGCCGCGTGTCGGCGGGCGCTTCAAGACGCCGTTCGACCCCACCGAAGTGGACTTTCATTTCACCGAGGCGAACAGCTGGCAATACAGCTTCTTCGTGCCGCAGGACATCGAGGGGCACATGGCAGCGCTGGGTGGCCGCGCGGCCTATGCGGCCAAGCTCGACTCGCTGTTCGCCGCGTCGCCACGCACCACGGGCCGCACGCAGGACGACATCACTGGCCTGATCGGACAGTATGCGCACGGCAACGAACCCAGCCATCACATCGCCTATCTGTATGACTACGTGGGCCAGCCGTGGAAGTCGCAGCGCATCGTGCGCCGCATCCTCGACAGCCTCTACACGCCGCGGCACGACGGCCTGATCGGCAACGAGGACTGCGGGCAGATGAGTGCGTGGTATGTGCTCTCGGCGCTGGGCTTCTATAGCGTCACGCCGGGCCAGGACCAGTATGCGATCGGCGCGCCGCTGTTCCCGCGCGCCACGCTGCACCTGCCGGGCGGGCATGACTTCACGATCCTTTCCAATGCCAGCCGCGCGCGGCCTTACATCCGCGCGGCCGCGCTGAACGGCGACCCGCTCACGCGTTGTGCGCTCTCGCACGCGCAGATCACCGCCGGTGGCACGCTCGCGTTCACGATGGGCGCCATGCCCGATTCGCTGTGGGCGAGCGCGCCTGGCTGCGCGCCGTCCTCGCACCTCGAGGGCCCACGCATGGTCGCCGTTCCTTACGTGACCAGCGGCACGCCGCGCTTTCGCGGCACGCAGCAGGTGACGTTCGCCTGCGCCGACACCAGCGCGCGAGTGCGTTACTCGGTCGTCTCCGGCGACTCGGTGCTGCGCTCGGGCACGGGCACGAGCGTCACGATCGACCGCACGAGCACGCTGCGCATGCGCGCATTCGCGCCGGGCGCGGCCGCTTCGCCCGAGGAATGGGTGAGCTTCCGGCGCATCGCCGACGACCGCCGCATCGTGAGTCTTACTTCGCGCCATCGCGCCTACACCGGCGATGGCGAAGACGCGCTGATCGATGGCGTGCGCGGCGGTGATGATTTCCGCGTGCCCACATGGATGGGTTTCTACGGCGTGGACATGGACGCGGTGGTGGATCTGGGACGGGAGCGCGACCTGGATCACCTGGCCACGGGGTTCCTGCAGGACCAGAACTCGTGGATCTTCATGCCCGTGAGCGTGGAGTTCGCGACGTCGCTCGATGGTCAGCAATTCGTCTCCGCCGGGGAGGCGCCCAACACCGTCGACGAGCACGCCGACGGCGTGGTGCTGCGCGACTTCGCGGTACGATTCGCGTCGCGCCGCGCGCGATACATCCGCGTGCACGCGAAAGCGCCCATCCTGTGCCCGGCGTGGCACAAGGGCGCGGGGAACAAGTCATTCATCTTCGCCGACGAGATCGTGTTCGATTGAAGCGCCTTCTCAAGGAGCTCCGCCGATGATCCGCTCACGCATCGCTGTCTCGCTCCTGCTGCTCTGCGCGTGGGCGTGCTGCGCCACCGTAGCCCGGTCCGCGCCTGCGCCTGCTCGCGAAGGCGACGTTGTCATGCCGGACTTCGCTTGCGTGAACGGCGAGCGCTTCGTGCAGTTGCGGCTGCACTACCTCACGCTCGGTCAGCCGCATCGCAGCGCGAGCGGCGCCATCGACAACGCCGTGCTCATCATGCACGGCACGGGTGGCACGGGGCGGCAGTTCCTGTCGCCGCAGTTCGCGGATGTGCTTTATCCCGTTGGCGGCGCGCTCGACACCACGCGCTTCTGGCTGATCCTGCCCGATGACATCGGCCACGGCCGCTCGAGCAAACCCAGCGACGGCCTGCATATGAACTTCCCGCATTACGGCTACGCCGACATGGTGACGGCCGAGTACCGCTTGGTCACCGAGTACCTGGGCGTCACCCACCTGCGTCTGGTGATGGGCACGTCGATGGGGGCGATGCATACGTGGATGTGGGGCACACGCTATCCGGCCATGATGGACGCACTCATGCCGCTCGCCTGCGAGCCGGTCGCGATCGTCGGCCGCAACCGTCTGTGGCGCGACCTGATTGCCGACGTGATCCGCCACGACCCCGACTGGCGCGACGGCGAATACGCGCAGCAACCGGCTGCGGCGATGCGCGCGGCGAACGCGATGCTGGTGATCGCTGGCAGCGCGCCGAGCTTCATGCAGAAGGCGCTGGCGGACCGCGACACGGTGGATCGCTACATCGCGAATACATTGGACGCTCGCGCCAAGGGCTTCGACGCGAACGATTTGCTCTATCAATTGGACGCGTCCCGAGACTACGACCCCTCGCCGTTGCTCGAAAAGATCACCGCGCCGCTGGTACTCGTGAACTCGGCCGACGATTTCATCAATCCGCCCGAACTGGGGCTGGCCGAGCGCGAGATCAGCAGGGTGAAGCATGGCCGTTTCGTGCTGATCCCGGCCAGTGAGAAGACCCACGGCCACGGCAGCCACACGTGGGCCGCGTTGTGGGAGTCGCAGCTTCGGGACCTGCTGGTCCGGCCGGAAAGCCTGGGAAAACCGCGCCACTAGCATTTCTAATGGGTTTTTCGGGTCGAGCAATGAGGGTGGACCCTTGTCGCCAGGCCCTGATACGCTTAGCGAGCCCAAGGGGCATTCTGAGGTGTCCGGGTGGACGCCACAGAACGCCCCGCCCTCGACGGTCCGTAGTGAAGCTCCCTGGATGACAGCGTGCCTGCGCGCCGGACCGCGGAGAACCGATGCCCCCGATGCGCCCCTTGGGCGCGGCCATGCTGGCCGCTGCCTGCTGCTTCGTGCTTGCCCTTCCTGCGCAGGCCCTGACCGGTAATGGCCGTCTCCAGATCATCCACCTCGACGTCGGGCAGGGTGACGGCACGCTGTTGATCACCCCGAACGGCCAGACTGCGCTCTTCGATGAAGGACCCGGCGGTACGCCGGCCATGGGTGTGACTGTCGTCAACCAGCTCAAGGCGCTGGGCGTGACGCATCTGGACCACCACTTCACGAGCCACTACCACAGCGATCACATCGGCAATTTCACGTCGGTGTTGAACGGCGGTATCGCCCTTGACTACGGCTGGGACCGCGCACAGTCGTACACGACCGCGACCTACACGAACTATGTGGGCGCCTTGGGCGCGCGCCGCCGCACCATGGTGAAGAACCAGGTGATCACGCTCGACTCGCTTTCGGCGCACCCGGTCTATCTGAAGTGCGTGGACCTGGCGGGTGCGGGCGTATCGACGTCGGATGAGAACTCGCTCAGCCTGGTGGTCAAGGTCAGCTACGGCGAATACGACGAAGTGATCGGCGGCGACCTCACCGGCAGCACGGGTGGCGGCGGTGCCGATGTCGAGAGCATCATCGGACCCGAAGTCGGACAGGTCGAGGTGTACAAGGTCCACCATCATGGCTCGCGCTATTCCTCGAATACGACGTGGCTCAATGCGATCCACCCGAAGATCGGCGTGATCGAGTGCGGCAACGGCAACAGCTATGGCCACCCGACCGCCGAGGCGCTTTCGCGCCTGCATGCGGCCAGCGTGCGCACCTACTGGACCGAGACCGGTGCCGGCGTGGCTCCGGATCCGGCGTGGGACAAGGTCGCGCTTGGGCAGATCCGCATCTCGGCCACTTGGACGCCGGGCGGCGTGGACTCCATCTCGGGTAACGGCTTCGCCGACGCGTTCACCAACAGCGGCACGAGCGGTGACCTGGTGCCGCCGGTCGTGGCGCTCTCGTCGCCGGCGGGTGGTGAGAACTGGAATGTCGGTGACTTGCATGCGATCACGTGGAGCGCCACGGACAACGTGGGCGTGAGCGAGATCGATCTCACGTACTCGACCGACGGCGGCGCCACGTTCCCGAACGTGATCGCAAGCGATGTGCCCAATACGGGTACCTACGCCTGGACGGTTCCTTCGGTGCTCACCGGCGCGGCGCGAGTGCGCGTGATCGCGCGCGATGCATCGGGCAATGTGGCTGCCGACTCGAGCCACACGTCGTTCACGACGAGCGGTTGGACGATCCTCGCGAGCGCGGGCGCGAACGGCTCGATCTCCCCGAGCGGCACGACGATCGTGGGTGATGGCGCGACGCCGGCCTACGTGAGCACGCCGAGCGTGGGCTTCCACCTGGACGACCTGCTCGTGAATGGCGTCTCGGTGGGTGCGCAGGGCAACTTCACGTTCCCCGCCGTGCACGCGAACCAGACGATCGCGGCGAGCTTCGCGGCGAACCCGGTCGATACACAGGCGCCGGTCGTGGCTGTGACCTCGCCTGCGGGTGGCGAGAGTTGGGGCGTGGGTAGCGCACACGCGATCACCTGGACGGCTACGGACAATACCGCGGTGACGGGCGTGGACCTGGCCTACTCGACCGATGGCGGTGCGACGTTCGCCAACTCCATTGCGACGGGCCTGAGCAACACGGGCACGTACAACTGGACGGTCCCGCTCGTGCTCACGAGCAACGCCAAGGTGCGGGTTCGCGCGCGTGACGCGGCCACCAACGTGGGCGCGGACTCGAGCCACACGGCGGTCGCGTTCACGGGCTGGACGGTCACGGCCAACGCCGGCGCGAACGGCTCGATCACGCCGGCGGGTGCGATCGTCGTGGCGGATGGCGCGACGCCATCGTTCACGATCACGCCGGCGCCCACCTATCAGGTGACGAGCGTGCTCATCAACAGCACGAACATCGGCTCGGTGACGAACTTCACGTTCCCGGCGGTGCATTCGAACCAGAGCATCACGGCCTCGTTCGCGATCGCGGCGTATGCGCTGAATGTCACCACCACCGGATCGGGTTCGGTCGCCAAGTCGCCGGACCAGCCCACGTATGGTGGCGGCGCGGTTGTCCAACTCACGCCGACGCCGCTGGCGGGCTGGAGCTTCGTGGGCTGGAGCGGCGATGCCACCGGCAGCGCGAACCCGCTCACGGTCACGATGAACGCCAACAAGAACATCACCGCCATCTTCGGGCAGCATGTCTATACGTGGGCCGGCGGCGCTTCAGCGCCGTGGACCACGGCGGCCAGCTGGTCGCCGGCGCGTGCCACACCCGCGACCGACGACGTGCTGATCTTCAACTCGGGTAGCGCGGTGAGCGCGAACAGCATGCCGACGCAGAGCATCGGCCAGCTGCAGATCACCAACAACACCTCGGTGCAGCTCGCGCCCACGGTCGCAAGCACGCTCACGATCAATGGCGGGGTGGGCACCGACCTGAGCATCGCGAGCGGTTCGTCGCTACTGCTCAATGCGGGTGTCGCGACGAGCGTCGCGCTGCCGTCGGGCGCCACGGCGGCGATCGCGGGCAACGTCACGGCGGGTAGTGCCGCGCATCGCCTGACGGCCGTGGACGCCGGCTCGGTGCAGTTCCAGTCCGGCTCAGTGGCAACAGCGGGCACGGGCTTCTCGGGCAATCTCTTCGGCACGACGGGGCTCAATTCGATCGCGTTCCAGAATGGTTCGCTCTACGTGCAGCAGGCAGGCGCGAATCCATTCGGGGCCGCCGCGCCCAACTCGGTCGTGCAGTTCCAGGCGGGTAGCCGCTTCCGCATCGATGGCGCGATCCTGCCCAGCTTGTCGGGCCGCACCTACGCCGACTTCGAGTACAACGAGACCGGCACGCAGTCGGGCACGGGCGGCAGCGGCCTCACGCTCGACAGCCTCATCGTCTCGCAGGGCGTGTTCAACGTGAACCTGCTTGGCGGCGCCACGATCAAGGGCAGTATCAACGTCAAGAGCGGCGCGGCCCTGGGCTTCACCCCCGCGGGTGCTGCGAACTACACGCTGACCGGCGCGGCGTCGCAGAACGTGAACATGGCCGGCACATTCACATCGAACACGAACGCCAATGTGATCGTGAGCAATGCGAATGGCGTCACGCTCACGCGTGACCTGAGCGTGGCTGGCACGCTCACGCTCGCCAATGGCCGCGTGAACACGGGCGGCAACACGCTTGTGCTCCCTGCGGGCGCCACGCTCACCGGCGCGTCAGCGAACCGCTATGTGATCGGTAATCTCAAGCGCAACATCGCGCTCGGCAGTTCCACGGTCACCTTCGACGTGGGCGATGTCGCGGCCTACACCCCGGCGACGCTGGCGACGAGCAATGCGGGCGGTGGCGCTGCGGCCTACGACCTGACAGGCACGGTGCGCACCGGACTGCCCTCGCATCTTGGCGAGCTGGCGGCGCCGGTGAGCGATCAGGTGGTCACGCGCTACTTCACGTTCACGCCGTCGGCGCTGCCGGCGGCGGGCATGACGTATGCGAGCACTCTCAAGTTCCAGGCGAGCGAAGTGCCGAGCCTTCCGGCGGGCCCGCTCCTCACGTACTCGTACGACACCGCGTGGCAGTTGCCTGCAGCGCCGGTCGCGCAGACCTCGACCAGCGTGCAGGCTGCGAACCTGAGCACGTACGGGGATCTTGTGGTGGCGTACTCGCAGGTCTTCACGGTGGCCGTGACCAACGATGTGCCTTCGGGCGGCAGCATCGCGCCCTCTGCCGGAAACGTCTCCGTGCCGTATGCCCACAACCAGGCGTTCACGTTCCAGCCCGTGAGCGGTTATCGCATCGGCGACGTGAAGGTGGACGGCGTCAGCATTGGCCACCCGGCGGGTTATTCGTTCACGAACGTGACCGCGAACCATTCGCTCGAGGTGCTCTTCGTGCCCGATGCGTGGGTGCTCGATGTGGGCATCGCGGGCGCCGGCGCGGTCACTCGCAACCCCGATCTGTCGGGCTACGCCACGGGCGCGCTGGTTCAGCTCTCGGCCACCCCAGAGGCGGGCTTCGCGTTCCTGGACTGGGGCGGCGATTCGACCGCGTTCGCGAACCCGCTCACGATCAACATGCAGAGCGATCGCACGCTCATCGCCAAGTTCATCGATATCGCGCCGCCGATCGTGCACGTGACGGCGCCGCATGGCGGCGAATCGTGGCCACAGGGCAGCCTGCAGAACATCACTTGGAGCGCGTCCGACAACGTGGGAGTGGACTCCGTGACCGTGCAGTACTCGCTGCACGGCGCTGCGGGTCCATGGGTGACCATCGCGCAGGCGGTGCCCAGCACGGGCGCGCAGGCGTGGACCGTGCCGTCCACGAGCAGCGACAGCGCGCTGGTGCGCGTGCGGGCGTACGACCACGCGTTCAACTCGGCGCTGGCGGTGAGCGACAGCCTGTTCCGGATCCCGGCGAACAACGTGGCCGTGGGCCCGCAGGGACCGGCGGTGCTCATGCTCGCGCGTCCGCAGCCCAACCCGAGTGCCGGTGTTGCGACACTGCGTTTCTCGCTGCCGCAGGATGGTCCGGCCACGCTCGAGATCCTCGATGTGGAAGGCCGCCGCGTCGCGGTGCATGACGGCCGCTTCACTGCGGGGCCGCACTCGTGGGAATGGGACGGCCGCCTGCAAGGTGGCAGCTCGCCGTCGGGTCTGTTCTTCGCGCGGCTCACGACGCCGTGGGGCAAGCGCACGGAACGCATCCTGCGCGTGCGCTAGTCCGGGCTCGCGCGTCTTAGGTTCCCCCGTATCAGCACGAAGCCCCGGACCGTGATCGAGGTCCAGGGCTTCGTGCTGCTTGCAAGCTACGGCGAGCTATCGCGCCGCGAGCTGCCTCTCGATGGCGGCGATCACCAAGGAATCATCGGGCGTGGTGCTGGGCGAGAAGCGTGCGGCCACGCGGCCGTCGGGGCCGATCACGAACTTGGTGAAGTTCCATGAGATGTTGCCGGGAAAGTCGCTGCCTCGAGTGAGCCACGCATAGAGCGGGTCGATGTGGCCACCCTTCACGTGGATCTTCGAGAACATCGGAAACGTCACGTCGTACTTGAGGCTACAGAACTTCTGGATGTCGGCGTCACTGCCGCGCTCCTGCCACAGGAAGTCGTTGGCGGGAAAACCCAGCACGGTGAACCCGCGGCTTTCGTAGCGCTTCTGCAATGCCTCGAGCGCTGCGTACTGCTTGGTGAAGCCGCAGTGGGACGCGGTGTTGACCACCAGCACGACCTTGCCGCGGAATGCGGCGAGCGCGGTGTCGACGCCGTCGATGCGCTTCGCGCTGAAATCGTACAGCGTGTGTGTGGCTGTTGATGTCACAGGCGACGCTGCCGTGCCGGCTTCGCTGTGGCTCGACACCGCCGCGAGAGCAACGCCGATCGCAAGCGCAACGAGCGCGGGCAGCACCCGTATCACGGCGCGGCCTGAGCGCATCTAGTTCGCCTTCACCGCGAGTGCGTGTTCGATCGCGCTCGTGACGGTGCTGTCGTTGGGAGTGACCGCCGAATCGAAGCGCGCGAGCACATGGCCATCCGGACCAATGAGGAACTTGGTGAAGTTCCAGCGGATGTCGCCGGTGAAGCCGCTCTGCTGCGTGAGCCACGCATAGAGCGGATGCATGGCCGGGCCCTTCACCGTGATCTTCGCGAAGACGGGGAACGTCGTCGCATAGTTAAGGGAGCAGAACTTCTGGATCTCTGCATCGGTGCCCGGCTCTTGGCCGCCGAAGTCATTCGCAGGGAATCCCAATACCGAGAAACCGCGCGCCGAATACTTCTTATGCAACGCCTCGAGCGCCTCGTACTGCGGCGTGAAGCCGCATCGCGACGCCGTATTGACGACCAGTACGACCTTGCCCTTGTAGTGCGACAGCGCGGTCTCGTGGCCGTCGGCGCGCTTCACCTTGAAGTCGAGGAACGTGTGCATGGGGGCCTTTGCAAAGGCGCTGGCCGCGAGGCCGAGCGTGAGCAGTGCGATGGTGAGCACGCGGTGACGGAAAGCGAACATAGGCGGGGAACTCCAAGAAGGAAGGATGGACATGGGGATAGATGCGCGCGGGTGCGTGCGGGATTCCCCCGATCACCGGCTGGGACGGCCGGTCAGCGTTCGATAAGCGTTCGCGCGAGGCCCGCGAGCAGCACGAACCCCGAGATCACGCCCAGCGCGGTGCTGGCGCGTCCGGGCGGCTCTTCGGACAATGTCGTGTCGAGCGGTAGGACGAGCCCCAGAATCGCGCCCGCCAGGAGGCCGCCCGTGTGTGCGATGTTGTCGGTTCCCAGATGCTGGAAGCCGCCCACATACGCCTGGGCGGCCAGGAAGATCACTGCGGCCGCGAGCGCGCGCGCCCGGCCGACCGCGAGGCGCGCGCGCAGGCGCCAAGCTGCGGCCAGCAGCGCGCCGCCCAGGGCGAAGAGCACGCCCGAGCCGCCCACGCTGATGTCTGTGCTCACGCCGTGCTGCGCGAGACGCCAGAAGAAGCTGGCAGCCGAGGCCGCGGCGCCGCCGGCGGCGAGGAGCGTGAGCATGCTGGTGCGGCGAAAGAGCCGCTCCACGCCGGGGCCGAACATGAGCAGCGTGAGCGCATTGAAGAACACGTGACCAGGTCCCGCGTGCAGGAACGTGGACGACTCGAAGCGCCAGAGGGCATCGACGCCAAAGCGCTGCGTGACGTTCGCGCCATGCGCGAGGAGTGCGTGCGAGTCGGCGCCCTCACCGCGAACGGAGAGAAGCGCAAAGGGGACGGCCCATCCGAGCAGCAGCAGCAGGGTCACGAAGGGCGGGCCGTTGCCGGGCAAGCGCCAGAGTTCGATCCCCGGCTGCTCGTCGGGATCGGGCGGGACGTAGCCGGCGGCGATCAAGTCCAGCGGTTCCTCGGGAACGCCCTGCGACACATGTCCGTCAGGGGACTGCGGTTCCACCTGCTCGAACTCCGCGTGGGTGCTCGCCGGCGCGCTTGGGCCGGGCGGCCACGGCAGGGGCGTCATCGAGTGGTGTGCGGGCCGCTCGGGTTCGCGAGGGGGCTGTTCGGTCATGCCGGGACTCTGCGCGAGATGCGCAGCTCCTACAAGCGCATGATCGCGGCCGGGCGCTGGAGATGCCGGCAAACAGGTCGGTTGCGGTCCTGAACCCAAGCTCGCCGGCCCCTCTCAAGCTCTGGTCCGCACGACCGAGACTAGGCACCAGCCCTGCCCGCAGAAGCGGCGCATCGAGGCGGTTTCGGACCCCGCGTCAGGGACGACGAGGAGCAGAACTCACGTCATGGATATCACCACCGGATCCCTTTACGGCGGAGTCTTCGGCGCCATCGGCAACCAGTCGGCGGCCCTGCAGCAGGTGGCGAACTCGGCGCTTAGCGCCGGGGCGCAGCGCCTGCAGCAACAGGACTACGCTGGCGCGATCCGCGAGTTCAAGCGCTCGACCGCTTACAACCCCACGAACACGATGGCGTACCGCCTTATGGGGCGCACGTTCCAGGTCGAAGGCAAGCTCAGCGACGCCACGAGCGCCTACGAGAAGGCGGTCCAGATCGACCCGACCGACGTGGACGCACGCTTGGAACTGGGCCGCGCGTACGTGGACTCAGGACGCTGGAACGACGCCGAAGCGCAGTTCAAGGTCATCGCCAAGGCGAACCCGGGCGATCCCACCGGTCCCTCGTGGCTCGGCAACCTGTACCTGCAGCGCGGCCGCTACGCCGAGGCGGAGACGCAGTTCCAGACCGAAGTGCGCTTGCTCCCGAACGATCCTTCGGCGCACCACGACCTTGGTATGGCGTACCAGGCCATGGGCGACCAGCCCAAGGCGCTCAGCGAGTTCCAGCGTGCTGCGGCGCTCGATCAGCACTACGCGCCCGCCTATGCAGATGCCGGCTATTCGTATCTGCAGCTCAATCAGCCGGACGACGCCCAGAAGATGGTCGACCAGCTCGACACGCTGGGGACCAGCGAGTCGAAATCGCTCTCGAACGACCTGCAGTTGGCCATGTTCACGCCACAGATCGCCTTTGTGGATCCGGCGAAATCCGACTTCCTCTCCACGCTCGGCCCGGGCACTGCGCTTTCGACACTCGATCCGTCGCTGGCCACACCAGGCGCGAGCAAGACGTTCGCGCTCACGTTCCGCTTCAACCAGAGTATGGACCCGGCCTCGGTTCAGGATCCGACCAAGTGGCTCATCTCCAAGTCGCAGTATGGCGAGGGTGGGCTCTACAA
>JANYBS010000001.1 GCA_025360715.1 Candidatus Eiseniibacteriota bacterium | reverse complement strand
GTGGCCCGCGGGGTCCTGCAGGAAATGGCGAGGGCCGGCTTGTGGCCGGCCCGTCGCACATGGAGCGGAAGACGGGATTCGAACCCGCGACCCTCACCTTGGCAAGGTGATGCTCTACCGGGCTGAGCTACTTCCGCGAACAAGAGCGGCGGGGAATATATCCAGCGAGGGGCAGAGCGTCAAGTCAGCCCCGGGCTTTGGTATGCGGTTCGCAGGCCCGCAATGCGAAAGCAGGTGCAGCGAGACTCAGGAGCCGCTATAGATGCGGCCATGGGCACTCTGGTCCAGAAATTCGGTGGCACCTCGGTGAATGGTCCCGAGCGCATCCGGGCGGTCGCTCGCCGGGTCGCGGCCTCGCGTGCGAGTGGCGACGCGCTTGTGGTCGTGGTCTCGGCCATGGGTGATACGACCGACGAGCTGATCCGTCTCGCGCACGAGGTCTCGCCGCATCCGGCGCGGCGCGAGATGGACATGTTGCTCACGACCGGCGAGCGAGTCTCGATGGCGCTTCTGGCGATGGCGCTGCAGGACCTCGGCATCGAGGCGATCTCGTTCACGGGCTCGCAGAGCGGCATCCTCACGGACGGCGCGCACTCGAATGCGCGCATCATCGCGATCAAGCCCGAGCGCATCCGCGCCGCGCTCGAGCAGGGCCGCGTCGTGATCGTGGCCGGTTTCCAGGGCGTGAGCCCGGAGACGAAGGAGATCACCACGCTCGGCCGCGGCGGATCCGACACCACCGCGGTGGCACTGGCCGCGGCGCTGCAGCCGGCACGCTGCGAGATCTACACGGATGTCGATGGCGTCTTCAGTGCCGACCCGCGGGTGGTGCCGCAGGCGCGTGTCCTGACGTCCATGTCCTTCGCCACGTGCTCGGCCCTCGCGCATCTGGGCGGGCGCGTGCTGCACGCGCGCTGCGTGGACCTTGCGGCGCGCGAGGGCGTATCGCTCACGGTTCGCAGTTCGTTCAACGACACCCCCGGCACGCCCATCGGCGGCGCCATGAAGGAGCAGGCCGTGGAGATCGCGCGTGTCGAAAGCATCGCTCACATGACAGACGTCTCGATCGTGATCGCCGAAGGCAATGCCGGCGGTCGCGGCGAGGCGCGCGGCATCCTTGAAGCCGTCGCCCAGGCGTATCCGTCGCTGGAACTGATCGCGCACGAGCAGGCCACGGCCACGCACGGCGCGATCGTCTGGACGGGAACGCGTGACGACGCGGACGCGCTACAGAAGGGCTTCCGCGAATTGCGCGGCCCGGGCGGCGAGTGGAGCCTGAGCGTGGATCATGGCAATGCGTTCGTCTCGCTCATCGGTCTGGGTCTGGGCGCGAACGAGGCGGCCCGGGCGGAACGTGCGCTCGAGAAGGCGGGCATCGCTTTGATCGCCCTGCGCATGACGGCGGCGGCGATGATCCTGCGGGTCGAGAACGCGCGCTGCGAGGACGCAGTACGCGCGCTGCACGAGGTGATGGTTATTTGAAATGGCTGCGGCCGCCAGCCGTCGCCCGCAGCCGGTCCTGTCGCCGGGCCAAGGCCTTTCCGGCACTTACGCGCCTCCGTTGCATTCCGCACTGGAGGCGCAGCCATGAGTGGCCGATGACACCTGCATATCCGGGCCCCTCCCGAATACCCGCGGCTTGCGCCGAAGGCTCGCGCACGCCCGCACGGAAGGATGGCCTGCTATGGATCGGCGCTCTGCTCTGGCCCGCACGTTGGAACCGCGCGCGACACACGCGGCGTACGCGGAGTCGTTCGAACCCTCTGACGACGGCCGCATCGCCGACCTCTTCCGGCTCGTGGATTCGGGCGACTACGATGTCTTGAGCCTGGACGTGTTCGACACCGTCGTGCACCGCGAAGCCGTACGCCCGCTGGATGTGTTCATCGAACTGGGCCGCGTCCTCCGGGAGCGGGGCGGTTTCCTGCCCAGTTCCAGCATCGAGAGCTTCGCGCGCGAGCGACAGATGGCCGAAGGGCGCGCCCGCGGCAAAGTCGCCGGCCACGAGTGCACGCTGGCGCAGATCTGGGATGAGTTCCCGCGCGGCTACCTCACGGGTGTGACGGCCGCCGAGGCGATGCGCATGGAACTTCAGACCGAGCGCGCGCACCTGCGCGTCTACGAGCCCATGCGCGCGCTCATCGAACGCGCGAAGTCGCGCGGGCTCCAGGTTGCGTTCGTCTCCGACACGTATTTCACGCGCGCGCAGATCGAGCAGTTGACCGGCCTGCGCCCCGATCACCTGATGGTCTCGTGCGAGCACGGCCGGCCGAAGGCACTCGGCCTGCATCGTGTGCTCATCGAGAAGACGGGCATCGAACCTGCGCGCATCCTGCATGCGGGCGATGACCGGACTGCCGATGTCGAGGGGCCCGGCAGCCTCGGTCTCGCCCGCTATTGGTTCCGCCGTTTCCCCGACGGCTTCGAAGACTCACTCAAGCGCGAGCTGCCGGGGTCCCTCTCGCAACGCGCGCCCCTTGTCGAACATGGTGACTTCGGCCTGACGGCGCTGCGCTCGCACGCGATGGCCGCCGTGCACGACGACCACGCGCGCTGGGGCGCCGGCGTGCTCGGGCCCGTGGTGACCGCCTACGCCGAGTGGGTCGCGCAGCGGTGCGAGGCGCTGGGCATCGACACCGTCTTCTGCCTCATGCGCGAAGGCCGCGTGCTGCAGCAGGTCTTCTCGCGCCTGCACTTCACACTCGCGACGCACGAGGTGTTCGTCTCGCGTTTCGTCGCGCTGCAGGCAAGCTTGTTCGAGGGCAGTGAGCGCGAGATCCGCCGCTTCATCCAGCGCCCGTCCGCCAGTCGCGCGAGCAAGCTCTACGGTCAACTCGGTCTCACCGCCGCGGACTTCCCCGGCCTCGATGAGCAGCGCCTGCTCGAGCCCGGCGAGATCGCCGGCTTCGCGCGCGCGATCGCGGCATCACCGGTGCTACGCCGCAAAGTCGTGACGATGAGCGCCGCCGTGCGAAAGCGGTTGCTTGCGCACCTCAAGCCCATGCTGCCGGCGGGCCGGCAGCGTTCGGTGGCATTGGTGGACCTCGGCTACAAGGGCACGATCCAGGCGGGTCTGCAGCGCGTTTTCGATCACGATCACGTAGGCGTGCGCACCCACGGCCTGTACCTGGTCACCGGCGGCGACGTGCACGAGACGCAGGCGGATGGCGCCGCCGTCGAAGGCTGGCTTGCCGAGAACGGCCAGCCGGCGGCGATGGCGCATACCTTCATGCGCAGCCCCGAGATCTTCGAGCAGAGCCTCATGGCCGATTGCGGCACCACGCTCGGCCACGAGGATGACGGCTCTCCGCGCCTGGACGTGCCGCACATCCCTGTGGTGCAGCGCGCACAGATCGCACAGGTGCAGCACGGCGTGCTCACGTTCGCGGATCGCTGGGCGGCTTATCGCGCCGAGCACGGGCCGGCACAGCCCGAGGCGCTGCGCGGCTTGTGCCGCGCCATCACCGAACGCACGATCGCGCGGCCGCTCGAAAAGGAGCTCGAGCTCTTCTCCGCGTGGCAGCACGATGAGAACTTCGGATCCGGCGAGGCGCGCTCGCTCGTGTCCGTCTCTGGCCTGCACGAGTGGGAACGCGCACATCTCTCCGCACATCAGTTGGCAAGCCTGCCCCACTCGCGCGTCTACTGGCCGTTCGGCTTCGCGTGGCAGCAGAGCCGCGCGACCGGCGAGGCGGTGGCCCATCTGTTCCTGCGCAGCGCCGAACCTGCCGCATTCGAACATCCCGCTGGGGCGCAGCCTCTCACGTTCTTCTGGGACGACGGCTCGGGGTTCCGCGACGAAGCGTCGGCTACCGACGAAGCGGTGCTGGATGCGCGCGGTCGCGCGTGGCACCGCGCCACACTCCAGCTGCGCGGCGAACCGCTGCAGGCCGTGGCGGTCGCTCTGGGCCAACCCGGCGACGTGCTGCGCATCGCGGGGGTGCGCGCGCACTGGCGCAGCGAGACTGGCGTGGTCACGCACACGGACTGCGCGGGCGAGAGCCTGGTGTACTCGGGATTCACCGAGATCGCGCCGGGGCTCGTGCGCGCGACAGGCACGCCCGCGCTGTTCGTGGCGCCCCTCGCCGCGCCCGAGGCGTTCCGCGGTGATGTCGACATCGACCTGTTCTTCACCCTGCTCCCGGAGGCTTGATCCGATGACGAACCTCTTGCTTCACTCGATGGCGGAGTTCTCCGAGATCATTATGCCGGCGCTGCGCATCACCGGCGCGAAGACGGTCGTCGAGGTCGGCGCCGAGTACGGCACCATGACACGGTCGCTGATCGACTACACGGCCGGGGCCGGCGGCTCGCTGGTGTCGATCGACCCCGCACCCTCGCAAGGCGCGTCTGCGCTCTTCGACGCGCACCCGCATGCGCGGCTCATCCAGGGCCTGAGCCTGGATGCCCTGCCCGGCTTGCAAGCCGACGCCGCGCTCATCGATGGGGACCACAACTGGTACACGGTCTTTCACGAATGCCGCCTGCTCTGGGAGAACACCCAGCGCGCGGGCAAGCCGTTCCTGGCGTTCTTCCACGACGTGGGCTGGCCGTGCGCGCGCCGCGACCTGTACTACGCGCCCGATCGCATCCCGGCGAAGTACCGCCAGCCGTTCTCGTGGGACCTTGGCATGACGCTGGGCGAGCCCGGCGTGATCGAAGGCGGCTTCCGCGGCGCCGGCGTGTTCGCCACCGCGTTGCGTGAAGGCGGCCCGCGCAACGGCGTGCTCACCGCGATCGAGGACTTCATCGCGGGTAAGGAGGACCGTCTGCTCTGGGCGAATGTCCCCGCGGTCTTCGGGCTCGGCATCCTGTTCGACAGACACGCACCGTGGACGCAGGACCTGAGCGCGTTCCTGCTGCCGTATCACGAGAGCCCATTGCTCGCGCGCCTCGAGGAGAACCGCCTCGCGTGCTACCTGCGCGTGATCCAGATGCAGGACGAGAAGGAGCAGGGCCGTGTCCAGAGCGCTTGACCGCGCCATCGCCGCGCTCGAGGCCGGCCAAGCGGTGCTCGCCGAGACCGAGCTGCGCGCGCTGTTGCGGGCCAAGCCCGGACAGGCGCAGGCGCACCATCTCTATGGTGTCGCTGCGCTCCTGCGCAACGACGCGACCGAGGCGCTCAAGCGCCTGGAACGCGCCGAGCAACTCGCGCCGCAGGCCGCGGTGGTCCATCAGAGCCTGGCCGAGGCGCACCTGCGGCTTCACGACCTGGCGCGCGCCGAGTCGCACGCCACGCGCGCACGTGATCTGGCGCCGCAGCTGGCCGAGCCGTGGAACGTGCTCGGCTTGGTCCTTCTGGAACAGCGACGCTATGAGTCCGCGATCGCTGCCTTGCGCACGGCGATCGAACTCAAGCGCGGCTATCCCGAAGCGATGCTCAATCTGGCGGTGGCGTGCAATCGCACCGGCGAGCATGAGCTGGCGATCACACTGAGCGAGTTGCTGTTGCAGAACTCGCCGCGCCACACCGGTGCGTTGATCAACCTGGGCATGGCGTACAAGGGCCTGCGCCAGCTGCCACAGGCGCGCGCGGCATTCACGAGCGCCGGCGATCACCCGATGGCGCGCTTCAACCTGGGGCACGTGCTGTTGCTGGACGATGACCTGGAACGCGGGCTGCCGCTCTATGAGCAGCGCCTGCAAGTGACGGCCCCCGACGACGCACTTGGCGTGCGCTGGGACGGCAACCCTGCGCACGGGCTCACGCTGCTCGTCCAGCATGAGCAGGGGTTGGGCGACGTGCTGCTCATGAGCCGCTTCCTGGCGCCGCTGTGTGACCGCTTCGCGCAGGTGCTCGTGCACGCGCCGGCGCCGCTCGCCAGCCTGCTCGCCAAGCTCGACTCCCGGCTGCGCGTCGTCACGTCGCTCGCGGGCCAGCAGTGGGACTTATGGTGCCCGATGATGAGCCTTCCTTACGCGCTGGGTATCCGCAGCGTCGCAGAGCTGCCGCTCGCGCCGTGGATCCGGGTGGCGGCGCCCGCACAGTGCGGCACGCGGCCGCGTGTGGGACTCAACTGGGCCGGCAATCCGAACTACACCTATGACTACATGCGCTCCACGAGCCTGTGCACGCTCGCGCCGCTGCTGGCGATCAAAGAGGTGCAGTTCGTCTCACTGCACCGCGGCACTCGAGAGCACGAGGCGCACGAGCAAGGCCTGGCGCAACCGCTGCTGCAGGCGCCGGACTTCCTGGCCACGGCGCAGGTGCTTACCCAACTCGACATGGTGATCTCGACCGAGACGGCCATCCCCAACCTGTCCGCCGCCATGGGCATCCCGACCGTGGTACTCACGGTCAAGGACGTGGACTGGCGCTGGCGCAGTTGGTACGCGGGCGTGACGATCGCCGCTCAGGAACGCAAAGGCGACTGGGGCGCACCCATCGCTGTCGCCGCAGATGCCGTAGCCCGCCTGCGCGAGTTGCGAGCGGCGGCGTGAGGGGCTGAACACCCCGTCGCGGCAGCCGCCATCCTCGCGTGTTCGGTCCTCGCGTGTTCGGTCTTGCCCGGTGCGTCGTGGCGGCCGTACGCTTAGGGGACCCACACCCCTTCTGCGCGCAGCCCCCGCGTGATGGCAGGAGGGGTCTCTCCCGTTGATGGCAGTGAAAGGCCACGATGTCCGCCGATCCCCCGGCTCCTGTGAGCGTCACTCGGCTGCTCGAGGACGCCCGGCAGGGCGATGATTTGGCGCGCGACCGCCTCTTCCGGGCCGTCTACACCGAGCTCGAGACGATCGCCCGCCGCCATATGCGAAACGAACGTGCGAACCACACGCTCGAGCCTGCGGCGCTGGTCAATGAGGTCGCCCTGCGCCTGCTGGGCGCCGAACCGCTCGGCTTCCAGAACCGCACACACTTCCTGAGCGCGGCCTCGCTCGCCATGCGCCGGGTCCTCGTGGACCACGCGCGCGCGCGTCACGCGGTCAAGCGCGATGGCGGGATCCAGGTGACGCTGCATGACGTGGTCGAAGGCCGGCAGACCGATGTGGTCGATGCCATCGCGCTGGATCAGGCCCTGGACCGCCTGGCGCAGGCGGAGCCGCGCTGGGCGCAAGTGGTCGAGATGCGCTTCCTGCTGGGACTCGAGGTGTCCGAGGTCGCCGAAGTACTGGGGGTCTCGGAGCCCACGATCAAGCGCGACTGGCGCTTCGCACGCGCATGGCTCGCGCGCGAACTGCAGCTGACCGGGCCCGCAGAAGGCGGCAACGAGGGCCCCGCACATGGCGAGTGACGCGCAGCGCCTGCGACGCGTGCGCGAACTGTTCGATTCCGCGGTCGAGCTTCCCGAAGCGCAGCGGCGCGCGTGGCTCGAACGCGAGACGGACGCGGACCCCAGCTTGCGCGCCGAGGTCCAGGCGCTGATCGACGAGACTGAACGCACTTCGCCCGGCGTGGCTTCGCGCCTGGGCGATGACGCGCTCGCGCGGCTCGGGGACGCTTCGGCCCTCACCGGCCAGCGCCTGGGACCCTACGATGTCGTGCGACTCATCGGCATGGGCGGCATGGGCGCCGTCTACGAGGCGCACCGCGCCGATGAGCAGTACCAGAAACGCGTCGCGATCAAGCTGGTGCAGAGCGGGCTGCTGGCCCCGCCCACGCTCGCGCGCTTCCGCCGCGAGCGACAGATCCTTGCGAGCCTGCAGCATCGCAACATCGCGACACTGCTCGATGGCGGCGTCTCGCCCGATGGCCGGCCGTTCCTGGTCATGGAATACGTCGCGGGTGAGCCGATCACCACCTATGCCGACCGTCTCCAGCTCACGGTCGCTCAGCGGCTCGGGCTGTTCCGCCAGGTGTGCGAGGCCGTGCGCCACGCGCATCGCAACCTGGTGATCCACCGCGACCTCAAGCCCGGCAACATCCTCGTGACCGCCGAAGGCGACGTGAAGCTGCTCGATTTCGGCGTGGCGAAGATCCTGAGCGCCGAAGCCGAGGCGGAAGACGCCGAGATGCCGCTCACGCGCGGCGGCGTGCGCGCGTTCACGCCGGAATATGCGAGTCCCGAGCAGATCCGCGGCGAGGTGCTCACGACCGCATCGGACGTGTACTCGCTCGGCGTCGTGCTTTTCGAACTGCTCACGGGCCGCCGGCCACACACCGGTGGCACGAGCGTCGCGGCGATCGAGCGCGCCGTGCTCGAGCAGCCGGCGCCCAAGCCCAGCGCGGTGGTCACCGACGCCGCCGCGCGAGTGCGCGGCGAGCGCGATGCGCAAGCGCTCCGGCGGCGGCTGACCGGCGAGCTCGACAGCATCGTGCTGCTCGCCCTGCGGCCCGAGAGCGAGCAACGCTGGCCCACGGCCCAAGCCTTCTCGGATGACGTGAAGCGTCATCTCGAGGGCCGCCCGGTCGAAGCGCAGCGCGGCTGGAACGGCTACCAGGTCGCCAAGTTCCTGCGCCGTAACCGTGCGGCCGTGGCGGGCGCCGCGATCGTGCTGCTCGTGCTGGTGGGCGGCGTGATAGCGACCGGCATCCAGGCCGGGCGCGCTCGTGCTGCGCAGGCGCGCGCTGAGCGTGTGAATGCATTCCTCATCGACCTGTTGCAATCCGTGCGCCCGGAGACGGGCGGCCGCGACGTCCCGGTCTCGGAACTGCTCGAGGCCGCCGGCAAGCGAGTGGCGACCGAGATGGCCGGCCAAGGCGCCGTGCAGGCCGAGCTCGAGAGCGTGATCGGCTACAGCTTCCTCTCGCTCGGCCGCTACGACGATGCGGCGCAGCACATGATGAACGCCGCACGCCTGCAAGGCGCCTTGCACGGCGAAGCCAGCGGCGAGCACTTGCTGGCGATCTCGAACCTGAGCGAAGCATATCTGGATGCGGGTGAGCTGGAACCGGCCGACTCCCTGACCCAGCTGGGCCTCAAGCTGGCGCGTTCCCGGCCGGCACCCGAGGACTCGCTCCTGTGCTTGTTCCTCTCTCAAACCGGAAGCATCGCGCACTCGCGCGGCGACGCGAAGGGCGCTGAGCACGCGCATCGCGAGGCGCTGATGCTACGCGAGAGGATCCTGGGACCCATGAATCCCACCACGGCCCACTCGCTCAACAACCTTGCCGTGGCGCTGGGCGACCAGGGCCAGTGGGCCGCCTCCGAGTCCCTGGATCGGCGCGCACTGCGCATCTACAAGTCGAGGACGCCCGAAGACTCGGTCAGTGTCGCGAATATCGAGAACTCGCTGGCGACGGCGCTCGATCTGCAGGGCAAGCCGGTGCAGGCCGAGTCCCTGTACCTCGACGTGCTCGCGCGCCGCGCCAAGTTCTACGGCAAGGAGCACCCCGACTACGCGTTCACGCTCGTCAACTATTCGATGTTCGTGTTCGACCGCGGGCGCTTCGAGCAATGCGCCGAGCTCACCCGGCAGATCCTCGCGCTGCGCGGCAAGACGCTGCCCGACACGCATCCCGCCATCGCCGCCTCGCTGCAGACGCTGGGACGTTGTCTGGATCATCTGGGGCGCTACGACGAAGGCGGCAAGGCGCTTCGAGAAAGCTATGCGCTGCGGCTCAAGAATCTGGGGCCCGACAGCTGGCTGGTGGCCAGTTCGCAGGGCGTGCTCGGCGAGCACTTCACGCTGACCCACGACTACGCCAAGGCCGAACGCCTGCTGCTGGGATCCGAGGCGGCGCTGTCGGCCAAGCTGGGCGCCCAGAACCCGCGCACGCTCACCAACGTGAAGCGGCTCGTGGAGCTCTACGAGGCCATGCACGATCCCGCCAAGGCCGCCCCCTACCGGGCGCGGATGCTCGCCCCGAAGAGCTGAAGGCGGCGGATGATCCCCGCCCGTGCCGATTTACGCTTCCGTCCATGGGAGGAAGCGCGATGGCCTCATCGACCCTGTCACTGGTCTTCCGGCACGTGAGCGGTGCGCGCGCGACCGAGGTGGATGTCGTGCCGCTCGGCGCGCACCGCGAGCTGGTGCTCGGCCGTGCGCCATCGGCCGCCGTGCGATTCGACCCGCGCCGCGACCTTGCGGTGGGCCGCTATCACGCGCGCATCGAGCCCGACGGCGCGCCCGTGCGCTTTCGCATCTGCGATCTGGGCAGCCGCAACGGCACATGGCTCAATGGCCAGCGCGTGGAGGGTTGTTCTGCGATCGGCTCCGGCGATCACATCCGTCTCGGGCCGGACGGCCCCGAGGTGGAGTTCCGCATCGAGGTGCATGAGCACGTCCTGGAAGGCTGAGCGCGCCCACGCTTCGTCATGCGGAGTCGGCCCGCCGCATCTCCCACAACGGCCAGAGCGCGAGCAGCGCCACACCGATGATCCCTGTCACCCCCACGAGGTGCCAGCCCATTCCAAAGAGCCCCTGCATGGGCCCCGAGTCCAGGTACCATGCGAGCGGCAACATCGCGCCGTAGAGCAGCCACCAGCCGCGGCGGTCGGGATCCTTCGCGGCCCAGACCGCGAGCAACGGCGCCCACATGATCGCGTACATCGTCATGAACTTCGGCGAAAGTGCCGCGAAAGCGCCGTATTGCCACGCGGCGTGGGCCTCGAGGGGCGCGCCGCGGCGCACGAGCAACACCACGCCGAGCGCCAGCAGTGCGGCGAGCGGCAGCCAGCCCACGGCTCCGGGCAGGTCGAAGTGCAGCAGCACCACCGGCACGCGCCACAGCGTGGGACCCACGCCGAAGTTGCCACCCTCGAGCGTGAAGGGCTGCAGGATCGGCGCGCGCATGAGCAGCAGCGCACCGTACAAGATCACCACGGGCACCGCCGCGGCGAGCGCGAGCCGGAGGCGGCCCTTGCCGGCGAGCAGGAATGGCAGCGCGGGCAGTGCGAAGAGCGGCTTCGTCACGAGCAGGCCCAGCCCGAGCGCGAGGCCCGCGGCCAGCGGCCGCTCGCGCCTGAGCGCAAGATACGCGAGCGCGATGAACGCGGCGCAGAGCGGCTCGTCCTGCGCATAGCGCACGGCCAGGTACCACACGAGCGGCAGCGCGACGTAGCCCCATGCCACCTCGCTCGCTTCGCCGTCGGCAGCAGCCAGCGCGCGCCACGCGACGAAGTCCGCGAACAGGAAGAGCACGAATGGCCCCGCGTTCCCGAGCGTCGCCACCATCACGCCGAGCAGCGGCGCGAACAGTGGCCCGTAGGCGCTGGGGAAGTCGCGGTAGACCAATTGCCCGGCGAGCGCGTGCTTCGCCTGCGGCAGGAAGAACGTGAGTTGGTCGATACCGCTATGCCCGAGCACGCCCCATACGAGCACGCCGAACGCCACGCGCGTGAGCAACCACGTGAGCGCCGAGAGCAATGCCCGGTGCCTTGAGAAGCACGGCAGCGCCGGCGCGAGGATCATCCACAGCGCGCCCAGCGGCACCGGCAGCAGGCTTGCGAACGCCAGCAGGGGCTTGGTGTGCCAGAGCTGGGGGTCCATGGAATGCTGGGCGCCCGCTCAGGGCGTCAGAAGTTGTCCCGGACCGAGTCGAGCGTGGGCACGCGGCCATGCGCGACACGCTCCATGGCTTCTTCGTACAGCCGGTCGTAGCCGTCGGCGGCGACCTTCCAGCTGAAGTCGAGCGCCATGCCGTTGCGCTGCAGCAGGCGCCAGAGTTCGCTCTCCGCATGCACCGCGAGCGCGCGGCGCAGCGCCATGACCATCTCGTCGGCCGTGAAGGCGTGGAAGACGAAGCCATTGCCCGCGCGAGTGATCGGGTCGAACTCGCGCACCGTGTCGGCAAGGCCGCCCGTGGCGCGCACGACGGGCACGGTGCCGTAGCGCAAGCTGTACATCTGGTTGAGCCCGCACGGCTCGTAACGCGATGGCATGAGGAACAGGTCCGAGCCCGCTTCGATCCGGTGCGCGAGGGCTTCGTCGTGCGTGGTGGCGAAGTGCCACTGCCACGGCCGCTCCGACGCCAGGCGCGAGAAGAACTCGTGGTAGCGCGGTTGTCCCACACCCAGGATCACGAAGCGAGCAGGCAGCTCGCACAACTCGCGCTCGGCCTCTTCGATGAGCTCGAAGCCCTTCTGCTCGACCAGCCGCGAGACGATGCCGATGATCGGCCAGTCCGGATCCATCGGAAAACCCGACGCCAGCGCCAAGGCATGCGCGCACGCGCGCTTGCCGTCGAGATGCTCGCGGTCGTAGTGCGCGTCCAGATTCACGTCCTTGGCCGGATCCCACTCGTCGTTGTCGATACCGTTCAGGATGCCGCGTACATCGCCTGTACGGCGGCGCAGCACGCCCTCCAATCCATAGCCGTATTCGCCGCTGGCCTGGATCTCGAGCGCGTAGGTGGGACTGACGGTGCTGATGAGGTCGGCGAAAACCAGGCCGACCTTCATGAAGTTCACGCGACCCCAGTATTCGAACGGACTCTGCGGGAAGAACAGTTCGCGAGAGAACCCCGCCACGCTCAGCACCCACGGATCCACGATGCCCTGGTAGCCCAGGTTGTGGATCGTGAACACGGTCGCGATGCGCTCGAACGCCGGCTCATCGGCCTCGTGCGTGCGCGCGAAGCACGGCACCCAAGCCGCTTGCTGGTCGTGGGCGTGCAGCACGTCGAAGGTCTCGCCGAAACCCGTCAGGCCCACGAGCGCCGCGCGCGAGAAGAACAGGAATCGCTCGGCGTTATCCGGATAGCCCTGCCGGGTCGCGGGGTCGTCATAGATACCCGGGCGGTCGAAGAACTTGCGCTCGCCCGTATGCTCCACGAGCAGCACGCGCATACTGCCGTCGGGCGCCTCGGCCAATTGGAAGCGCGCGGGCTCGGCGCCGATGCCCCAGGGCACCTTGGCGCGCCCGGTCTCGGAGAGCGTCCAGCCCTGTGGGAGCTGCAGGTCGCGGTAGTAAGGCAACACCACGAGCACGCGGTGGCCGCGGCGCACCTGCTCACGCGCCAGCGCCGCCACGACATCGGCCAGGCCGCCGACCTTCGCGAGCGGCGACATCTCGCTCGCCAGGTGGACGATGCCGAGTGCAGCCATGGGGACCTCTTCGGTGGGAACCCTCTTCAAGTGAGAGCGACGATCTCGCGGAGGTACTGCGCGGCATCCTCGGGCGGAGTGGGGTTGATGTAGAAACCCGAACCCATCTCGAACCCGGCGACGCGCGTCAGCTTCGGCATGATCTCGAGGTGCCAGTGGTAGTACGGCAGGTCATCCTCGCCGAGCGGCGCGGTGTGCAGCACGAAGTTGTAGGGCGGCGAATCGAGCGCGGTGTTCAGGCGCTGCAGCGTGTCTTTGAGGATGCGCGCCAGATCGAGGAATTCCTCGGGGTCGCTGATCGTGTGATAGCTGGAGCGGTGCGCGCGCGGCAGGATCCAAGTCTCGAACGGAAAGCGCGGTGCGAACGGCGCCAGCGCCACGAAGCGCTCGCTCGTGGAGACGAGCCGGCGGCCGTTCGACTCGGCCATCTCCTGATCGAGGATGTCGGTGAACACGCTGCGCTCTTTGAGCTCGTAGTAGCGCTTGGCGCCATCGAGCTCCTCTTGCACCTGCCGTGGAATGATCGGCGTGGCGATGATCTGGCTATGCGAGTGCTCGAGCGTAGCGCCCGCGCCGGCGCCGTGGTTCTTGAACACCAGGCAGTAGCGCAGGCGCTTGTCCTTCTGCAGATCCAGCATGCGCTCGCGGTACGCGATCAGCGTCTGCTGGATCTGCTCGACCGACTGGTCGGCGAACGCCAGCTGCGGGTCGCTGCCCTCGATCACGACCTCATGGGCACCGACACCGTTCATCTTGTCGTACAGGCCCTCGCCGCGGCGGTCGATCGAGCCTTCGATCTGCAGCGCGGGAAACTTGTTCGGCACCACGCGCACGGTCCAGCCCGGGGAGTTCGCAGCGCCACCCTTGGGGCGCACGGCGTAGACCTCGGGGGGCGTCATGTCCTCACGCCCTTCCGCGAACGGCGAGAACGTGGCGGACGAGGGGAACGTCTCGGGCGTGAAATTGCTCGGGCGGCGGCTGCGTTCCGTGGAGATGATCACCCAGCGGCCGACGACCGGGTCCTTGCGAAGCTCAGGCATGTGCCGTCCTTGATGTGTTGGCAGGCAGGTCCACCGGCGACCGGCGGAGTCACTCAGAACCGCAGGAGTCTAGAGAGGCCCCTCGGAAGGGTCAAGACGCAGGCGGGCGAAATGCGACCACCATCAGGTTTTCGGCCGCCGCTCAGCCATGGTCGACTGGAAAAGCCCGCGGCATGCGGCTTCGTCCTCGGGCGTGAAGATGCGGCCGCGCCGTCCGCACACGATGCGCGCGGTCGCCACGAACTTGTCGATATCGTGCGTGACCATGCTCTTGCCGTCCCACCACCCGAAGCTGGGTATGGACTTGGGCGCGAACTGCCCGCCACCGAAGAGGTTGGCGCCCACACCGACACTGGCGCCCGTGGTCAGCAATGTGCCGATGCCGGTCTTGACGTGCGCGCCGACGATCGAACCCACCTTGCCGCTTCGACTGTCGACCTCCACGCCATCCACGTGCACGCGCACGTGGCCGTAGTTGTTCTTGAGGTCGCTCGTGGTGGTGAGCGCGCCCAGGTTGACCCATTCGCCGAACACGCTGTGGCCCACGAAGCCGTGGTGGCGCTTGTTTCCGTAGCCCTGCCAGACGCTCGCTTCCACCTCGCCGGCGATGCGGCACTCGGGTCCGAAGCTGGTGCCCGACACGAATCCGCCGAGCAGTTGCGTGCCCGCGCCGATCACGCACGGACCGGTCACGCAGGTGTGCGGCGCGATCTTCGCGCCCTTGCCCACCAGGATCGGCCCCTCGCGCGCATCGAGCACGGCGAACGCGCCGATGTCGGCGCCTTGCGCGATGGCGATGCGCTCAGGCGCTTCGAGGCACGCGAGCGCATGGACGTGGCCGAAGCGCTCGCTCTTCATGGCCGCCAGGTCGTGGAGGATCGCTTGCGCGTTCCACTCGACCAACTGCCAAGGGTAGTTCAAGAACGTGGCGTCCACGACCAGCGCCGGCAGCGCCAGACCTAGCAGCACGGCTTCAAAGTCCTCGCCGCGGCCGAGCGCGCTGCGCAGCATGGCCAGCGGCAGGCGCGCGCCGGCGATGCGACCGTCGCCCAGGAAGAGCGCGGGCGCGTGACCGGCGAGCGCCTTCTCGAACCACGGCCCCGGCATGGCGGCGGCGTTGACGACGATCGCTTCATCGTCGGCGCCGATCGTGGAGGTGTCGCGCACAGGGGCGTGATACCAGCTTGGCAGGACGCTCGCACGGACTTCGATCGCGAGCAGCGGTACGCCGGCGCGCGCGATCCAGCGGCGCGCGAGGTCGCTCGCGCCGAACGTGAGTGCGGGCACGGGCAGCGTGTCGGTGAGCGGACGCAGGGTGCGCCAGTGCCGGTCTTCGTATGTGATGAGCCTCCGGCTCATCGCGCCTTCCTCGGCGTTGTCACGCGCTCGAACCTCCGGCTCATCGCGCCTTCCTCGGCGTTGTCACGCGCTCGAACCTCCGGCTCATCGCGGGGTCACTTTCGCCACCTTAAGCACAAGGAACACTCCCTTGAAGCCGGAGGCGAGTGCGCGTTCGCGCAGTGCGGAGGCGGCGGCGCGCTGCAGGCAGTCGCGCGAACGTACCTTATAGCGACCGGCCTCGACATCGATCACCATCGGCGTCACGAGCTGCGACTGCGCCGTCTCGCGCATGGCGTCGCCCTTGTCGCGCTCGAGCGGCGCGGCGATCTGCACGCGCCAGCAGGTGTCGGCAGTCGCGCTCGCGGGACTGGGCGGTGTGAGAGGCGCCGGCGGCGTCGCGGGCGCGGGCGCTGCCGCAGGCGGCGTCGCGGGCGCTGCCGCCGGCGGCGTCGCGGGCGTGCTCGGCTGACCCAGCACCGGCGTCGGTACCGGCACAGGTACCGGGACGGCCGCCGCCGTGTCAGCAGGCGCAGTGACAGGCGCAGGCTCGGACGCCTGTGGCAGTGCCGGCGCAGGCAGCACGGCAGGTGCCACCGCAGGTGCCGTCGCGCGCGCCGGCATCGGCGCATCGCTCACGCCGGCAGGCTCGGGCAGGCTCGCGAGCACGGCAAGCGCCTCGGGCGTGGGCAGCGAATCCACCGCCACGCGCGCAGGCGCGTTGCGCGGCGCGGGCCGCGCGGGCGTCTGCACCGGCGCGGCTGCCGCGTGCACAGGTACGCTCGCCGGGCGCACGGGCGCCATCTGCGCCGCGCAGCCGGACAGCATCAGCGCCGCGAACACACCCAGCGCCGCGCGTGCGGATCTCATGCGTGCTTCCGCGCGCGTACGGCTTCGGACACTTTGCGCACCAGTTCGGAATCCTCGATGCGGCATGCGAGCACGCCCTGCGCGGTCGCGACCACGACCATGCCTTCCAGTCGCAGTGGTGCCGCGAGCAGGCCGTCGCCGACCACGATGCAGTCGCGGCATTCGACCGGCACCGCGTCGCCCCAGCACACATTACCCTGCGCATCGCGCGGCTGCCGGCGCGCCCACGCCTGCCAGCTGCCCAGGTCGTCCCAATCGAAGCTCGCCTCGAGCACCACCGTGTTGGGCGCGTGCTCGAGTACCGCATAGTCCACCGAGATGCCCTTGAGCGGCTCGAACACCGGCCGGATCGCTGCTGCGAAACCCGCGTCATCACCCGCATGACTCCAACTGCGCAGCGCGGCGATGTCGGGGTGATGCACGCTGAGCGCATCGAAGAAGGTCTGCTTACGCCACACGAACATGCCGCTGTTCCACGAGAACGCGCCGGTCGCGAGCCACTCGGCCGCGGTCTCGCGCGAGGGCTTCTCGGTGAATCGCGCCACGCGATGCAGCCGCGCGCTCAACTCGGCGCCGCGCTGGATATAGCCGAAGTTGGGATCGGGCGCCGTGGCCGGGATGCCGAAGGTGACCAGCACCGCGTCGTGTTCCGCGATCTGGAACGCGCGCCCCATGTCGGCGGTGAAGGCGTCCTCATCGTCGATGGCATGATCGGCGGGCAGCACGGCGAACGCCTGCGATTCCTCGTACGAGAACACCGCTCCCGCGATGGCCGGCGCCGTGTTGCGCATCATCGGCTCGCCCAGGATGCGCGCGCCGGGGCACTCGCGCTGGCATGCGTCTCGGAGCGCCTCGGACGTCATGACCACGACCTGATCGGCGGTGGTCAGTCGCAACGCGCGCGCGAAGGTGGCGGCGAGCAGCGTGCGGCCGTCCTTGGCGAGCGGCAGCAGCTGCTTCGGGCGCTCGGCGGTGCTCCACGGCCAGAAACGCTCGCCGCGGCCACCCGCCAGGATCAACACACCTCTGAGAGGAGTCGGGGTCATGTGGAGCGCAGGATTAGCACACGCCGAAGGGCGGCGCCACAGCGCCTGCTATGCCGGAGAGGTTCACTGCTTGTGTTCGACCAGATTGCGGTAGAGATCCGCGGTCGATTCCGCGACCGTGTCCCACGAATAGTGCTGAAGGATGTGCTTGCGCGCTCGGTCGCCGAAACTGCGTACCAGTTCGGGCTCGCGGATGAGCCGCTCGAGTTTGGCCTTGAGATCGGCCACGTTTTTGGACTTGAAGTGCATCGAACACTCTTCGGCGACTTCCATATTCTCGGGGATATCCGAGATCAGCACGCAGCGGCTGTACGAGAGTGCCTCGAGCAGCGCGATCGACAGGCCTTCCATGGTGGAGGGCTGCACCACGCAGTACGCATTGCTCCACAGCTCCTCGAGCGATTCGCCGAACACGTAGTCGAGCAGGCGGATGCGGTCGCTCTCGTACTTCTTGAGGATATCCACATAGCCCTGCGAGAAGCTCAGGCCGCCCACCAGCGCGAGCGTCATGTCGGTATCGATCTGGCTGAACGCCTCGCAGAGGTAGTGCACGCCCTTCTCCGGCACGAGCCGGCCCACGAAGAGCACGTATTTGTTGGGCGTCAGCCCCAGCTGCAGGATCTTCTTCGCGGCGCGCGGCTGCGGAAGGTTCGTGCCGTTGGGGATGAACGCCGCGTCGCAGTGATGCGCCTCTTGAAAGTGCTGACGCAGCGTCTTGCTCACCACGATCGTGCGGTCGGGCAGGTGCGCCGCGGGGCCTTCGCACTGGCGCAGGAACCAGCGCGCGAATTTGCCCCACTTCTCGCGCTGCCAGTCGAGCCCGTGCACGGTGACCACAGTCTTGGAGCCTGTCAGCCGCGGTAGCCCCGAGAACAGTGCGGGGCCCAGCGCATGGAAGTGCACGATGTCGTAGTGCCGCATCATGGATTCGAGCGTGGCCCACGTGACATGCGTGATCGCATCCAGATGCTTGGTGTGGATGCTGGGCCGGCGCAGCAGTTTGACGCCGTGATAGCTCGCGCCCGCCGGCGTGTAGTACAGCCGGCAGAAGACATCGACCTCGATGTCCTGCTGCTGCACGAGCCGGCGCGAGATCTCATCGACGTGGCGCTCGATGCCGCCATACGTCGCAGGGATGCCCTTCTGCCCGATCATCGCGACGCGCATCAAGCCGCTCCCCGAGGTTCCATGTGGTCTGCCTTCGCCAGCATCCGCTCCATGTGCAGCGCCAAGCGTTCCCCGAGCGCACCCCAAGCATACTGCGCCAGGATGCTCGGGGGCGCGACACCGCGCACCGCGCAACCCTGCGGACGCGCGCGCAACGCATCGGCCCACTGCCCCTGCTCAGCCACCACGCAATGCGGAGCCAGCGGCGCGTAGCCGCGGATCCCGAAGGGCGTCGTGATCACCGCGAGCCCCGCGGCCAGGTAGCTGGGCACCTTCACATTGCTGCCACCACCCGCGAGCACGGGGTTCAGGCCGCTGTCCGCCGCATGCAGTACGCGCAGCAACTCGGGCGCCTCGCCATGCGCGATCAGCCACGGCTCGCGGCGGCCGCCCAGCGCGCGAGTGACCGAACCGACCACGAGCAGGCGGATGCGCTCGCCTGCAAGCGACGGGAACACGCGCTCGGTGAGCAACCGCAGCGCATCGCGATTCGGGCCCCAGTCGGCGCCCATGAACACCGCCAGGTGCTCGTCGGCCGCCACGCCCAGGGCCGCTCGAGCGGCGGTGCGCTCGGCGGGCTGTGCGGCATGCAGCTCGGTCTCGTCGAAACCGTTCGCGATCACCGCGAGCCGGGAATCGTCCACACCATAGAGTTCGCGCATGCGCGCGGCGTCTTCATCGGTACACACCACGGTCAGGTCCGCGCTCTCGACGGCACGGGCTTCGAGCGCGCGCATGCGTCGCGCCCACAGGCCGCGCAGCATCACCGGCGGAGCGCTGGAGCGGAAGCGGTCATACTCCACGTTGTGCGAGGTATGCACGCGCAGACGCGCGCCGCGCGGGCGCCTGCTGCGCAGCAGTGCGCTCAGGTGCAGGTCGGCCGCCAGCACATCGGCAGGTTCGCCCAGAGCAGCCTCGTAGGTCTTGCTGCGACGATCGTGCCCGCCGGCCGCGGTGAAGAGCGGCGCGAGCCCGAATCGCTCCAAGCGCCAAGCTAGACTGGTGTGCCACGCCTTCACGCGCATCAGCTCCACCCCAGCCACGGACTCGTGCGCCGGGGCAGTGGACTGATTGGGCACCACACACAGCACCCGCACACGCGCGCGCCGGGCCATGCCGCGGGCCAGGCCGAATGAGCGTTGGGCACCGCCGAATCGGGCCGGATGGATATCGTTGTCAACGGCGGCGTGGATCGTCATGGAGCCTCCGGATGCATACGCCCGGCGACGGCCGAAGTGACTGGCGGCAGCGGCAGGACGAGACCCGCCACCAGTCCGCCCGCATTGACGCTCCACGTGAGCAACGCGTGCAGCGCGAGGCGCGGGCTCCGCTTTCGCACGCTCATGAACGCCAGCAGCGCGACCGGGGCAAGTGCCCAGAGCGCCAGCCCGCGTGCGCCCGCCAGCACAACGGCAGGGATGGCGGCGAGGGCGATCGAGAGCATCATCAGGTAGAGCGATTGCCGGCGAAGGTGCGCAGCGAATCCTGGGCGGCCCAGGTAGAGCTTGATCACTTGGCCCTGGCCGAAGCACAGGCCCGTGCGCCAACGCCTGCCGATCTCGGCGAAACTGGGCCGCGGCGCGCTCCAATGCCGGGCCGCGCGCGGCGCGATGCTGCGCAGCAGCCCGCCGCGCTGGCGCAAGCGCAGGCCCAACTCGAAGTCCTCTTCGCTGTTCAGGCGCGGCTCGTATCCACCGGTGCGCTCCAGCGCGTCGCGGCGGTAGAAAGCGAGCGTCGCCATGTAGTCGGAGTCGTGATCGTGATCGCCGACACGATACATGTCCCGGGAGCCGGCACGCGTCGCCCCGCCGTCCTGGCCACCCTCGACGAACCATTCCTCAAGCCGTCCCCAGAGCCCAGCCAGCTGCGGCTCTTCGGCGATCACGGTCAGCGCGCGGTCGCACCACGCGCGGTCGACTTCGACATCGGCATCCACGAACAACACCCACGCGCCGCCGCAATGCGCGAAACCCAAGTTGCGCGCGGCGCCCGGCGTGAGCGGCCGCGCCGCGGGCGCAGGGCGCACGATCTGCCAATGCGGGCCCAGTTCCGGCACGCCTTCGCCGCCTGCGGCCGTCGCGAACACCAGCACGCCGCGCCATTCGCGCCCGGCGAGCGCCGCTTCGAGCGCCGCGATCGTGCGCGGCAGGAAGCGCTCCTGCGCGTGGCAGGGGATCACGACGCCGATCGTCACCGGCCGCCTCCGCGCTTGCCGGCACTCACCGCATCGGGAGCGAACGTGGCGAGCCCCATCACATCGTCGTACACGCTCTCGAAGCCCTGCACCACGGCACGCCAGGTGTAGTCCGCGCGCACGCGCTCGGCACCGGCGCGGCCCAGGCGCATCGCCCGGTCCGGCTTGCGGTGGAAGCGCTCGAGAGCGTCGGCCAACGCCGTGGCATCGGCCGGCGGCACCAACTGTCCGTGCACCTCGTTCTCGATCACCTCGGGCACGCCGCCCACCGACGTGGCCGTGACGGGGCGCGCGCGCACCATCGCTTCGAGCATCGCAAGCGGCAGCCCCTCCCACAGCGACGGCAGCACCACGGCATCGGCCGCTGCCAGAAGCGAACCCAGGTCCTCGAGCTGGCCCAGGAAATGGATCTTGTTCGCCAGGCCCAGCATCCGCGCACGCTCCTCGAGCGCCCCGCGCAACGAACCCTCGCCTGCGAGCGCGAGCGAGAAGTCGAGCCCGCGCTTCCAGACCTCGGCCAGAGCGTCGAACAGATAGACGTGGCCCTTTTGATCCTCGAGCCGCGCGGGCACGACCCAGAGCGGGCGGATGAGCGATGCTCCGAAGCGCTCGCGCCAGCGCCGCGCCACCGGCGCCTCGATTGCCTCGTCGGGCAGGTCCGCGCCGTTGGGGACGATACGGACCTGCTCGCGCGAGACGCCATAGTCGCGCACGAGCGTCTCGGCGATCGCACCGCAGACCGCGGTGACGGCGGCGGCGCGCGCGATCTCGTCGCGCTTGAGCGCGCGCTGGCCGCCCGAGTGCGACGTGCCCACGATGTGTTCGGTCACGACCAGGCGCTTGATACCGGCGGCGCGCGCGAGCATGGCCAGATAGCGGTCTGCGGCCGGCCACACATGATGCACGTGCAGCACGCCCGGCTGGATGCGGCGCAGGGCGTTCCACGTGCGCAGCATGCCTTGCCAGTCCCAGCGCGAATCCACCTCGGCGACGCGCGTCACTTCGATGCCGCGCGCAGTGAGCGCATCGGCGAACTCGGTCACGCCGGAATCGTCGCTCAGCCACACGCGCACGTCGAAACGCTGCGGCGACAGCCGAGTCGCCAACTCCCACACCACGCGCTCGGTGCCTCCCACGCTGCGGCCACTTTCGGCCAGCAGCACGGTCACGCGCCGGTCTTCGGAGGTCCGCATAGGGTCTCGTAAGCTTTCAGGAGCGTGCCGGCATTGTGCTCCCACGCCATCTGCGTCAGGAAGCGGTCCCGGTTGTAAGCGCCCATGCTGGCGCGCAAAGCCGGATCATCGAGCAGCTGCGCGATCTTGGCCGCCAGGTCCTCGACGACGTCGGCTTCGGCGTACAGCGCGCCGTCGCCCGCCGAGTAACGATGCTCGCGCAGGTCGTAGGCGACCACCGGCTTCGCGCACGCCATGTACTCGAGCACTTTGTTCATGGTGCTCACGTCGTTGAGCGGGTTCTTCGGATCGGGACTCACACACACGTCTGCAGTCGCAAGAATGCGTTCCACGTCGCCGTCGGGCACGCGGCCGGTGAACTCGCAGCAGGCGTCCAGGCCGAGTTCGGTCTTGAGCTTGCGCAGGTCCTCGAACGAATCACCCGCGCCGATGAACGTGAACGCGATGTCGTCGCGCTTCAGGTCCTGTACGAGCACCTTCGCCGCGCGCACGAGATGATCCACGCCGTCCTGCGGAGCCATCACGCCCAGGTAGGCGACCAGGAACTTCTTGCCACGTTTGAGTTCGGGGCTGGGTTCGCGCACCACGCCGAAGCGCTTCTGGCTGGGGCCCGAGCGCACCACGAACACGCGGTCAGGGCGCTTGTGGCCGCGCGTGAGCGCCACCTGGCGATACGACTCGTTGGTGCTGATCACGATGTCGGCGGTTGCGAACTGCATCCGCTCGAGCCACTGCAACAAGCGGTGCGGCAGGCTGCCGGCTTTCTGCTCGCCGAAACGCGACAGATAGAGTTCGGGGCACAGGTCGTGATGATCGAACACGAACTTCTTGCCGAAGAGCTTGAACGGCAGCGCGATCGCCCAGAACGTGTCGGGCGGATTCGCGGTATGGATCACGTCGAAGCCGCGGCGCGCGAGCACCATGAGTGTGAGCCGCGCGGTGTGCAGCCAGCAAAACAGGAACTCCCAGATGTAGCTGAGCGCCCCGCTCGCCAGCGGTGGCTCGGGGTAGCGCCAGATGTGGATCCCGTCGAGCACCTCGTACGCCTTGGTGCCGCCCACGCCCATGGGGCAGATCGCCGAGACCTCGTAGCCGGCCGCCTTGAGGGCATTCAGCTCCATCCATACGCGCCGGTCGAACGGCAGCGTGAGGTTCTCGGAGAGATGCAGGACGCTGCCGCGGCCCCCCGTCAAGCGCGGGTCACTACCAAGCCAGCCCATGATATTCCCCATGGGTCACGCTCGTGCGGTCGACCGCCGCGACGAGGTCGACCAGCACCTGCCCCACCTTGAGCCGCGGACCGATGTCGCGGTACTGCGCGGCGCGGTTGCCGACGATCAACACGTCGGAGTTCGCGAGCACGTCGTCCAAGTCCGCGCGCAGGCGCTCCGTCAGGTACGGCACCTCGTCCTCGACGAAACGGCGGTTCGCGCCGAGCACGCGCTCCATGTCGATGTTCGGGTCGTGCAACAGCACGGGGTAGCCCTTGCCCACCAGGGTGCCGATCACGCGCAGGATCGGGCTCTCGCGCAGGTCATCGGTACCGGCCTTGAACGACAGGCCCAGGAAGCCCAGACGGCGGTGCTTGAAGCGCTCGATCAGGTGGATCGCCTCTTCGATATGCACTTCGTTCGAGCGCACGATGTTCTGGATCACCGGCAGGTCGAGCCCATGCTGGCGCGAACGGGACTGGATCGCGCGCAGGTCTTTCGGTAGACACGAGCCACCAAAGGCGAAACCTGGGCTCAGGTAATACGGCGACAGGTTGAGCTTCGTGTCGCGCACCATGAGCCGCATGACCTCGTGCGAGTCGATGCCCTCGCGCTTGCAGATGCGGCCGACCTCGTTGGCGAAGGCGACCTTGAGCGCGTGGAACGAGTTGTTGACGTACTTGAGCATCTCCGCCGACGGGATCGAAGTGACCATGAGCTCGCCGCCCACACCTGCGTACATGGCTTTGAGCGACTCGCCCGCGCGCTCACTGCCGGCACCGATGATCGTGTAGTCGGCGCCGAAGAAATCGGCGACCGCCGTGCCCTCGCGCAAGAACTCCGGGTTGTATGCGACGCCGAAGGACTCGCCCATCTTGAGGCCGCTGGCCGCTTCGAGCACGGGCGTCAGCTCACCGAGCACGGATCCGGGGAGCATCGTGCTGCGCATGACCACGGTCGTGAACTTGCCCGTGTGCGGCAGCGCCTTGCCAACCTCGGCGCACGCGCGCTTCACGTGGTCCAGGTCGAGCGAGCCATCTTCAGCGGACGGCGTGCCCACGCAGACCAGCACGAGATCCGCGCCAGGCATGGCACTGGCGATGTCCGTCGTCGCGCGCAGCAGGCCTTTCTCGCGCGCGGCGGCGATCAGCTCGCCCAGGTCCTTCTCGACGATCGGACTCATCCCCCGCTGGATGCACTCCACCTTGAAACCGCTCGTGTCCACGCCGACCACGGAGTGACCGCGGTTCGAGAGACACGCCGAGCACACCGAGCCCACATAGCCCAAGCCGACGACGACGACCTGCATGACGTCCTTCCTCCGTGGCGGCGGCATTCCGGATGGGGGAACCGCACGGTCTACTGATGTTCTTGAGTAGATGCTCCAAGCGTGGCTTGCGCCGCGCCGCGTGTGTCTTCCAAGTGCCACACCCGAACGCCGGGCCCGCTCCAACGCCAGGCATGTGGGTACTTCTGCTTGAGATACTTCACGAACGCATCGGACGGATCCAGATCCTCGGACCGGCTGAGCACGATCCACGTCCCGTCCGCCTTCGCGAGCGCTTCGTCCAGCTTGGCTTCCATGCGTCCGGGCTGGCTCACGTAGCCCAGCCACAGGCGCCCGACCTGCGGCAGCCCCTTGGCATACCAGTACACCGGTTCCTCGGAGCCGACCGCCAGCACCTGCTCCCCGGGCGCGAGGTGCGCACGCACGGCCGCCAAGGCGCCACGGTAGTCCTCGCGCGCGTAAGCGGGGTCGAAGTAGTGCTGGTACAGCGAGACCGACCAGAGCCCGGCGACCGCGACGGCCAGCAGCACCCGTGCCCGTCCGCGCAGGTCGGCGAAAGCAGCCGCGAGCACGAGCAGGAAGCAGGGCAGCGAGACGGTGAGATAGCGGGGATGGAAGACCTTGAAGTTCTGCGACGCAAAGTAACTCACCACCACACCAGGCGCGATGAGCCACAAAAGGGTATCGGCCAGCCGGCCGCGTCTCGCCAGTGCGAGCAGGCCCCGGATCCCGAGCAGGCCAAAGACCAGAGCGGTCACGAGCAGTTCGCCCGCATGGCGCCGCAGCGGCGCCATCCCCGCATGCTGGCGCAGCTCCCGCAGCGAAGGCCCGAGCGTGTAGCCGACGGCGAACGCGTGCAGAGCGAAGGGCGCCGCGGCGATGTGGTTGGTCGTCTGGCCCCTCAGCGGCGTCTCGGTGGCCGCGGCCGTGTGGTTGGGCTGTAAGCGGCTCCAGTCCCAGGTGCTGGCGATCTGCGGCATCCACGGGGCAGCGGCAAGCATGAGCCCGCCCGTCACCACCGCCAAGGCGATCAGCCGCGCGCGGCGGGTGCCCGTATCACCCGCGAGCCACCAGCGCAGGTGCAGCGGCGCGATGAGAGCGATCGACAGGTTCGAGCCCGCCGCCATGGCCGTGAGCGCCACGTAGCGCACCACGCCGCGCGCGTCACAGCGGCGCTGGAGTTCGAGCAGTGCGGCAGCGCTCAGAGTGGTGAAGAGCATGAGCCACGCGTAGCCGCGGGTCTCCTGCGCGTACCAGACCAGGAACGGAGAGCCGGCCGCCAGCCACGCGGCAGGTGCGACGGCGTCGCGGCCCAGCCAGCGCTTGGCGAGCCACGCCATGGCCGGCACCGTGAGCACGCCCGCGAGCGCGCTCGGAAAACGCAACGCCCATTCGCTCTGGCCGGCGACGCCCATCCAGAGATGCAGCGCGTAGCCGTAGAGCGCACCGTGCACGTTCTCGAGCAGGTCGGATACGCCGAAGCGGCCGCCGGGTCCGGCGGCGAGCCACGTGAAGATCTCGTCGATCCACAGGCTCTGGTGCCCGAGGCGGAACAGGCGCAGGACCGCCGCCACGAGTGTGGCAGCGAAGACGATGCGCATGTGGGCCGGAGCGGACGAGTCGGGATGAGGATCAGTGGCCGTACGGAGAGTCGCTGGATGGGCCGTGACCGCTCCCGTTCAGTAGGCGCCTTCGCGCGAGAGGACCGCAGGCAAGGTGCGCAGCAGGATCTTCACGTCGAGCGCAAGGGATTGGTGACGGATGTACTCGAGGTCGAGTCGCATCCACTCCTGGAAGCCGATGCGGCTCCTGCCGCTGATCTGCCATAGGCAAGTGATGCCGGGGCGCACATCGAGTCGCCGCAGCTGCCAAGGCTCGTACTGCGCGACCTCCTCGGGGATCGGCGGGCGCGGCCCGACGAGGCTCATGTCACCGATGAGGACGTTGTAGAACTGCGGGATCTCGTCGAGGCTGGTGGTGCGGATGAACTTGCCGATGCGCGTCACGCGGGGATCGCGCGCGATCTTGAACACCGGGCCATCGGCCTCGTTCATGTGCTGCATCTGCTCCCGGCGGCGATCGGCGTCCTTCACCATGGATCGCAGCTTGTAGAACGTGAACGCACGGCCGCCCTTGCCGATGCGCGTGGAGCGGTAGAACACGGGGCCGCGCGACTCGAGCTTGATGAGTATCGCGAGAATCCCCATCACCGGCGACATGAGCACGAGTGCCAGGAACGCGCCGACCAGGTCGAGCGCGCGCTTGCCGAATCGAAGGTAGGCGCCCGTGGGCACCGGCGTCTCGAACGGCACCGCCGAAGTGACCGAGGCGGGTGCCGACAAGGTCCGGACGCCATTCATATAGTTCGCTCGCGCGACGTGAGGACGGGCGTGGCCATTGGAATAACCATGGCCATTCGGCGCGTGATGACCGTTCGCGCCATTCGTCCCATTGTGCCCAGTGGGCGCAGCGGGTCGCGGCCAAGCGGTCGCGGCGGACGCTTGTAGCGGCGTCGGCCGGGTGCTTCCGGTCGGAGTCGAGGCTTCCACAGAGGTGTCCCTGTCCGGATGTTCCACCGAAGCCGACCAATCCGGTCTGTTGGCCGTGGCTTCTCCTGCGGACGAGAGGATATCGGGTTCCATCGGTGCCATTCTCAGTTGTCGTCACCCGTATACAAAAAGCCGTTGGGGTATGCCCTGCCCCACGGCTTCACACCACTCGAGTCATCCGCATCATCCGTTCAGGCGCGGACTGGATCGACCGAGTACGAGCGACTGGGGGAAAACCAAGATGCTGATCCATGGATGCGTTTCCCGGATCTCTCCGGAGCTCCGGCCGCTGACGTGGCGGCCGAGGTTCTGGCTCGTCCTACAGTGTACAAACCCAGTTCACAAGGGATCGCGGCGTCTCCTCCGTTTGTTCACTGACGCGGTACAGCCATGAGGCAAGGTTAGCAAGGACGTGACAGCAGATTCAATGACCAAATTCGGGGTCTTGTCGTTTCTGGACAAGGGTTTCCGGGCCGTAACGCGCATGCATCGGCCGTGCCGCCGTCCGCTTGGGGTCGCCGGAATGACGCCGGCATGATCGGCTCAATGCCCGGCCGGCCCGCTGCCGAGCAGCGAATCCACGACAGCCGCCAGCCGCCGGTTCACGGGGCCGATGAAGTGCCCATCGGGCATGAAGTTAGCGGCCACGCTCGCCGGCGCGATCGCGTCCGTGCTCACGAATGGCACGCCCGCCGCCCGCAGCGCCGGACCCAGGACGCGGACCAGATGATCGTCGTAGCCTTGGTCCTGCAGCAGCAGCACGACCGGCACTCCTGCGTCGGCACGCACCCCGCGGGCGAAGTCCGCCAGCATGACCGGCAGCACTCGCATCGCTTCGGCCCCGCTCGCGAAGCCCGCAGCGCCGTGCAACCGCGCGAGCCGCTCACGCATCTGGCGCTGTGCCCAGGCGCGGCGCAAGAGCCGCACCAGCACTGAGCGATCGCTCAGGCCGCCGCGGAACAGAAGCGGCTCGTAGCCATCGTCCTCGCGCGCGAGTTCGTGCTCCCACGCCGCGAGCCTCGCGGGATCCGCGAGCGTGGCGCGCAACGCGGCGAGCGAGGTCACGCTCGGCCACGCAGCGCTGAGCGAATCCCCTGCCAGCCGCCAGTGCGGATAGGTGTACGGATACGGGCTCTCGAACTCCCACGTCGCTGCGGTCGCCGAAGCCATGCCGCGCACGCTCGAGGCGAGCAGGCCGAACACGCAGATATCGGCGTGCGTGCGGCGGCGGTCCACGCGCCAGAGCGCATACAGATGCGACGGCGGCGCCGACGGCCCGCCGAGCGGCCGCAACACCACGCTCGTGTCGTGCGCCGCCAGCGTGTCCATGATCGCGTAGGTGAACGACTGCCCGTACACGGCGATCGAGCGCTTGCCTGCTGGCACCGGCTGTGGCGGCGGCCATGTGGCCGGATCGAGCCAGCCCGCATGCGCGACCGGCGCGGCGAGCGAGTCCGCAGGCCCGGCCAGACGCCGCAGCTTGCCCTCGAGCGAACTGCCGAAATCGAAGTACATCGCGAGCGCCGATGGCGGCTTGCGCGCATCGCCGGGCATGCGCGCGATCAGGCCGATCGCCACATCGAGCACCGCGAGCGCGCACACGCACGCGAGCGCCGTGAAGAGCGCGTCGTGGTGGCGGGGCCTATGGGCGGCGGGCGTGGTCATCAGAATTGGAAGTAGATGAACTGCGAGGGCGGGTTCGACAGCCCCATGAACAGCAGCACGGTGAGCGTGGCATACAGCACACCGCGCGCCGGCGCGGGCCAGCGGCGATAGAAGCGCGCGTCGCCGCCCGAGAGCAGTTGCGCGCCCTCGTAGAGCGCGAGCGCGCCAAGACCCGCGAGCGCCGAGAGCGACGGCGAGGGCACGGTCACGGGTCCGAACGGATGCGCGAGGGCGCGCGTGTAGTCCGCGATCTGCCCGAACGAGCGCGCGCGGAAGAGTAACCAGCCGTAGCTGACGACCTGGAAGAAGAGGAAGATCTGAAGTGCCACGCCCGCGCGCCGCACCAGAAGCGGGATGCCGCCCAAGCCGATGCGCAAGCCCACCCACATCCGGTGCGCACACAGGATGAGGCCCTGGTAGAAACCCCAGAGCACGTAGTTCCACGCGGCGCCGTGCCACAGCCCGCCCAGCAGCATGGTTGTCATCAGGTTCTGGTAGGTGGAACGCGGACCGCCACGGTTGCCGCCGAGCGGGATGTACAGGTAGTCGCGCAGCCAGCTCGAGAGGCTGATATGCCAGCGCTGCCAGAAGTCGCTCGGGTCGGTGGCGAAGAACGGCTGGCGGAAATTGGTCATGAGATCGAAGCCCATGATCTTGGCCAGGCCGCGCGCGATATCGCTATAACCGGCGAAATCGCCATAGATCTGCGCCCAGAAGAGCCAGGTGGCCGTGACCACGTCGGGGCCTGAGACGCCGTGGGAACGGTGATAGATCGCGTCCACACTCACGGCCACACCGTCGGAGACGGTGATCTTCTTGAATAGCCCCAGCAGGATCAGGAACATGCCGCGTGTGAAGGTGTCGCTCGTGACCACGCGCGGGCGCTGCACCTGAGGCACCAGGTCGACCGCGCGGTTGATGGGTCCGGCGACCAACTGGGGGAAGAACGACACGAACGTGAGGAAGTCCAGGTACGGCTTGCATGCAGGCAGTTGGCGGCGGTACACGTCGATCGTGTAGCTCATCGATTGGAATGTGTAAAAAGAGATGCCGATGGGCAGGATGATGTGCAGCGTGGTCCAGCTTGCATGCATGCCGAAAAGCGAAAACAGCGACGCGCACGAACCGGCGAAGAAGTTGAAGTATTTGAAGAACCCGAGCACACCCAGGTTCGCCGTCATGCTCATCACCAGCCAACGCTTGCGCAGCGGCTCGTTGGAGCTCGCGTCGAGCTTGAGCCCCACCCACCAGTCGAGCGTCGACGTGAAGATCAGCAGGATGAGAAAGCGCCAGTCCCACCAGCCATAGAAGACCAGGCTGCCCGCAAGCAGCAGATGATTCTGCCAGCGGTGCGGGAGCACGCGGTACGTGGGGTACAGCACCGCGATGAAGACAAGGAACGTGAGGCTGACGAAGGTCAACGGACCTAGACTTTCGCTTGGGGTCCGGCGGCCCGGCGGCTGGGCTTCTCGCGCTGCCACTCGACCGTGCGCTGCAGGCCCTTCTCGAGCGTCACCTCGGGCACCCAGCGCAGCGCGCGGCGCGCCTTCTCGATATTCACCACGCGGCGGCGGATGTTGTCGATGTCGCGCCGGTCGCTGTGGGCCGGCTGCACGTCGACGCCGGTCACCTTGATGAGGATCGCCGCCAGTTCGTTGACGCGCGTCTCGACACCGGTGCCCACGTTGAACACTTCGCCCAAGGCGCGGTCGCTGGTGGCCGCCATCACGGTCGCGGCCACGGCGTCATCGACATAGGTGAAATCGCGCGTCTGGTTACCGTCGCCGTGGATCACGGGCGGGCGGCCCTCGAAAAGCGACTCGATGAACTTGCCGATCACGCCGCAGTAGGGATTCGCGGGATCCTGCCCCGGACCGTACACATTGGAATAGCGCACCGCGGTCGTGGGCAGGCCGTAGCTCTCGTAGAACGCCATGCAATAGTTCTCGCCGCCCAACTTGGAGACGGCGTAGGGCGTGAGCAGCGAGAGTTGGTCGTCCTCATTGATGGGCATGTAGCGCGGATTGCCGTACACGCTGGTCGACGACGTATAGAGCACGCGCTGCACCTTGGCTTCGCGCGCCGCCATGAGCACGTTGAGCGTGCCGCCGATGTTGGTCTCGAAGTCCTCGCGCGGATTGCGCGTCGAGACCACGATGTTGCGCGCGGCGGCGTGGAAGATCACGTCGTTCGCCGCCACGACCTTGGTGACGAGCGCGGCGTCGCAGACCGAACCCTCGACGAAATCGAAGCCGGCCGCTGGCAGGTTCTCGAGCCGGCCGGTGAACAGGTCGTCGAGCACGGTCACACGCGCGCCTTCCGCGAGCAGCCGCTTCACGAGGTTGCTGCCGACGAAACCGGCGCCGCCAGTGACGAGGACGCGGGAGCCTTCCAGCTGGATCACGTGAGGTCTCCGAAAGAACGCGGGGATGAGGTGAACGCGCGCGCTACTGGCGCAGGCCGAGCCGCAGGTGCACGAGCGGACTCAGGATCCGCCAACCGTCGCGCACGAGCTTCATCTTGGTGGTGCCCCGGGCATGATACCGCACGGTGACCGGGGCTTCTTCCAGCCGGTATCGGCAGCGGACGGTCTGGAACAACAGATAGGGCTCCAATTCGTAGCGATCGAGCCACGCCTGCTCCAAGCGGATGCGCGGGTCATCCAATATCGCCAGCCGGAATGCGCGCATGCCGTTCGTGCCGTCGGTCACCGGGAAACCGCTGGCCAAGCGAAAGAGCAGCGGGTAGAGCTGCGTGAGCCAGCGGCGCTCGGTGGGGATGCCCGGCGTCGCGCCCCCGGCAAGCCAGCGGCTGCCCTGGACCATATCGGCGCGCCCTTCGAAGAGCGGCGCCAGGATCCGGGGTAGTTCGTCGGGTTCGTGCTGGTCGTCACCCGAGAGGATCGCCGCGTACGTGAAGCCGCGGCGCTTGGCCTCGAGCAGCCCGGTGCGGATGCCGGCGCCGACGCCCTGGTTGACCTCGTGGCGGATCACGACCTCGGCGCCGGCCTCCCGGGCCTCGGCTTCCGTGCCATCACTGGAGTGGTCGTCGACCACGATGACGGCGCTGGCCCAGCGGCGCGGGACCTTGCGGACGACCTCGCCGATCTTCCCGCGCTCGTTCCAGGCAGGAACGATCACCGCGACCTGGGCGGGATCGATCCGGGCGATACTCGAGGCGGAGGGGTCGAACGTGTGGGGGGCATGAGCGGCGGGCATGGTTTTCCCACACTATCACAAGGTCGCCGGAAGGCTCCGAGCTCGCACACCCGTCAGGATTCTCTCTTGTATCCGCGACCGGGTCACCGCTATCAATAGCAGTCC
The DNA here is from genome assembly GCA_025360715.1 of Candidatus Eiseniibacteriota bacterium. Lineage (GTDB taxonomy): Bacteria > Eisenbacteria > RBG-16-71-46 > RBG-16-71-46 > RBG-16-71-46 > CAIXRL01. The sequence continues at coordinate 16,632 of JANYBS010000001.1, read as the reverse complement.
ACCGCCGCGTGGCCCCCGCCGCGCGATCCTGCCTGCCGAGGATTGCCATGGCCGCCGCCACACTGCTCGAAGCACCGCTGTCACCGGGTGAGTTCCAGACCGCGGCTCGCACCGCGCTAACCCGCCCTCCCGCCGGCGTGGACCCATGGTTCCACGGCTATCACGGCGACTTGCTCGACGACCGCGGCTACCAGACGTGGGTGCGCGCCAAAGCACAGCTGCTCGCACTCATCGGCGGCGCGCGCGATCGGGTGGTCGTCGACGCCGGCTCGGGATTCGGCATGGTCTCGAACCTGCTCGCCAGCTGGGGCGCCCGGCGCGTGTGGGCCACCGAGGTGCACACGCCCATGGTCGAATCGCACCGCAAGGTGCTCGATGCGCACTTCGGCGCACTCCGCGACCGCGTGCATCCGGTGCGAACCGATGTGAGTTCGCTGCCGATCGCATCCGCAAGTGCCGACGTGGTGTTGTCGATCGAGGCGATCTCGCACTACTACGATGTGGGGCGCTTCTTCGATGAGTGCGCGCGCGTGCTACGGCCGGGCGGCTTCGTCGTGATCTCCGACGGCAACAATGGCGCGAATCCGCGAATCCGCCAGCAGACCGAAACACTCTGGCAGCGCCTTGAGGCCGGCCCCACCGGCAAGTTGGGCGACCACGAGATCCCCGAGCCCATGGTATCGCGCCGCCAGCGCTTGCTGCGCGCGGCGTTCCCGCACCTGGCGCAGGCGCAGGTCGTGGAGTTGGCCGCCGTCACGAGCGGCTACGATGCCGCGCGCATCGTGCGCGAGGTCGGCGCGTATCTTGGCAATGCCGGGCCCGCGCCCGCGTCGCCCTACCGCCGCGGCGACTGCCCACGCGAGCCCGTGTGGGGCTACTGGCTCGAGCGCCTGTTCGATCCGCGCGAGCTGTGCAGCATGCTCGAGCGGCGCGGCTTTCGCGCTTACGCCCTGCCGCACTACGGCGGCGCGAAGAACGATCTCGTGCATCTGGCGAACGTCGCGTTGCGCCAAGTGCCGAGCTTTCGCTTCGCCCGAGCGTATCGTGTGGTCGCGCGGCGCGTCTGAGAACCTGCGGCCCATCCCACGTCAGAACATCCCACGTCAGAACTACCCGGCATGGCGGGCGCATGATAGCGTTCTCTCTTCTATGCACGCGCCCCCGCCCGATGAGCCACGCGACCACAAGCCTGCGGTGTGGTTGCTCAGTTGTCTTGCGCTGACGCTGTGCGCCGCAACGGCGCTCGGCGGCTTCCGCGCCGATGATTGGATCAACCTCGAGCGCGGCCGCTGGGCATGGACCGCGGCCGGTGCGCACGACCTCTGGACGAGCCTGAATCCCTTCACGCTCTACCGCCCGCTCGTGGATCTGTGGCACGGACTCATGCTGCGGCTCTTCGGCCTGAACCCGCCGCCGATGCTGCTCGTGCTCTCGGCGCTGCTGCTGGGGCAGTCGCTGCTGCTCGGCCGCCTGGTGCGCGAGCACGGCGGCAGCCGCAATGCCGCGATGCTCGCGACGGTGGCCGTCTGGTGCCAGCCCAACGCCTACGCGTGGACGGCACTCTGGGTGTCGAACGCGACCGGCTCCCTCATGGCCACGTTCGCGCTGATCAGCCTGCTGCTGTTCGCGCGCGCCGCCCGCAAAGGCGCGCGCGGCCGCACCATGCTGCCGAGCCTGATCGGCATGGCGCTCGCATTCCTGGCCGGCGCACTCTGCAAAGAGGAGATCGTGCTGCTGCCTGGCGCCGTCTTCGCACTCGAATGGCTTCGCTGGCCACAGCGCGATGCCCGCGAACGTCGCGCGATTGTCGTCGCGTGGGTCACGCTCGTGATCGTGACCGGCGCCTACACGATCTTCCGAACGCACATCCTGCCCACGCCGCAGATGGGCGAGAACCGCTATCACCTGCGCTTCGGCGCGCACGTCTTCCACAACATCGGCTTCTTCCTGCAGCAGCTTGGCGCGATGCCGCTCGTGACGCTCGTGCTCGCGCGCTTCCTCATGCCGGCGGCTTTCACGGCGGCACGCAGCAGCGCCGCGTGGCAGCAAGCGCGTATCGGCGTGCTCAGCGGTCTGGGCTGGGCGGTCGCAGCGTCGTTGCTCTACCTGCCGATCTCCGGACGCCCCGCCTACGGCTACCTCTACGTACCGGCGTTCGGCGTGGCCTACGCGCTCGCCTTCGCGCTCGACTTGGTCTCGCAGGCCGCCGCCGCCGCGGGCAGCCGCCGCAGTGTCGTGGCACCGCTCGCCGTGCATGCGGTGCTCGCGGCGGTCCTCTGCGGCGCCGGGCTCGTCGGCATCGCGTGGCATCGCTACCCTCAGCTCGCCGCCGACGCCGAAGCGCGCCTTCTGAGCGAGCATCCCGCGCCGCCGCGCGGCGCGCGCATGGTGTTCTTCGATGCCGGCGACCCCAAGCGCGAGACTTTCGCGGGCCGGACCATCTTCAACCTGGTCTTCGACGATGCATCAGGCAGCTTCCTGCGCTTGGTGTATGACCGCGACGATCTTGACGCCGTGATCCTGCACGGCCCCGCGCCCAAGACTTACACGCCCCCGCCGGGCACGATCGCGATCTACCGCGCGCAGATGGGCGAACTCACGCCCTGGATCCAGACCGCTCCATCCGCGCCCGCGCCAACAGGACGCAACCCGTGACGCCGGACGCGCCTCCTCCCGAGATTCGGGCGTTGACGGGTATTCGCGGAGTCGCGGCGATCATGGTGGTCCTGTTCCATTTCCATGATGCATTCGTACGCCTGATCCCGGGGTGGAAGGTCTTCGCCCAGACCGCTTCACGCGGGCCCCTCGGGGTGGATCTCTTCTTCATGCTCAGCGGTTTCATCCTCTGTCACGTGTACCACGCCGGTGAGCGCCCGATCAGCCTGCGCAGCCATCGCCGATTTCTGTGGCTGCGCATCGCGAGGGTCTACCCGAATCATTTCGTGTCGCTCATCGTCATGTTCGGCGTGGTCCTGATCGCACGCGCCGCGGGCAGGACACTGCCGGGTAGTTTCCCGATCGCATACCTGCCCTTTCAGTTGTCGATGACGCATGCGTGGTTCCACTCGCCGGGGATCGAATGGAACTATCCATCGTGGTCCATCAGTTCGGAGTGGTTCGGCTACGTATTCCTGTTTCCGCTCGGCAGCTGGTACCTATCCAGACGCCCGCGACCTTGGATTCACTTCGTCCTCGTACTGGTGCTCACTCAAGGATGGTTGTTGATCACGCGAAGCAACTGGTCGCGCGACATGTTTCCGCTCCTGCGCATCCTCTGCGGATTCATGGCGGGCGTCGGCATCTACGGCGTCTATCGCTCTTCGCCCCGAGTGGTCGGACACATACACCGGTACTCCACCGAAATCGCTCTCGCATTCCTCATCTTCGTGACCGCCTTGCCTGTGTGGTTCCATCGCGGCTCGGAGCTGATCCTCTTGGTGATCCCGGCCTTGCTCATCGCACTCACCGCAAAGGATTCCGCCGCAACACGGCTTCTGGGAAGCCCCGGTGCCCATTGGCTTGGGCGCATCTCATACGCGCTCTACATGAGCCATGCGATCACCGAGAAGATCCTTGACCTGGCGCTGCCCTCCGAGCGATTCGTGAACGCGACCTTGGCCGTGCGCGCGAGTGTCATGCTGGGCTATTGGGCGGCGCTTTTCGTCGGTGCGATCGCTCTCTATCACGGGGTCGAGGAGCCGGGCCGCGAGTGGCTGCGTCGATTGCGCCCCGGCCCCCGGCCCGCCTGAGGCCGTGGACCGCCAGGACTCATCCTGGGTGGCGCACGTGCCGATATCGAGAGGGGGCTGTATAGGATTCGCCACGCCACCACGGACCCGCTCCTGCCGAACCGATTTCGTGCAGTCTGCATTGCCTCCTGCGGCCAACCCGTCAGGGCCATCGGCTCTCCTTGCTGACGCGCTTCACGCGTTGCTAGGATTGCAGGACCGCATGGTCGAATCTCCGTTCACCGCTCTTCTTGACCTCACCCGGAAGCTCCCCCACCCGCATGCACCAGAACCTGAAGCTCTCCGTCGTCATCCCCTGCTACAACGAAGAGAACGGCGTGCGCGAGGTGATCGAGCGCATCCCGAAGCTCGTCGATGAGATCGTGGTCGTCGACAACAACTGCACCGACCGCACGGCCGAAGTGGCCCGTTCGCTCGGCGCGGTGGTCGTGTCCGAGAAGACGCCGGGCTACGGCGCGGCCTACAAGGCCGGCCTCAAGGCCGCAACGGGCGACGTGATCATCACGATGGATGGGGATGGGACGTACCCGCCCGAGGAGATCGCGCGGTTGGTCGATGAGCTTGTCGCCAAGAAGCTCGACTTCCTGTCCGCAAGCCGCTTCCCGCTCTCGGACCCGGCAGCGATGAACTTCACGAACCAGGTCGGCAACTGGGTGCTCACCGTCACGGCCGCGATCCTGTTCTTCAAGCCGATCGAGGACAGCCAGTCGGGCATGTGGATCTTCAAGCGATCGGTACTGTCCAAGCTCAAGCTCACCTCCGATGGCATGCCGTTCAGCCAGGAGATCAAGCTCGAGGCGCTCATCCGCGGCTGCAAGTTCGGTGAGACGCACATCCCCTACGGCGCGCGCATCGGCGAGGTGAAGCTGCAGAAGTGGCGCGACGGGTGGCTCAACCTCTCCTTCCTGGTCGCGAAACGATTCGGACTGGTATGAGCTCCCCGCTGTACCCGGTCCGTCAGCTGCCGAAGCAGAGCCCGATCCTGGACTGGATCGACCGGCTCGCTCTGGTCGCCATCGTGATCGGCTTAGGGGTTCTGCTGGGTCTCCAGTACATGGAGCCCGACAAGCGCGTGCTCGCCGTCGCCGCCGCCACGATCGTCATCGGCGTGGCGTGGCGCCTCGACATGGTCTCGGCGATCGGCGTGCTCATCCTTGCGCTGCCCTATCCGCGCGGCACCACGTTCGGGTCCACGAATCTTGCGCTCATCCTGCTCGTGCTGGTGATCTACCTGCTTCGTGTCACGCAGCGCGAGGCCCCCGCACCCTCCAAGGCACCGACGGATGCGCCTCTGGGCGCCTTCTTCTTGATGGTCGTGCTCTCCTTCTACAACATCCCGAACGCTCGGCATCTTTACTTCGCGCTCCAGCAGTTCCAATTGTTCGTCGGAACACAGCTCGTCTTCTGGCTCGTGGTCAACAACATCAAGTCCGAGGCCGACCTGAAACGCCTGCATAGCTTTCAGACCGTGGTGATCCTGTCGGTCTGTCTGGTTGCGATATGGGAGGTCAATCACCCCGGCGGCCGATTGGTCCCGGGCTGGATCGAATTCACCGAGACCCACGGTACGGAATTCGACACAAAGAACCTGCGAGTCGGTGCCACGTTCTACGATTTCGAGCTGCTGGCGGACTTCAGCGGCCTGAACCTGCTCTTCCTCACTTTCCTCTTTATCCGTGCCGAAGACCTTTACCGGCGCCTGTGGTTCGGCGCGCTCATCGGCATGTCGCTCTTCGTGATGTTCGCGACTGTCACTCGCGGACCTCTGGTCTCACTCACAGTGGCCTTGACGTATCTGGCCATCCTCATGCGCAGGCACATCAAGCTCGTCCCGCTGGTGATGACGGTGTCATTGATCCTCGGCGCTTTCTTCGGCATGAACTATTTCGTGGCCAACTTCACTCGCTCGGGCGACCTCTTCGCGCGCGCGGAGCACACGCAGATGGTCGGCTGGATGCCGGACTCGCGCGCCGGCGCATGGACCGACGCATGGACCCGCGCGTGGGAGCACCCTTTCATCGGCCACGGCCCGTACTACTCGGCCGAGCGAGGCCTCAAACTGTGGTACTGGCCGCACAATCTGTACCTGTACGTGGCGAACGCGGTCGGGTTCATCGGCCTGGGCGTGTTCATGTGGTTCATGAGCACGCTCTGGAAACTCACCAAACCTACCGTGGACCACTTCCGCGGCGGCCGCTACGTGGACGCGTATCTGTTCATCGCCCACGTCCAAGTGATGTTCTTCCTGGTCGACCAGTTCAAGATCGAGTATTGGCGCAATCCCACCTATCAGTTCCAAGTGTGGCTCATGTTCGCTTTCTGGGTCGGGGCCTACAAAGTCTCGAAGCTGCCGCCCGCTGAGGCCCGCCTGGCGCCGCGCGCCGCCTGACCGCTTCCTTCTTCGGAGATCCCCCAGTATGTGTGGCTTCGCGGCCGTTTATGACGCGGATGGCGGCACGCCGGAGCCATCGTGGCTGGCCGCTGCCGCGCACCAGATCCGGCATCGCGGTCCCGACAGCGACGGCTTCCTGTGCGAGAGCGGCGTGGGTCTGGCGTTCCGCCGCCTCGCGATCGTCGATGTGGAATCCGGCGCGCAGCCCATCTGGAACGAAGACGGCACGATCGCCATCGTCTTCAACGGCGAGGTTTACAATCATCTCCAATTGAGAGCCGAGCTCGAGCGCGCCGGGCATCGCTATCGCACGCACTCCGACACCGAATCGCTGGTTCATGGCTACGAGCAATGGGGCGACGATTTCATCAAGCGCCTCGACGGCATGTTCGGCTTCGCGCTCTGGGACCGGAAGCGCCGCCGGCTCGTGGTGGGCCGCGACCGCGTCGGCATCAAGCCGGTCTACTGGACGCGCGCCGGCAAGCGCTTGGCCTTCGCCTCCGAGATCAAGGCGCTCTTCGCCTTCCCCGGCGTCGCGCGCGCGCCGCGGCTGTCGGCCATCGTCGAGCACCTGACGCTGCGCTACAGCGCGGCGCCCGCCACGATGTTCGAAGGCATCGAGAAGCTGCCGCCCGGCCACCTGCTCACGATCGAAGATGGCCGCGAGAAGCTCACGCGCTACTGGCAGCCCACGTTCACCCCGCGCCTGGATCCCACTGACGACGAAGCGCTGGCCGAGGTCGAGACCCGCCTCACGGCTTCCGTGAAGTCCCACCTCATGAGCGAGGTGCCGCTTGGCGCGTTGCTCTCGGGTGGCGTGGATTCCAGCTTGGTGGTGGCGCTCATGAGCCGCCTGCTCACCAAGGCGCCGCAGACATTCTGCGTGGGCTTCGATGCGCCGGGGCCCTACAGCGAGGCGCCGTTCGCGCGCCGCGTGGCCGAGCACTGCGGCACCGATCATCACGAGATCATGGTTGGCGCCAAGGACCTGATCCGTGAACTTCCGCAGCTCGTGTGGCACCAAGACGAGCCCATGAGCGAGCCCGCGGCGATCCCCACCTACCTGGTGACCCAGTTCGCGCGCAAGAGCGTGACCGTGGTGCTCACGGGCGAAGGCGGCGATGAGCTCTTCGCGGGCTACCCCAAGTATGCCGTCGAACCTTACGCGCGCGCGCTGGCGCACCTGCCGGCGGGGCTTCGCGACATGATCATCGCGCATGGCATCGACAAGTTGCCATTCGCGTTTCGCAAGCTGCAGGTCGTCGGCCGAAGCAGCAGGTTTCGCGACGAGCCTTCACGCCTGGCGGCATGGTTCGCCGGCTTCGTCGGCGAGGAACGTGCGCGCTTGCTGGGTCCGGCGCTCATGCCCTACGCCGACGCCGGCGTGGCGCCGTTCGCACGCGCGCTGGCGGCGAGCACGGCACACGACCCGCTCGACCGCATGCTCGATGCTGACATCCGGCTCTGGCTCACCGACGACCTGCTCATGAAGATGGACAAGATGAGCATGGCGGCCTCGGTCGAAGCGCGCGTGCCGCTTCTCGACAACGCGCTCATCGATTGGGCGCTGCGCCTGGCGCCGCGCCACAAGATCCGTGGCCTCGAGGGCAAGGTGCTGCTCAAGCGCCTGGCGCGCAAGCTGCTGCCGACCGAGGTCGTGGACCGTCCCAAGGTGGGCTTCACGGTCCCGCTTTCGCCATGGTTCCGCGGCGAGATGAAAGAGTTACTGACCGACACGCTGCTGTCATCCACGTGCCTCGGAAGGGGTTACCTTTCGAGCGACACCGTACGTGAGTACGTGACGGACCATCTGGAAGGTCGCCGCGACCGCGGCCGCGAGTTGTGGACGCTCCTCACGCTCGAGCTCTGGCACCGCTGCTGGATCGACGCAGTCCCCGAGCGTCCCTCCCCCTGGGTGGTACCCCCGAGAGTGGCCGCAGGCGCCCCGAACCGCTGACACGAGAATGGCTTTTCCGTTGTCCCGGTTCAAGTTATGGCCAATACTCGCGTTTGTCGTGTATCACTGAACCTGCGCGTTCCACCTGTTCCGATGCGCCCTCCCCGACCCTCCGGCGCGCACGTCCCGGTGGCCCCGGTCCTGGGCTCGCCATGTGAGGCATGTCTTGAAACTCGTCATCCAGATTCCATGCCTGAATGAGGAGCGCACCCTTCCGGTGACGGTCGCCGACCTGCCGCGCGCGCTTTCGGGCGTGGACACGATCGAATACCTGGTCATCGATGACGGCAGCAAGGACCGCACGAGTGACGTGGCGCGCCAGCTTGGGGCACACGTCATCCGCTTCGCTTCGCGCCGCGGACTCGCGCGCGCGTTCGACGCAGGCCTGCGCGAGGCGCTGTCGATGGGCGCCGATGTCATCGTGAACACCGACGCCGACAACCAGTATCAGGGCGGCGACATCGGCAAGCTCATCCAGCCGATCCTCGAGAAGCGCGCCGACATGGTGGTGGGCACACGGCCGATCGATGGGATCGAGCACTTCTCGCCGCTCAAGAAGACGCTGCAGCGTCTGGGCAGCAGCGTCGTGCGGCGCCTCGCGAACTCCGACATCCCGGACGCCACGAGCGGGTTCCGCGCCTACAGCCGCGAAGCCGCGCTCAAGCTGACCGTGCTCACGAACTTCACCTACACGCTCGAGACGCTGATCCAGGCCAACCGTAAGAACATCGCGGTCACGCATGTGCCGATCCGCACCAACGGCAAGCTGCGCGAATCACGCCTGTTCACCGGTATGGGCGCGTACATCCAGCGCTCGCTCGGCACCATGTTCCGTGTGTACGTGCTGTACGAGCCGATGCAGTTCTTCTTCACGATCAGCATGATCTTCATCTCCATGTCCCTGATCCTGTTCGGCCGCTTCGCGTGGATCCAGTGGCACACGAGCGGCCAACCCGGCCACGTGCAGTCGGTGATCGTGGCCGGCGCCCTCGCGGTGATCGGGTTCCTCATGGCGGCGCTCGGCGTATTGGCCGACCTCACCGCGATGAACCGCCGCATGCTGGAAGAGATCACCCTCAACACACGCATCCAGCGCCTGCAGAGCGAGCAGTCGCAGCGCGACCAGGGCGCGGGTCCCACGCTGTGAGCCGCGCGCCGGTCGTGACCGACGGCGTGGTCGCCGGCAACACGTACGACAAGTACGGCACCGGCAATCCCGTCGCCCGGCGGCTCATGCGCGGCTTCGATGCGTCGTTGTACGAGCTCCTCGCGCTGGCGGGTGAGCCCGCGAGCGTGCTCGAGGTAGGCTGCGGCGAAGGGCACGTGACGCAAAAGTTGGCGCGCGTCTATCCCAACGCGCGGGTGCTCGGCACGGATTTCTCGGCGGACATCATCGCCATCGCGCGCCGCGAGCATCCCGGGCTGCGCTTCGAGCCGCAGTCCATCTACGACGTGCCCGCGCGCGCCGATGCCTGGGACCTGATCGTGGCGTGCGAGGTGTTCGAGCACCTGGAAGACCCCGAGCGGGCCTTGGCGGCGCTCGTGCGCAAGGCGCCGCGCGCGGTTCTGCTGTCGGTGCCGCACGAGCCGCTCTGGCGCATGCTCAACGTGCTGCGCGGCGCGCATCTGGGGGCGCTGGGCAACACGCCGGGGCACCTGCAGCACTGGAGCCGAGAGGCGTTCCTGGCGTTCGTGGCGCGGCACGCCGAGGTGGTCGCCTACCGCACTCCGCTGCCGTGGACACAGGTGCTCTGCCGCCCGCGAAAGCCCGCATGAAGCGCGGCGCCTTGGGGCTGCTGCTGCAGCTCGCGGTCTCGGTGCTGCTGCTCGTACTGCTCGCTCGGCGCGTGCCGCTCGCGGGCACGCTTGCCGCGTTCCAGCGCGTGCAGCCGACCACACTCGCTGCCGCGTTGCTGCTCTCGCTGGTCGCGTACTGGGGCCGCGCGTGGCGCTGGGCGGCCTTCCTGGCGCGCGCCGGCGTGAAGTTGCCCGCGCATACGGCTTATGTGCTCACGTTGGCCGGCACCGCATACGGATTGGTCACGCCCGGGCGCGTCGGCGAGTTCGCGCGTGTGTTGCACATGCCGTTGCCGCGTTCACGCACGCTGCCGTCGGTGATCTGGGACCGCGTCGGCGACGTGATCCTGCTCGAGGTCATGTCCGCGCCTGCGTTCATGGCGATCCCCGCGTGGCGCGGCACGATCTTCGGCGTCTACCTGGCCGTGGTCGCGGCGACCGTGGCGCTGATCGCCGCACTCGACCGTCCGCAGTTCGCGGCGGCGCTCGGCCGCTTGGTACCGCCGCTCGCGCCTCGACTTGCGAAGTGGACCGAGCACTCGGCGGGCATGCTCGGCAGCAGCGCATTCCGCAACGGCCTGGCGAGCGGCGTGTTCTTCTATGTGTTCATCTACGCCGGCGCGTGGCTGTTGGTGCGCGACCTCGCGCCGCAGACATCGCCGCTGCTGCTCTTAGGCTTCCCGATCATCCCGCTGCTCGGCAACCTGCCCATCGCGTTCGGCGGCCTGGGCCTGCGCGAGCAGGTCAGCGCCAGCTTGTTCGGCAGCTTCGGCGCCGGTGCTGCCGTGGGCCCCGCGTTCTCGCTGCTGTGGTTCGCTGCGGCGACACTGGTGCCCGGGCTGCTGGGCCTGGCGCTTGCGGCCACGCCCTGGGCGCGCCTGCGGCCCGCGTTGGAGGCGCCTTGAGCACAAGGCACGCGAGCCGCGGCGGGCGCAGCAGCGCACTTCTGCGCACCCTGCGTTGGCTATGGTCACCCACCGGGCTCATCGTGACCGGATTCGTGCTGCGACTGGCGTTCATCCTCGAGATGGGCAACCACTTCTATTTCGCCGACACGCTGGAGTACGAAGCTGCCGCGAACAACCTGCTGCACGGCCACCTGCCCGATGCCGCCTCGCCGCGTGCGCCGCTCTACCCTGCGCTCATGGCGATCGGCATCGCGATGGGCGGCCTGCGCGACTATCCGCTCGCGCGACTGCTCCAGTTGCCACTGGCCATGTCGATCGTACTGAGCACCGGCCGCATCGCACGCCGCTTGGGCGGCGCCGGCGCCGAGCGTCTGGCACTCTTCGGCGCGGCGTGGGCGCCGACGCTCGTGTTCGTCACGGGCATGCTCTATCCGACCACGCTGTACACGGCGATCCTGCTCGGCATCACCGAATTCGCGCTTTCGCTGCGCGAGACCCCCAGCACGCGCAACGCGGTGGCGCTGGGCGTGCTGCTGCCGCTGGGCTGGCTCACCGACCAGGTCATCCTCGCGCCGGTCTCTGCGATCCTGCTCTGGCTCGCGGCAGTGCGCACGCGCACGCAAGCCGGCTTCACGCGTGCGCTGCTCATCGCCATGGCGATCTCCGCGGCGATCGCGACGCCTTATGTACTGCTGCAACGCGAGGCATACGGCTATCACGCGATCCCCATGCAGAAGGCGCAGTACGTACTCTATTGGGCGCGCAGCGATCATGACATGGACGCCGACCGTCGGGTGCACGTGCCGGTGGACTCCACTTGGAAGCCGCTGCCGACGCAAGCATTCCTCGCCCAGGAGTGGCACTTCATCCGGACCCAGCCGGCCGACTACGCACACGATGTCGTGTGGGAGTTCCTGCACTTCTTCAAGCCGATGCCCGACCGCGTGCAATCGCGCAACCACTACAACCAGTCGTACATCCTGCTCCTGGGGGCGATCTATTTCTTGCCCGTGCTCTGCTTCAGCTTCGTGGGGATCATGGCTGGAAGCGGCCGCTGGCGCGAACGCATCCTGCTCGCAGGGGTGATCCTTGCGACGGCCGCCTTCTACTCGCTCTTCTTCACCCAGACCCGCTATCGTGTGCCGGTCGAACCCTACATGATCGTGCTGGCTGCAGTCGGCCTGCAACGGCTGTTCCCCCGGCTCTCGAGCCAACTCGGGAACTCCGCTCCAGAGGCCCGGTAAGGGATAGGCAGACCCGCCGCCAGACCTGCGGACGCGGGTGAAGCGGCGCCCGCACCTTTCCGATAACCTGTGGCACCCCAGTCGCCAGTCCCCAGACCGCCGCGCCGGAGACACCCCCCCCCGCCCGATGATCCAGGTCCGCCGCTTCGAGCCCGCCGATCGTGACCGCTGGGATGCGTACGTGCGCGCGCATGCCGCGTCGCACTTCGGGCAGCTCATCGCATGGAAGCGAGTGACCGAGCAGGCCTACGGCGTGGCCGCGGACTACTGGCTGGCCGAGGACGCGGGGCGCATCACGGGCGTGTTGCCGGTGTTCCTCAAGAAGGGCCGCGAGCCGCAGCTCTTCAGCGCACCGGGCGGCATGCTGGCGGACGCGCCCGAAGTGGCGGCGGCGTTGCTCGCTCCGGCGCGCGAGCGGGTGGCGCGCGAGAAACTGCTCTGGCTCGAGCTTCGCGACCAGAAGACGTCATGGCCCGGCCTGCCTTCGAACGACGAGCACGTGACCATGGTGCTCGAACTTGCCGAGACTCCCGAGACGCAGTGGAAGGCGTTCGACGCCAAGCTGCGCAACCAGGTGCGTAAGGGCGAGAAGGCCGACTACGCGCGTACGTGGGGACACGAGCAAGTGGGCATCTTCCACCGCGTGCTGCTCGAGAACATGCGCGACTTGGGCACGCCGATCCGCAGCGCGGCCTACTACGAGCTCTGCCTGCGTGAGTTAGGTGAACAGGCCGACCTGCTGGTGATCACGCGCGCCGGCGAGCCCGCGGGCGTGATGTTCACCATGCTGCATGGCGGCACCATGACCGATCCGTGGGCATCCTCGCTGCGCCGGCATTTCACGTATTGCCCGAACCAGGTGCTGTACTGGGAGGCGTTGCAGCGCGCGTTCGCGCGCGGCGCAAAGCGCTTCGACTTCGGGCGCTCGCAGTGGGATTCCGGTACCTTCCTCTTCAAGCAGCAGTGGGGTGCGAAGCCCGTGCCCTTGCACTACCAGTACGTGCTCGGCACCGCGCAGCGCTTCCCGACCCTGGCCGACCAGAAGGGCGGATTCGGCGCTGCGGTCGAATTGTGGAAGAAGCTGCCGCTGCCGGTTGCGCGGGTGCTCGGTGAGCCTGCGAAACGGTTGTTTCCGGAGGTGCTCTGATGGCTCAGCCGATCACCCAGCGCGTGGCGCGCCGCGACTACGAGACTCGCATCGCGCCGCGCAGCCTGATGCGCGTGTTCTGGCAGAAGCAGCTGCACATGCTCGCGCGCGCCACGATCCCGCCCGAGTTGCGGCTCACCCTCTACCGCTGGATGGGCATCGCGATCGGCAAGCATGTGTTCATCGGCCTCGACACGTGGCTCGACGACCAGTTCCCCGAACTCATCGTGGTCGAGGACGACGTCACCGTGTCGTTCCGGGTCACGATCATCGTGCATGATGACGCCAAGCGCATGGACCGCACGCAGGCCGGTGCCGGCGACGGCACCGTGGCCCCGGTCACACTCAAGCGCGGCTGCTACCTGGGCGCGGGCTGCCTGCTGCTGCCCGGCGTCACCGTGGGCGAAGGCGCGGTCGTGGCCGCCGGCGCCGTGGTCACGCGCGATGTGCTCGCGGGCACGGTGGTGGGCGGCGTGCCGGCGCGCGTGATCAAGGACGCCGCGCGTTGAAACTCGTGCCGCGTGTGTGGATGCTCGCGGGGCTCTTCGTCCTGGGGCTCCTGGGCCTGATCGCGCCGGGACTGCCCGGGCAGATCGGCTTGTACGCGTGGCTCGGCGTGTTCCCCGGACTCGCGATCGCGAGCCTGCTGTTGCCGCGCGCCACCGACGCCACGCGCTTCACTTTGGGGCTGGCATTCTCACCGCTCGTGAGCGCGCTCGCGGCGTGCGCGCTGCTCGCCGCGAACCTTGACCTGCTCACCGCATCGCGCCTGATCGGCGTGGGCGGCTGGGTGCTTTACACAGGCGCCGAGGCGCGTCACCTGGGCCGGCCGGCCGACGAGCCCAGCGCCGCGCCGATGCTGGACCGCTTCGCATGGCGCTGGCTATTCGCGTGCGCGGCATTCGTGGCGCTGCCGCCGCTGTGCAACGCGTGGGTGCGCATCCGCGTCGATACCTGGGTGCATGGCGCGCTGGTCTACGAGATCGCGCGTCATGGCGTACCGCCCGTCGATCCGCGCTTCATCGGCATGCACCTGAACTATGTGTGGTTCTACAACCTGTTCCAGGCGCAGCTCACCGTGCTGCGCGGCCAGGATCCGTTCGTGTTCATGGCGATCCAGAACGTGGTCGACCTCGCGCTCGTCATCGCGGTCGTCTGGCAGCTGGCGTGGGCGCTCTGGGGCACGGCGCGCGCGGCGAAGGGCACGCTGCTGCTGTTCGTACTGGGCCTCAACGCCGGCGCGTGGCTGCTGTGGCCGCTGAACCTGCTGCGCGCGTTGCATGGCCAGGTGCAGGGCGCCGCCGAGATGAAGCGCATCCTGGCGGACACCAAGCTGTCGGGCACCGATGTTCTCTATGTGATCTCGGCGCCCTTCGCGCACATGGTGAACTTCTGGGACAAGTTCAGCCTGGGCACTCCGATCGGTTACGCGTACCTGCTCATGCTGGTGCTGTGGTGGGCGCTCGCGCGCGCGCTGGCGGGCGAAGGCGTGCGCTGGCTATTCGTGGCAGCGCTCGCGGCCGCCGGCCAGCAACTCTTCCACGGTGTCGTGGGCATGAGCGTGATCCCGGTCGCGACCGGCGCGCTGATCCTGGCCGCACTCTTGCGCACGCATTCACCGTGGCTGCCCGAACTCAAGCGCATGGCGGCCTTCGCGGTGGCGATGCTCGCGGGCTTCGCGGCCTGCGGGCCGTACACGCGTTCGATCTCGGCTGGCTGGGACCAGCACAAGAGCGGCCTGCAGCACTCGTTCTTCCATCTCGACTGGCAGATGCCGTGGACGGTGCTGACTGCATGCGGCATCGCCGGCCTGCTCGCGCTGGCTTCCCTGCGCCGAGTCATAAGCGAGAAGCGCACGTTCGCGGCGTGGCTGGCGTGCTGGACGCTGGGCATGTTCGCCTTCGCGATGGTCGTGCACCTGCCGGAGTCGAACGAGCACAAGTTCGTCTGGCCGCTCTTTTCAGCGCTCGCCCTGTTGGGCGGCGCGGTGTTCTTGGACGCGCTCGACGCGGCTCGCGCGCGGTTCGGGAACGTGGTCACGAAAGTGGTTTTCGCACTGCTCTTTATAGTGCCGCAGGCAGCGTTCCTGCAGGGCTACCTGAGGGATCCCGCGAACGCGACCGCCGAGGCGCTGCACCCGCGGCCGGGTGAGACTGCGCTGTACCGCTGGATGCAGGACAGCACGCGCACCGACGTGGTCTTCCTGGACGCAAACAACCGCGACCTCATCAACGTGCTCGGCCAGCGTCGGCTGCTCGCCGGCACGATCTTCGGCTCGGAGCGCGCCGCCTTCCCCGCCGCCGAGCTCGCCGAACGCCGCGCGGTCGAGGCCGATCTGTATGGCCCCCTCGCGCATGTGGAAGCCGATCTCGACACGTTGGGCCGCATGGTCGCCGACGCACGCCACATGCACAGCGTGTCCGACGTGCTCGTGCTCTATCGTACACAAGATGACACCCTCGGCGCCGCGCCATGGGCGCGCCTGCAGCAGGCCGCCGGCCCGCGCGCGATCGTACGCTATGACCGAGACGGCTTCCGCGTGGTCGCGCTCAGGGTGGACATGTGAGTAGGCGGCCCGAGTTCCCGCACCTCGCTTCGTTCTCGTTCGACATCGAGGACTGGCATCACAGCGAGATCAACAAGGTGGGCAGCGAGCGCCCCAGCGAGAGCATCGTGCGCCAGGGCACCACCGCCATCTTGGAGCTACTTTCGAAGCATGGCTGGCGCAGCACCTTCTTCGTGCTCGGAGACATCGTGCGCGAGCATCCCGACCTGATCCGCCGCATGATCAGTGAAGGCCACGAGCTGGCGTGTCATGGCATGAGTCATCGCCCGGTGTGGCAAGCGACACCGGAGACCTTCACGCAGGAGTTGCGCGAGTTCCGAAAGCTCGTGCGCGACGTGCTGGGACACGATCCCGTGGTGGGCTTTCGCGCGCCCACGTTCAGCATCGACCGCTCGAATCCATGGGCGCTCGACGTGTTACGCGCCGAAGGCTTTCTCTACGACTCGAGCATCTTCCCGATGAAGGTCAAGATGTACGGCACGCCGGGCGCGCCGGTGGGCATCTACAAGCCGTCGCGAGAGAACCTCGCCGAACACGACCCGAGTGGTGATCTCATCGAATTCCCGGTCGCGATCGCCGAGATCCATCGCCTGGGGATCAAGATCCCGGTCGGCGGCGGGTTCTACCTGCGCGCGTTGCCGCTGGCGTTCTTCCGCGCCGGCCTGGACCACATCCTCAAGCGCCGGCCCTTCGCGCTGTACCTGCACCCGCGCGAAGTCACGCCCGAAGCCTCCCGCACCCCGCTCGATCCCGTGGACGGGTTCATCACCTACGTGAACCTGCATACGGTGGTCGCCAAGATGGAACACCTCTTCGAGCGCTACCGTTGGACGACGATGCACGACATCCTGGTGCGCGAGGGGATGATCTAG
>JANYBS010000207.1 GCA_025360715.1 Candidatus Eiseniibacteriota bacterium | reverse complement strand
GCGCAGCACTTCGGCAGGCTCGTCGGCGTTCCTCACCTGCGCGGGCACGCTCTTCGCAGCGTTCTATGCGTGGGCGCTGCTGCGCCAGAAGCCCTCGCGCACGCTTTTCGCGGGCCTCGCGCTGGCGCTGGCCGGCTCGGCACTGATGTCACTCGATGGCGCGCTGCATCTGGGCCGCGGCGAGATGATCACGCTGGCGGGCGCGAGCCTGTACGCGCTGCAGATCGTGTGGGTCGCGCGCCACGCGGGCGAGGTGGACCCGCTCTCGATCGCCGGCACGCAGGCCGCCGTCGTGGCGCTGCTCATGGCGCCCTTCGCCGGCGATCTCTCGCACGCCTTCGCGCCGCTGGGCGCGAGCGGCTGGCGCGACTTCGCGTATCTCGCCGTAGCCGGCAGCACGCTCGCGCCGGTGCTTCAGGTCTCCGCGCAACAGGCACTGCCCGCCGGCCGCATCGCGCTGCTGTTCGCCTTGGAGCCCGTGTTCGCGCTGGGCTTCGCGCTCACGCTGGGCGGCGAGCACTTCGTGCTGCGCTGGTGGATCGGCGCGGCGATGATATTGGGCGCGGTAGTGATGGTGGAGTGGCGTGCGGCGCAGGGATGATGAATACTGGCGGACATCGATTCGCAGCGGGCGAGCGGATTCACATTTCCCCGTGAGAGGCTGACATGATCCGCAGAAAGATTCTTCAGGTGTTCTGCGCCGCTGCCGGAATCGCGGCCTTGCTGGCGAACTGCGGCCAGAAGAGTGTGCCGACCTCGACGAACATCGTAGGTAGAGTGTGTGAGCTCACACGAATCCAGCTTTCGGTGTGCCGTGGTGCTGCGTGGAGTCCGGATGGGACGAAGATCGTGTTCACCAGTACGCGGGATTCCATCGGGCGCCGAGTTCCGCTGATTCGAATGCTCGACGTCGTGACCGGCAAGGTGTCGACGCTCGAGGGGCAGGGACCTTTCGGCAGCGTGTTCGGTTTCGAGTGGTCGCCGGACGGTCGATATATCGTCCTCGACGACGGCGGGCTCACACGTTACGACGTCCGACTGGGACAGTGGCTAGGACCATTGGTCGTCGGCAGGCAAGGTGGCGAGGGTCCGGTGATCCCAGCCAGCGGCGATAGCGTGTACTTCCTCGCCGGTTACTACCCGTCGGACGAGCCCCCCAACGTCACCGGTCTTCGCGTTGCATCAATTGACGGCAGCGGCGCGCACTGGGTGTTCATGCAGACAGACTCGATAGTTCACATGCTCTCGCCGGTTGCTTTCACTCGTGATGGCAGCTGGATGGCGTTCGCGCGGTATTCCGGCCCACCGGCCTATCTCATCAGCGTATGTGTCTCGCGCCCCAACGGCACGGAGTTCCGGCAGGTCGCGCAAGTGCCGGGAGAGATCCGGTATGTGCATTGGATCGAGAATGACCGCCGTATCGCCTACGACTTCATCGAAAAAGAGTGCATCGGCCCGTTCTCGACTTACCATACCTACGCGGTCGACCCGTTGTTGGGAAGGCCGGAGCGCTACCGCGTTGATTTGGGAGATCCGCGAGTGCAGTTCGGTTTTCCGCCGGCGTTCACACGGGACGAGCAGCGCGTGGCGTTTGTTGGGCTCGACCAGCACCTGGGCTATGGCGTGCTCAAGGTGATGGAGACGAACGGGCATTACCCGCACAATGTCTATGCGCCGCCGTACAAACCGGTCGCGGGAGCGTCCTCTGCAAGTGAGTGGGGACCTTTGGGTGTTCCGCGGGCGCTTGAGCGAATGGGGCGCCGCTTTCCTGGCACCCCGTCACCGCGATAGCCCGAGCGGCAGGAGCCGTCGCGAGCGCCTCAGACCTCGATCTCGCCCTTCAGATAGAACGCACAGGCGCCGTCGAGTTCCACGCGGTCGCCGTCCAGGCGGCAGACGATCTCGCCGCCGCGCGACGAGGCCTGATAGGCACGCAGCTCGTGCTTGCCGAGCCGCGCGCACCAGAACGGCGTGAGCATGCAGTGGGCGCCGCCGGTGACCGGGTCCTCGGGAATGCCCTTGGCGGGCGCGAAATAGCGGCTCACGATGTCGAAGCCTTCGTCGCCTGCGGCGGTCACGAGCACGCCGCCGCGAT
>JANYBS010000204.1 GCA_025360715.1 Candidatus Eiseniibacteriota bacterium | reverse complement strand
TGGTGGCCGGCGTGCACACCGTGGCCTGGGATGCCCGCACCGACGGCGGTCTTCGCCTGGAGAGCGGCGTCTACATGTACGAGCTGTCGATGGGTGGGGAGCGCCTCTCGCGCCGGCTCATCCTGACGCACTGATCGAACGTCGCATGCGAAAGGGCGGCACCCCCGCACGGGATGCCGCCCTCCTCGCCCGAGCCAAACGGCATGCGAGAACGCTCGACAGTGCCACAGTTGTAAGCGAACCCTTGTTTCCGCAGTGGCTTAGGTGCGATTCCCGGTTGGAGTATGTGAAGTGGTTCTGATACGCTTTTCCCTGGTTTCAAAAGCCTGTGCCGGCGTCCGGCTCTTCCGGCGCGGCAGGCGCCCCCCCCCATTTAGAGGAAGGACACACAGCCATGAATAAAGCTACCGCGCTCCTCGCAAGCGGCCTGCTCCTCTCGTCTCTCGCGGGTGTGGCTTCGGCCATCACGCTCGACGGCACTGCGGAGGCCGGTTACGGCGCCGCGATCGTCACCCAGACCGTCGGCACCGGCTTCGGCGACTCGAACCTCGGCGTGGTCGATTACGCCAACGGTTCCGAGCTCGACGGCGTCTATGCCAGCATCTCGGGCGGCACGCTCTACCTGCTCCTTGCGGGCAACGTCGAGAGCAACTACAACAAGCTCGAGGTGTACTTCGACACGAAGGCCGGCGGCCAGAACGTGCTGCGCGCTGACAATCCGAACGTCGACTTTGACGGACTGAACCGTCAGAGCGGCCTCAAGTTCGACGCGGGCTTCTCGCCGGACTACTACATCACATTCGGTGGCGGCTATGACGGCAGCGGTTACCGCCTGTTCGCCAACTACGCCGAGCTCGCCACGGGCGGCGGCGGTGCTGGCTACTATCTCGGCAGCAACACCGCGGTTACGAACGCTCCGCTTGGCGGCGGCACGAACCCCGACAACATCGGCATCACGATCAACAACAGCAACACGGCCGGCGTGAACGGTTCGGGCGGCGGCGCCTCGTCGGGTGCTGGCGTGACGACGGGCGCGGAGTTCGCGATCCCGCTCTCGGCGATCGGCAACCCGTCGGGATGCTTCACGGTCTGCGCGTTCATCAACGGTTCGGGCCATGACTACCTGGCCAACCAGGTGCTGGGCGGCCTTCCGGTGGGCACGGGCAACCTGGGCGATCCGCACAACGTCGACTTCTCGCAGATCGCCGGCAACCAGTACTTCTCGGTGTGCGGCCAGGCGACGCCGACCCACACGACGACCTGGGGCCAGCTGAAGTCCTCGTACCGGTGAGCATGACGGCCCGCGTCTGACGCGAGCCAGCAACAAGCAAGCGGCGGGTCCGATGCTCGGGCCCGCCGCTTTCGTATGCTCTCGGGATCGTCGTGCGGGCGGTGCTAGCCCTTCACACCGCCGAGTGACAATCCACTCACGAGGTACCGGTTGAGCACGATGAACAACACCATCACCGGCACGCACACCATCAGGCTTCCGGCCGCGTAATTCGCCCATTCGGTCTGGAACTGCCCAGCCAGGCTCTCAAGGCCCAGCGGCAGCGTGTAATGCTCCTGCTGCGAGATGATGATGCGCGCCACCAGGAACTCCGACCACGCCGCCATGAACGAGAAGAGTGCGGTGATCGACAAGGCCGGCGTCGCCAGCGGCAGCGTGACCCGCACGAAGGCTTCCCACGGCGTGCAGCCGTCGATGAGCGCGGCCTGTTCGAGCTCCACGGGGATCGTGTCGTAGTAGCCCCGCATGGTCATCACGCAGAAGGGGAGCGCCGTGGCGGTGTACGCCACGACGAGACCGGCGAACGTGTCGAGCAGGTGCAGGTTCTTCATGAGCACGTACAGCGGCAGCATGAGCATCGTCGCCGGGAACATCTGCGTCATGAGGAACATGGAGATGGCGGCGTCGCGTCCGGCGAAGCGGAACCGCGAGAAGGCGTAGGCCGACGTGGAGGCGAGCGTGACGCCCAGCAGCGTCACCGAAAGCGAGACGATGAGCGAGTTGCGCAGCCACAACAGGAAGGGCTTCTCGAACAGCATCGTGTGGTACGCGCGCAGTGACGCGCCCCGCGGGATCAGCGCGAGCGACGTGGAGTAGAGCTGGTCGCCGGGGCGCAGCGAGATCGTGACGATTTGAAGAATCGGATAGACGGTCGCGAGCGCGAAGCAGACGAGGAACGCCTGTACGAACACGCGGCCCGGGGTCCAACCCTTCTCGTGCGCCCTCACGCGGTGCGCTCCTTCGCGTTCGTGTGCCGCATGATCTGCAGCACGAAGCCGAGCAGGAGCAGGAACACGATCACCGAGAAGGCCGAGGCGTAGGAGTAGCGCGAGTAGGTGAATGCCACCTTGTAGATGTACGTGACCAGGATGTGCGTCGCATCCGAGGGCTGGCCGCCGTTGGAAATCAGCCAGACGATCAGCGTGTTGTTGAACGTCCAGATGGTGCC
>JANYBS010000179.1 GCA_025360715.1 Candidatus Eiseniibacteriota bacterium | reverse complement strand
GCATCGTCGCCTCCGGGCGGTTCGGCCATGAGCCGCACGGCGACGATCCGGTGCGGTGCGCCGGGCTCGGCCGTGAAGGTGGCGACCACGCGGTCACCGTTGCCCGCCTTGCACCGCACGTCCAATGAGCTTTCGCCATTCGCGGCGACTTGTAGCGGCGTGAGTCCGCCCGTGCGCTCGATCACTCCATGTCGGCGCGCAAGGCGTTCCTCCACGCCGGCCTCGGCGAGCGCCGAGGGCGCCATGTGATCGGTGAGGAACCTCCGCGCCGCGGCGTCATCACCGCGAAGCATGTCGAACCATGCGCACGCGTGTGCGGCGATGTCGGTCGCCGGCCACGTGACCTCGGCGGCGCGAGCGGGCAGGGCGCACATCAGGATCACGACAGCGGCGCTGCAACGGCGCATCACCCCGTGCTTCATCGCGAGACTCCTTACGAGAGCTTGAAACAGGAAGACCGCCTGGCAGTGGAACGCCCGGCGGTCATGGGAGAGTCGGTGTTCAAGAGCGCTGCGACCGTCAGTCGCCGCGCGGATCGCTCGCAGGGCGCGCCGGCAACGCGCACGCCTGCGCACCGCCGAAGCGATGCCGGTTCGCGGCGAACACGCGGTACGTGGCCTGAGCGAGCGGACGCACCGGCGGCAAGGTCAGCAGCGCTGCCGCCCAGCTCCAGCCCGGCAAGCGCGCGGCCATCGCGGCCACGGCATCGCTGCCCTTCTGCACGCCCGCGTCCTGCGACCACACGTGCAGCGAGCCCAGGGATTCGCCCACACGCGAGCCCAGGCGCGCGGTGGCCTCGGGCGATTGCGCCGGTTCGGCGCGCAGCAGGCCGCGCGTGTCGCGCGCCAATGCCCACGCGACGCTGCTCGTGCACATGCCGCACGAGCCGTCGTAGAACACCCAGAGCGTGCTGGTCGCGCGGCTCATGAGGCTCAAGGCCGGCCGAGCGGGCGCTTGCGCTCGAAGGCTTCGACCACCGCGAGCGCACGTCCATCGGCCAAAGCAAACACTTCGCCGGCTTCGAGGGCGTCGATCCGCAGCACCGCCAGAGCCAGCCACCCCTCGCCATCGGCCGCGCTGCTTGTGAGCCGGCCACGTTTTTCGCCAGCTGCGCCGAGCACGTCGCACGGGAGTTCGGGCGCGGTGCCTTGACCGCGCACGCACACCAGTTGGCGCCGCACGCTGTCGTACGTCAGCAGCCGCATGAGCGATTCCTGGCCGGTGAAGCAGCCCTTATCAAGGTGCACGGCTTCGGCGAGGTTCGCTTCATACGGCGTGAACTCATCGGTGATCTCGTGACCATGGCGCGCATGCCCGGCGCGGATGCGATCGCGCTCGGGTTCGCGCTCGGGGATGGCCGCCTCGCTGCTTCGGTCGATGATCTGCACATCCTCGCGGAAGATCTGGCGGTCGAGGAACTCGGCCAGCGGCGCAGCGGGGGCGTCGTCGCGCAGCAACCAGACGCCGTCGCTTTCACGCGAGACCACCGCGCCATGCAGCATGCGGCCGCGAAAGTCGCAGAAGAGCGTGAGTCGCGCCTCGCCAACGGCGAGATCGTCGAGCTTCTGCGTCCCCACGCGGTGCAGCACGGCGAGCGCATCGGCGCCGCTCAGCAGCAGCGCCGTGTGCGTGAGCGAGAGCGTGGGAGTCGCAGGAGTCGTGGGAGTCGCAGGAGTCGCAGGAGTCGTGGGTTTCATGGCATCCATACGCGGAACGTAGCACCGGCGTCGCACTCCCGCACGCCCGCGAGCGAAAGCGGCGGAAGCCCGCTTCCGGGCCTCCACATGGGTTTGCGATGCTCACAATCCGCGAGCGATTCACGTCAGTGCTTCACCGTCACGGCGCCGTTCGCCACGCTCGCGTTGGCGGTGATGCCCGCAGCTTGCAGCTTGGCCTGCACGGCCGCCTGCAGCCGCGCGTCGCTCATCTGGTCGACGCCGTCGATCGTGAAATCGGCCCTCTTCGCGCCATCCACGATGATGAGCTCCAACGACGAGCCCTTGTCCGTGCGCATCTTGCGCTCCTGCACATCGAGCGCATCGCTCGTGCCCGCGGACTTGCCGTCCTTGGTGAGGTTGAGCGTGATGTTCGCGGGCTCCGGGGCGGCTGAACCGTTCGCCGTCCTTTGCACCTCCATCGTCACCTTGCGCTGGTTGCTGCTGTCCGTGACCGACACCTGCGTGTCGGG
>JANYBS010000178.1 GCA_025360715.1 Candidatus Eiseniibacteriota bacterium | reverse complement strand
GATGTGGATCTCACCTTCCTTCGCGAGTGCACGAAGTTCGTCCCTTATAGCCCGATGATGTCGGGCGAGACGGAGCCTGGGTTCTGAGCACCGAAGATATCCTCTGGATGCCCTACGAATACGCGCGCAGGCGCGTGCTCGGAGCGATCGCCGAAGTGGGCCGCATCGCCATGCTGATCGGCGAGACGTTCCGCATGCTGGTGCCAGGCGTGAGCGCATTCCACCTCGTGGTCGAGCAGATGAACGCGATCGGCGTGCAGTCGCTGATCCTGGTGTTCATCGTGAGCTTGTTCACGGGCGCCGTCGCGGCCGTGCAGGCGGCGTATCAGTTCGCCAACACCGTGCCGCTCAAGTTCATCGGCACGGTCATCCTGCGCTCGACCATCATCGAACTGGGCCCGGTGCTCACCGCGCTCATCGTGGGTGGCCGCGTGGGCGCGTCGATCGCGGCCGAGCTGGGCACCATGCGCGTGACCGAGCAGGTGGATGCGCTCGAGGCCATGGCGATCAATCCCGTGCGCTATCTGGTGGTGCCGCGTGTGGTCGCCGCCATCATCATGCTGCCGGTGTTGTCGATGATCGCCAATGCCGTCGCTATCTTTGGCGGCTACGTGGTGGCGGTGAGCAGTATCGGCGTGAGCACGCACACGTATGTGCTTGGCCTTAAGCAGGGCTTCTATATGAAGGACCTGTACTCGGGCCTCATCAAGGCGTTCTTCTTCGGCGGGTTCATCTCTTGGATGGGCTGCTACTACGGCTTCCGCACGGAAGGTGGCGCGGAAGGCGTGGGCGTGGCCACCACGCGAGCGGTGGTCGCATCGTGCGTACTCGTGCTGATCGGCGACTACGTGCTGGCCAATGTCCTCTTCCGCTTCATCTTCGCGTCATGATCCAGATTCGCGGGCTCAAGAAGAGGCTCGGCACGAAGCAGGTGCTCGATGGCGTGGACCTGGACATCAACAAGGGCGAGACGGTCGTGATCCTGGGCCGCAGCGGCACGGGCAAGAGCGTGCTGCTGAAGAATATCATCGGCCTCATGCAGCCCGACGCCGGGACGATCGAAGTCGACGGCCAGGATATCGTGGGGCTCAAAGAGAAAGATCTCAACAAGGTCCGCATCCGTTTTGGCCTGCTGTTTCAGGGCGGTGCGTTATTCGATTCGATGACGGTGGGCGAGAACGTGGGCCTGCCGATGCGCGAGCACACCAAGATGAGCGCGGCCGAGATCGAGAAGCGCGTGACCGAGCGCCTGGAGTGGGTGGGGCTCAAGAGTGTGGAGCAGATGAAGCCGGCGTCGCTGTCGGGCGGTATGCGCAAGCGCGTGGGTCTTGCGCGTGCGATCGCGATGGACCCGGCGTACATGCTGTATGACGAGCCGACCACGGGGCTCGATCCGATCATGGCGGACGTGATCAACCGGCTGATCCGTTCGCTGCAAGAGCGGATCGGCGTCACGAGCATCGTCGTCACACACGATATGAACAGCGCTTACCACGTGGGCGATCGCCTGTCCATGCTGAACGAGGGACGCGTCGTGTTCACCGGAACGCCGGATGAGGCGCGCAATACGCGCGACCCGCTGGTGAAGCAATTCATCGAAGGGTCGAGCGACGGCCCCATCAAGCCGCTCTGACGGCAGGGAGACTCTTGTGAACCGCAGAATCGAGATCCAAGTCGGTCTCACGGTGATCATCGCGATCGTGGTGACGCTGTGGGGCGTGACGTGGCTGAAGGACCTCTCGCTTCAGCGCAAAGTCCGCACTTGGCACGTGACGTTCCCGCAGACCGGCGGACTGGGCGCAAGCGACGAAGTGCAGGTCAACGGCATCCGCATGGGCTCGGTCACGCACATCGCGCTCGAGGGCGATCACGCGGCGGTCGACCTGGGCATCAGCAGCGACATCGCGATCACTCGCGACTCCAAGGTGTCGATCCGCAACGTGGGCCTGATGGGCGAACACGTGATTGCGGTCGAGTTGGTGTCGACCGGCCAGCCCTATGCTGCCGCCGATACCATCGTCGGCCTATATGAACTAGGCATGCCCGAGGTGATGGCCAAGATGGGCGGGCCGCTCGCATCATTCGACCGCGTGTCGGCGTCGCTCGACCGGATCGCGACCAAGCTCGAGAAGGACGGCGATCTTGAGAAGACGATGCGTAACTTCCGCGAGACGAGCGACGAGCTGAACGGCGCCATGAAAGAGAACCGCAAGCTTTTGCATGAGACGCTCGTGAACCTCAATGAAGTCTCCAAGACCAGCAAGGCGCTCACGACCGATCGCGAGGCGCAGTACAAGCGCATGCTCGATTCGGCCGAGAAGAGCGCCAAGAACGCCGAGCTGCTGCTGGCGCGCATGGACTCGCTGCGTGCAGTCGCGCAGGGCATCGCCAACAAAGCCGACCACGGCGATGGCACTATGGCCAAGCTGCTCAACGACCCCAAGCTCTACGACGACGTGCGCGGGTCGGTGAAGGCGCTGCAGGATGTCTTGGTGGACCTGAAGAAGAACCCGAAGAAGTACATCAACCTGCGCATATTCTAGGTTGCCCCGCGCCACCCCTCGCACTGCTCCCGCGTAAGGCGACATCATGGCCATGAAATCGAAGTCCGCGAAGACGTCCTTCTTCTGCACCGCATGCGGGAACGAGCAGCCGCGCTGGTTCGGGCATTGCGCGGCGTGCGGCGAGTGGAACACGGCCGCCGAGGCA
>JANYBS010000166.1 GCA_025360715.1 Candidatus Eiseniibacteriota bacterium | reverse complement strand
TCGTCACGCGCCTCGGCGGACCCGAGGTCCTCGAGCTTGCCTCTGCACCGCTTCCCGAAGCGGCGCCCGGAGAAGTGCGCGTGCGTGTGCATGCGACCGGCGTGAACTTCGCCGACACCGAACGCCGCCGCGGTGTGTATGCCACGCCGAAATTGCCATGGACACCTGGCCACGAAGGCGCCGGCGTTGTCGACGAGATCGGCGAAGGCGTGAGCCCCGGCCTGCTCGGCGCGCGCGTGGCCTTCTGGTCGCGCGGCTCGAGCGGCACCTACGCCGAGTCCGTGACGGTGCCCGCCACCGACTTGTTCCTCTTCCCCACGGCGGTGAGCTTCGCGCAGATGGCAGCGCTGCCGTTGCAGGGCCTGACCGCATGGGGCTTGGTGCACCTTGCCGCGCGCATCAAGCAGGGCGACCTCGTGCTCGTGCACGCGGCTGCCGGCGGCGTGGGCCGGATCGTGGTGCAGCTCGCGATCGCGGCCGGAGCGCGCGTGATCGGCACAGGTTCGAGCGCCGAGAAGCTGCTGGCGATCGGCGAGCTCGGCGCGACGCCGCTCGGATACGGGGACGACCTGCACAAACGCGTGCGCGCGCTCACGCGCGGCCGCGGCGCCGATGTGGTGCTCGACTCGGTCGGGCGCGATACCCAAGCGCAGAGCCTGGCGAGCCTCGCACCGTTCGGCACGCTGATCTTCTTCGGCGAGGCAAGCGGCGCGCCCGCCCCCATCGTGGTCGACGACCTGTACGCGCGAAGCGTTCGGGTCGGTGCCTTTGGCCTGGATACCGACGCCGCGCCCGACGCGTATGCTCAGGCGCGGCAGCTGCTGGCGGCGGCGGTGTGCGACGGCAGCCTGAAGCTGGCGATCGCCGCCACGTATCCGCTTGCGCGCGCCGCCGATGCGCACACCGCGCTCGAATCGCGCGCGACCATCGGCAAGGTGATCCTCGAGCCCTGACCGCGGGCTACAGGTCCTTGCGCAGGAAGTACTCGCGGTGGCCGAACGTGCCCGGTGAATCCGGGGTGTCGATAGGCAGCTCGGCGAACACCTTGTAGCCCTGCTTGCGATAGAACGCCAGCGCCTGCCAGCTCGCGGTCTCGAGCCGGGCGTACCGCATGCCCTCGGCGCTCGCGAGCGCCTCGGCCGACTGCAGCAGTCGCGTGCCCAGGTCCTGCCCGCGTGCGCCCTGCGCGACCCAGAGCCAGTCCACGTAGAGCCAGCCGCCCAGAAGCCAGCCGTACAGGCCGCCCGTCACGCTGCCTTGGGGCGACTGCGCGCGCAGCGCGAACCAGCGCTTGCGCGCCTTGCCCACGGCGGTGTCGTTGAAGTCGCCCAGACCCTGGGCGATAGGCGCCAGGAAGGCGGCATCGGGGGTCCAGCGCAGTTCCAGGTCCACGTCCGGGACGCTCATGGCGATGCCCTTTGGTAAAGCCGGAACCCCCCGCATCGCGTTGCGATGCAGGGGGGCCGGGTGCTGGCTCCTCGGGTAGGATTCGAACCTACAACCCTTCGGTTAACAGCCGAATGCTCTACCATTGAGCTACCGAGGAACGCTCGTGGGCGCCGTTCACGTGCAACGGGCCGAAGTCGTTCAAGGCCAAGGAGATTAAGGCGCGGCGGCACTTCCGGTCAAGCGGCCCGGCGATCGCGGCGTCGGAGGCCCTTGGCAGCCTCATGCGACGAGGGTATCGGCCGCTCAGCCCCGCGAGTCCAGCACTTCGCGCACGAACGCCCCCAGCCGCTCCGGGGCATACGGCTTGGGCAGGAAGGCGTCTGCTTGAGGGCCCTTCGTGCCATCCTCCGGGCCGCTGCCGGGCTCGTAGCCACTGGTCAGCACCACGGCAACGCCTGGAGCCAGCTCGCGCAACAGCGCCAGCGTCTGGCGGCCGGAGAGCCGCGGCATGGTCTGGTCCAGCAGCACCAGCGCCGGCTGCAGACCCTGACGGATCCGCTCGAGCGCCTCGACCCCATCGGCGGCCACCTCGGCGCGGAAGCCCTGACGCTCGAGGACTGAGCGCGCGAGGCCGCGCAGCACAGCCTCGTCATCCACGACAAGCACCAACTCGCCACGCCCGGCGATGCCGCTCATGGCCGGCCCGGATTCGAAGCGCGGGAGGAACACGCGGAACATGGTGCCCTGACCCGCGCGCGACTCGCACTCGATCCAGCCCCCGTGCTGCTCGACGATGCCGTGCACGACCGAGAGCCCCAGACCGGTCCCGCGGTCAGGGCCCTTGGTCGTGAAGAACGGCTCGTACATGCGCGCAAGCACGTCGGCGGTCATGCCGGCGCCGGTGTCGCTCACCTCGACCATGACCATGTCCGCATACGGGTCGTCCACGTGCGCCGCGCGGGACGAATTGCGCAGGCTCATGCGCAGCGTGCCGCCCTCGGGCATGGCATCGCGCGCGTTCACGCACAGGTTCACGAGCAGCTGCGAAAGATGCGAGACATCCGCGCGCACGCGCCAGAGATCGTCGGCCATCTCGCAGGCGACCACGATGCGCGGATCGAAGGTGCGCTCGATGAGCACGACGGCGTCGCGCATGACCTCGCGCAGGTCACAGGCCACCGGCCGCATGGGCGATCGGCGGCTGAAGCCAAGCAACTGGCGCGTGAGGTCCGCGGCACGCTGCGCGGCGGACTCGCAATCGCGCAGGCCCGGCACGACCTCGTGCGTGGGCGGCAGGTCGAGCAGCGCCAGCGAGACGTTGCCCAGGATCGCGGTGAGCAGATTGTTGAACTCGTGCGCGAAGCCGCCGGCGAGCGTGCCCACGGCCTCGAGCTTCTGGGCATGCAGGTAGCGGTCTTCGAGCACCCGGCGCTCGCTCACATCACCCAGCGTGAGCACGAAGCGGTCGCACGGGCCGCCGGAGCCCGGCGCCAGCGGCGCCACGGCCACGCTCCAGAAGCGCGGCTCCTCGGTGGCGAATGGCGACGGCGTCTCTGCCAGGCTCACCGGGTCGCCCCGCTCGAGCGCACGGCGGATGGCTTCGCCCAGATCGCGCTCGGCCAGTCCGGGGATGAGATCCGCGAGCGAGCGGCCCGCGAAGCGCGCGCTGTCACCACCGGCGATGAGCGCCGCGAAGGCCGCGTTGTGCTCCATGATCTGCAGACCGTGCACGCGCAGCAATGCGATTCCGGCCGGCACGTGCGCGAGCATGAGCGCGAGCAGCGCCTGCGTGTCGCGCACCTGGCGCTCGGCTTCGAGGCGCTTGCGCTCGTCGCGAACAAGCGCGACCACGCGCACCTCGCCATGCGAATCGGTGTAGCGAGTGGCGTGCAATGTGGACGGCACGAGGTCACCCGATGCCGTGATGCAGGTCTTATGGAAACCCACGATCGGAACACCGGCGCGAAAGAGCAGGGCGACGGCTTCGCGCAGCGGGCCGACCTGAGCGACCGGCGTGAACGCATCGTACCGCTTGCCGATCACGGCTTCGCGCGGGTGCCCGAGCAAGCACTCGAGGGCCGTGTTGACCTCGGTGATGCGGCCTTCGCTGTCCACGCACAGGATCGCGTCCTGGGCGGCCTGCAGCAGGCCCGTGTGCAATTCGTTCGAGGCGCGCAGTTCTTCCAGGCGCCGGGCTTCATCGAGCGCGGCCGCCAGTGATTCACCCAGCGCGTGCAGGAACTCCTTGCTGAAGCGCTGGAACCAGCCGGGCTCCGGATGGCAGAGCACGAACCCGCCCGCGCGCATCCCGCGCGGGCGCAGCGGGATCATGACGGCTGTGCTGCTGCCCAGCTGCGGACGCACGACGGCGGCCATGCGCGCGGCATCGAGTTCGATGATGACGACCTCGGTGCCCGAGAGCATCGCGTATTGGTCCGCCTGCCATTCGGCATCTGCGGCGAATGCGGCGAGGTACTCGGCGGTCAGGCCCACGGCCACGGAGCGCGCCATGGAGCCGTCGGGCTGGACGAGCCAGAGCGAGCCCAGGTCGGCACCGGTCACTTCGAGCGCCACCTCGAGCGAGGCGCGCACCGCGGACGCCGGGTCGTCGAGCGCGGACATGCGGCGCATGACATGGCGCAGCGCGCCGACCTCGTTGGTCCCGGACGCGGGCCAAGCCGCTGGCGTGTGCGCGGACCCGACGGGCTTTGCACCAGCGGACAGCGGATCCGCGGGTGGAAGCACGCCTGCTGGAAAGCCGGGCCAGACAGGCTCAGCGGGAGTCGAGCGAGGGGTCGATGTGGTCATGAGGGGACCGCTGGCAGGATGCCGGAGGCACTGCATCGCCGCAATGGGAATCTGGGCTTTTGAATCTGGGCTTTCGCAGCACGCTGCGCGATGTCGCGATCGGCTGGGCCGGGCGGGAGCCGGCAGCGGTTCAGGCTCTCGACGCCACCGCCACCAGCTCCTGCGCGCGGCGCGCGTATCCCGGGTGCGATGCCCGAAGAGCGCCATCACGATGTGAGCGCACGACCTGCGGCAGCCACTCCTGCCACGGCGTGCCATGAAAGCCCCATTCGGCCGCAAGCGCGGGATCGGGCCGCGAGCACCAGCGCCCGGAATAAGGTGAGAGCGTGTGGTCGAAGCCGCGCGCAGCAAGCCACTCGGCGGGCGCGTCCACGAGCCTGGGCTCCACGCCCAGCTCGGATGCGCAAGCCGTCACGAGCTCGCGCAGCGTCACGTCGTGAGGCTGCGCCAGGTTGTACGCCGCCTGCGTCGGCCACGCGCCCTGCACGAGCCGCACCACGGCTCGCGCCACATCCTCGGCCCACACGAAACGCAACGGGTTCGTGCCGCCATCGGGCAACAACACACCACCGCCATCGAGCAGCCGCTCGAGATACGCCCACAGGCGGCGCGAGCGCGTGTCGCCCGCGCCCTGCACGACCGGCAGGCGCAGTGCGACGCCGCGCACGCCGTGCGAGACGCGCAGGCGCCGCAGCGCGGCCTCGGCGCGGCGCTTGCCCACGCCATACGCCCACTCGCCGTGGTCACGCGTGCCGGGCGCGGGTTCGGCCATGAGCGGCGCATCGGCATCGCTCTCGCGGAACGGCGGCCGCGGAATGTGGGGCGCAAGGTCGGTGACAATGTCGGTGGCAACGTGGGTGGCAACATGGGTGGCAACGTCGGTGGCAACGTCGGTGGCAAGGTCGGTGACCAGGTAGACCTGGCCGCTCGAGATCATCGCGTAGCGGCCGAGCACGGCATTGGGCAGCAGCAGCACGCGCTCGACATCGGCGGCATCAAAGGCAAGCAGGTCGAGCGTGAAATCGAATCGCGCGCCCTGCAGCACTGCGCTCAGCGAAGCCGCATCGCTGCGGTCCCCGCGCAGCAAGGACACGCCCGACGGCAGCGCGCTCTCGCCGCGGCTGAGCACGGTCACACGGTGGCCGGCAGCGATCAGGTGGCGCGCGACCGGCTCGCCCATGAGGCCCGAGCCGCCGATGAGCAGCACCTCCTGGGCGGAATCAGCGGTCATGCGTACCGCCTGCGGAAAGCTTCGCGATCGCGTTCATGCGCCTCAAGCTGCCGTCGGGCGCGGTGGGAGTCAAGCCCGGGCCGGCGATACCTCAGGCGGCCTTGGGCGCTCCGTCGGCGTCGCGGCCCGGGCGCAGCGGCTCGGCGCAATGCGGGCAGCGCTCGGGCCACGGCAGGTGGCGGTTGGCTTCGCGGCGAAGACGCTCGAGCTCGGCCGTGACCTCGCGCAGCTGCTGGACACTGCCGCGCATGTCCTGGGTGAGCCGCACGATGCGCAGGCCCGCGCGCACGCGCGCCATGAGTTCGCCCTGATCGCAGGGCTTGACCAGATAGTCGTCGGCGCCCGTCTCGAGCGCCAGCAGCTTGTCGTCGATCTCGCCCTTGGCGGTGAGCAGGATGAAATACGGCGCCGCCTCGCGTAGTCCGGTCTTGACCGACTGGCAGAGTTCGAGCCCATCCACCTGCGGCATCATCCAGTCCGAGATCACGAGGTCGGGTACGAACGTGACGATGGCCTTCATGCCCTCGCGGCCGTCGGCGGCCGTCATGACCTGATAGCCCTCCGCGGTCATGCGCTTGTGGAGCACGCGCTGGAAGAACGGATCGTCCTCGACGATCAGGATGCGGATCTCGCCCGCCGGCTTCATGCCGCCTCCTTCATGAGCGCGGCCGCCTGCTCGGCGAAGCGCGCATGATCGAGGATCGGCTTGGACACGTAGTCATCGGCGCCGCTCTCCGCGAGCAGGGATTCGGCGTCGCCGCGCATGGCATGCGCGGTCGCCAGCAGCACCGGCACGAGCGATGTCGTGGGGTCGCTCTTGAGCAGGCGGCAGAGATCCACACCACTCACCGGCCGTCCCTCCCACTGGGAATTGCCAAGACTCACGTCCATCACGATCAGGTCCGCGCCGGCGCGCACGAGCGCCAGGAGTTCCTCGGGCGATTCCGTGTGCGACACGCGGCAACCCAAGCGCTTCTCGAAGAGTTTGCGAAAGAGGATCGCGTTGTGCGGATCGTCCTCCACCACGACCACGTGCCTCATGCGGCCTCCCGCTCGGCATCGCCGTCTTCGTGGGCCTCGTGCTGGATCTGCAGATGCCAGTCGAGCACGTGTGGCAGGAGTTGCGGATTCTCGTGGACCGAGGTCTTGGACACCACATCCAGCACGAGACCTTGTTCGAGAAGCCGGCGCTCTTCTTCGTTGCGCGGCTCGGGGAAGTTCGTAAGCACGAGGACCGGCAGGTCGGGGCGGATGCCGGTGAGTGTCATCTCGCGCAGCACATCGTAGCCACTCACCTCGGGCATCATCAGGTCCAGCAGCAACAGGTCGTACGCGTTCGGCTGGGTGCGCAGGATATGCAGGCACTCCTCGCCATTGTTGGCGACCTCGACGTGGTAGCGCGCGGGCGGCAGCACCTTACGGATATAGGCGGCGACGGTGGGGTCATCATCGGCCATGAGCACGCGCAGGATCGTGGGCCGCTGGCCGCCCTCGGCGCCCATGAGGGCTTCGATGCGCTCGGTGAG
This sequence comes from Candidatus Eiseniibacteriota bacterium, assembly GCA_025360715.1. GTDB lineage: Bacteria > Eisenbacteria > RBG-16-71-46 > RBG-16-71-46 > RBG-16-71-46 > CAIXRL01. Next base: position 19,066 of record JANYBS010000166.1, on the reverse strand, counting down.
CACGCGGCCGTCGACCGGCTTGACCAGATGCTCGGGCCGCCGCGCGAACGCAGTGGCCTTGAGCTTCTCCTTGAGCTCACCGTCGAAACCAGTCACGAAGACGATCGGGATATGGCGCGTCTCCGGCTCCGACATCATGCGCGTCGCCAGGTCCCAACCTGTGCGCAGCGACGCCGAGTCGCCACACGAGAGCGCGTAGTCGAGCAGCACCACGTCGGGGCGCATGCGGCGCATCAGCATCCAGCCGGCTTCGGCATGGTCGGCCTCGACCGTTCGGTAACCGCTCTGCTGCAGCAGCGCCGTGAGGAAGCGGCGGAAGACGGGGTCGTCTTCCACGATCAGCACGAGGCGGCCGTTCGCGGGCCCCTGGATGATGTCCAGGCCATGCACCGGCGTATTTGTGAGATCGGGCACTGCCGCAACGGAGCGCCACATCGGCAGCGAGAAATACATGCGCGTGCCGTGGCCTTCGCCGTCGCTATGCACGCCGATGATGCCGCCCATGAGTTCGACCAAGCTGCGCGAGATCGCCAACCCCAATCCCGTGCCGCCAAAGCGCCGCGTCGTGCTGCCGTCGCCCTGCACGAACTTCTCGAAGATCATCTTCTGGCGTTCAGGCGGGATCCCGATACCCGTGTCGACGACCTCGACCATGAAGTGCCCGAGCTCTGCGTGCGACTTTGCGCGAATGGTGATGCTTCCGCGCGGCGTGAACTTGAGGCTGTTGCCAACCAGATTGATGAGCACCTGCTTGACCTTGCCGAAATCGCCACGCGCCTCGATGTCCGGCTCCACGTCGAGCTCGCAGCGCAGTTCCACGCCTTTCTGCGCCGCCTGCACGTGCGTGAGCGTGTAGACCTCGTCGAAGAGGTTCTGCATGTCGATGCGGTCGATCTCGAGCGTCAGCTTGCCCGCTTCGATCTTGGCGATATCGAGCACGTCGTTGATGAGTCCCAGCAGATGGCGTGAGCACTGCAGCGCCTGCTTGAGGAAGTCACGCTCTTCGTCGGGCGAATCGCACATGCCGTCGAGCACCAACTGCAGAAAGCCGATCATGCCGTTCAGCGGCGTGCGAAGTTCGTGCGACGTGTTCGCAAGGAACTCGCTCTTGAGACGCGAGGCCTCCTCGAGTTGCGCGTTCATCTCCTCGAGCCGGCGGTTGGACAGCTCCAGTCCTTCGGCGAATGCGCGAATGCGCTGTTCGGACTCCACACGCTCGCGCACGTCACGCACGATCGCCGTATGCACTCGCTCATCACCCTCACCCGTGTGGCCCAGCGAGAACTCCACGGGCAGCGAACCGCCGTCTGGCATGAGTGCCTGCCCCGTGCTGACCGAGCCCGGCGGCGGCAGCGCGCTCTGGCGGCCATCCTCGCCCCAACTGAGGAATCGCTGCAGTGCCTGGCCATCCATGTCCTCGGCCGAGCGGCCGAACAGCACGCTCGCAGCGCGATTCACGGTGCGGATGCGGCCATGGCGGTCGAACGTGAAGATCGCATCGAAAGCCGTGTCGAAGATGGCCTGCACGCGCTCCGCGTGACGCTGCGTGATCTCGATCTCGCGGCGCTCCAGGCCAGCGCGGTACACGCGGCGCCACACGTAACCCAGTAAGCCAAAGCCCAACAGTAGCGCGAGGTCGAGCAGGATCAAGCCCTGCGCCGTGGCCCGCATGGGCTGCATCATCTCCTCGCGCTCGGCGACGCCCACGATGCCCCAGCCCACACCAGGCACGACGCGCGTGACCGCCCACATCGGCTGCCCTTCGCTGCCGATGACGTCCACCTGGGACTCGATGCCCGTGGCCGCCATCGCCGGCGCGATCGCGCGTGGATCGCTCAGCGACAGGTCGCGGCCGGAATCGTCCGCGTGCAGCACGGCGTGGTTGGTGAGGATGAGCGCGCGGCTGCCCTCGCGGCGCACGAGATACGCGCCAGCGGACGGACCATAGCCCGGCCAGTTCGTGAGTGTGGTCAGCACACCAGTGCCCGGGTCGCCGTGCACGACGATGACGGGCGAGGTCTCGGAGCTCCCGACGCGTGTCGCGCAAACCAGATGAGAGCCACGCGGATCACCGAAGATCGGACCTTCCGCGTGCAGCGCATCATGCATGAGCGCTCGGTCGCGGCCGGTCTCGGTCGTGTCCACCCCTGTGCGGAAGAGCACGCGGCCGTCGAACGCGATCAACGTGAGCGATTGAAGGCCCAGTGTGTGAGCGTCGCCCGCGAGTTCCTCCTGCAGGCCAAGGCGATCGTCGCTGGAGGCAGCGCCAGCAGCGACCCTCGCGGCCCGCGAGCGGATCGCGGGATCCACCGCCATCAACTGCACGTCGCGGCGCATGGATTCGAACTGGCGCGCCACTTCGTCCCGGCGCGCTTCGGTGCCCGCGGTCAGATGTGCCCAGCCATCGCGCTCGAGGCGCTCGCGGGCTTGGTGGTACATGGCCGCATTGAGCGCGGCGACGCCGATCACCACCAGGACCCCGAAGCCGATCAGGATCCGCCGGCTCTCGCGGCGGACATCACTCCCACGCGAAAGCAGGAAGTTGACCGCCTCGCGGGCCGCGCTCGGACCGCCGAGAGCCGAAGTGGCTTCGGTCGCGTCGGTTGCGTGCGTCGGGAGCGGTGACGGACGGGGCATGGGGAGGGCTCGGGCCTGAGGGTGGAGGTGGTTCGCAACGGTCCCTCATGGTCATCGGCCTCCGGCCAGCCCGCGTTGAGTCCAAATCGGCAGACGCTCCGGGTGCAGCAACGTGAAGCGGCGAGGCATCGAATGACGCCTCGCCGCTTCATTCGCAATGACTTGCCTTGCTTCAGTCCCTCTGCCAGTACCTGGGCCGCATGTTCGCCTGAAGGACGCGCTTGCGCAGTCGCAATGAGGTCGGCGTCACCTCGAGCAATTCATCATCCCGGATCCACTCGAGCGCCTGCTCCAGCGACATGCGGTGCGCGGGCAGCAGGCGGACGCCGTCCTCGCCCTGCGAGCGCATGTTCGTGAGCTTCTTACCCTTGACGATGTTCACGTCCATGTCCTGCTCACGGGCGTTCTCACCGATGATCATACCCTCGTACACCTTCTCGTTCGGCTCGATGAAGATCTCGCCGCGGTCCTGCACGTGCTCGATCGAGTAAGGCGTCGCGGTGCCCGCGCGGTCCGAGACGAGGGCGCCCGTCGTGCGATGCGGGATCTCACCCATCCACGGCTCGTAGCCGTCGAAGAGGTGATTGAGCAAGCCGGTGCCGCGCGTGTCGGTGAGGAACTGGCTGCGGAAGCCGATCAGGCCTCGCGACGGGATGCGGAACTCCAGGCGCACGCGGCCGGTGCCGTGGTTGACCATGTTCACCATGCGGCCCCGGCGGGTGCCGAGCTTCTGCGTGACGATGCCGACGAAGTCCTCGGGGCAGTCGATCACAAGATGTTCCATCGGCTCGTGCTTGCGGCCGTCCTCGATGTGCGTGATGACCTCGGGCTTGCTCACGGCGAGCTCGAATCCTTCGCGGCGCATCATCTCGATCAGGATCGCCATCTGCAGTTCGCCGCGGCCCGAGACCGTGAACAGGTCCGGCGTCTCGCCGGCCTCGACCTTGAGGCTCACATTCGTGAGGATCTCGCGCTCGAGACGGTCGCGCAGATTGCGAGAAGTGACGTACTTGCCTTCGGTGCCGGCGAGCGGTGAGTTGTTGACGCTGAAGACCATGCTCACCGTGGGCTCGTCGATCGTGACCGGCGGCAGTGCGCGCGGGTCGAGCGGGTCGCTCACGGTCTCGCCGATGTGGACCTCGTCGAAGCCGGCCAGCGCCACGATGTCGCCGGGTCCGGCGTCCGAGACCTCGGTGCGCTCGAGGCCTTCGAACACATACAGATTGGTGACGCGAGTCTTGACCTGAGTGCCATCCTTGCGAATGAGCACCACGTCCTGGCGGTTGTTGAGCTTGCCATTGACGATGCGGCCGATCGCGAGACGGCCGACGTAGTCCGAGTAGTCCAGATTCAGGATCAGCATCTGCAGCGGCGCCGTGGGATCGAACTTGGGCGCCGGGATGCTCTTGACGATGGTCTCGAACAGCGGCAACAGCTTGTGATCCTCGCCATCGGGCGTGAGGCGACAGATGCCGTCGCGCGCGATCGTGTAGAGGACCGGGAAGTCGAGCTGGTCCTCGTGCGCATCGAGATCGATGAACAGATCGTAGATCTCGTTGAGCACTTCCTGTGGGCGCGCGTCCTTGCGATCGATCTTGTTGACCACGACGATCGGCTGCAGACCCAGCTCGAGAGCCTTCTTGAGTACGAAGCGCGTCTGCGGGAGCGGGCCTTCGCTCGCGTCCACCAGCAATAGCACGCCGTCGACCATCTTGAGCGTGCGCTCGACCTCGCCGCCGAAGTCGGCGTGACCCGGCGTGTCGACGACGTTGATCTTCATATCGCCGAACCGGATGGACGTGTTCTTCGCGAGGATCGTGATGCCCTTCTCGCGCTCGAGGTCGTTCGAGTCCATCACACGCTCCACGACCTCCTGGTTCTCGCGGAACACGCCACTCTGCCACAGCATGGCATCCACGAGCGTCGTCTTGCCGTGATCCACGTGTGCGATGATGGCGATGTTGCGCAGGTCCTCACGAACGGCGGTGGCCGTCTCGGGGGATCCAGAGAGAATCGGGGTCACGGATGTTCCTCCAGGGTACGTGGTCCGCGCAGGAAGCCCTGGAGCGGTGTCCACAGATCGGTCGACTCGTAGAGTGAATCATAGCTGTAGAGGGCGATCGCCGGGAAACCGAGCTCCCGGGCCCCCTTGATCTTGGCAGCCGCGAGACTGGGCGGCGTGTTGTAGACCGCGATACCGGGCACCAGCCGGGCAGTGCCCACCTGGGTAGCCATCGCGGCGAGTTGCTGCATCACGGTCTGCACCAAAGGCGCGTAACACATGGCAAAAGCGCGATCGAGCAGCCCGTCGCGCAGCCAGCGGCTCCAGGCTTGCCGGTTCCGGTTGACAGCCGTGAGCGTGTCCGCGAGGACCGCCGCGGTCAGTTCCACGCCCGGCCGGACGGCATTCACCGAATCGCGTACCTCGCGCACGATCGCCGTCACCTGGTCCAGCTGGAACGCCGCCCAGGCGGAGTCCATGCCGGCGCGCTCGTTCGCGGGCAGGCGGTCGAAATACAGCGGATCGGCGCCGTGCTCCATGGCGAAGCGCGCGCGCGAGGTGGGGTCGAAACCGATGCGCACGCTGGGCTGGCGGATGTAGTCCAGATGCAGGCCGTCGACCGGATAACGGCTCACGATCTCCTTGGCGACCTGCGCGAGGAAGTGCCGCACGCCCGGGTGCGCCGGGGTCAAGAACACGCCTTCGACCATCCTGGCGGTGCGCTCTCGCGGCGAGAGCCGTGTCATGGAGCGGCCGTCCTGCATGCGCGCGACCCACTCGGGATGGGCGTTGATCACGTGCTTGGGATCGCGTGGGGGCTTCTCCCCCGACCACACCAGGCAACAGTTCATCCACGCATGCACCTCAAGACCTGCGGCGTGCGCCAGCGGCAGCAGTTCGCCCAGCGGATCGCGGCCGGGGGTGCGGATCGGCTCGGGGTACGGCAGTAGGTCGGAGTGGTACCAGCCATCGCCGCGGCCCACGACCTGCACGAGCAACCCTTTCACCTTCATCGCCTTGGCGCGCTCGACCAGCTTGGGTATGTCTGCGGCATTCACCAGCGTGTTGCGCAGCACCCAGAGGTATTGCACACGCGTGGCCATGGAGTCGCCGCCGTCCAGCGTGGCCAGCGACTCGGCCGGCACGGCGCGCACGCTGTCCGGGAATGGCGCATCCGCCCGCACGGCAGCGACGCCGGGCCCCAGCAGCGCGCAGAGAAGCGCAAGCAGCGAGGCGGCGAACAGGCCACGATACGACTGAGGATGCAGCAGGTGCTTCGGCATTCGGTTGCGGATCTCCAAGCGATGAAGCGGATAAAGCGACGCGAGCGGAAGGTCTCCCTCCCGCCCGCGTGGACTGCTCGAAGGAACTCTGGAGCTTTGGCTTGTCAGGCCCCGGTCTTGCGCGGGCCGCGACGGGGCTTGGTGGCGCCCCCGCCAGCTGATCCGGCGCCTTCCTTCTTCCGGCCGCGCTTGGGCTTGGCTTCCGCCGCCGCTGCGACCTCTTCCTTCTCTTCCTTGTCGGCCTTCGCCTTCTTGGTCGCCGTGGCACCGGCAGCCGCGAGGGCCTTGGCTTCTTCCGCCGCGATGCGGGCCTGTTCCTCGGCCTGCTTCTGCTCCACCGACTTCACCAGCTCGAGGTAGCAGGTCTCGCCGGCGTCACCAAGGCGACGGCCGATGCGCAGGATACGGGTGTACCCGCCATGACGGGTCTCGTACCACGGCGCGATGGTCGTGAAGAGCTTGTCCTGGATCTCCGGCTTGAAGACGAAGCGAGCCACGACACGGCGCGCCGCGACGTCGTTCTGCTTGCCGAACGTGATCATGCGCTCGGCCAGCCGGCGCGCTTCCTTCGCCTTCGCCACGGTGGTCTCGATACGCTCGTACTGAAAGAGCGCCGTGACCAGGTTCCGCAGCAGCGCGCGCCGGTGCTGGAACGTCCGGCTCAGCTTGCGATGGTCTTTGCGGTGTCTCATGTCCTATCGATCCTCTGCTTGGTACCGGCGAGCGTTCCGGGCGAGCCACCAGGGCCCACCCGGGCGCATCACGCCTCGGCCTTCGCCGGCGCCTTCGCCTCGTAGAAACGGCTGATGTCCATGCCGAAGTGGAGACCCATCTCACCCAGGATGTCCTGGATCTCCTTCAGCGACTTGCGGCCGAAGTTACGGAACTTCAGCATCTCGGGCTCGCCCTTCTGCACGAGGTCCCCGATCGACTTGATCTCCGCGGCACGCAGGCAGTTGCTCGAGCGCACCGAGAGTTCGAGTTCTTCGACACTCTTATCGAGAATCTTGCGGATGCGCACGACTTCCTCGTCGACCGGGGCTTCATCCTCCTGGACCGGCTCCACATCGAAGTGGATCAGGAGCTTGAAGTGGTCGCTCAGGATCTTGGCAGCCATGGCCACCGAGTCATGCGGAGAGATGCTGCCATCCGTCCACACCTCGAGCGTGAGCTTGTCGTAGTCGATCCGCTGCCCCAGACGCGTGGCGTCGACGGTGTAGTTGACCTTGGTCACCGGCGAGAACAACGAGTCGATCGGGATGACGCCGATCGGGCGGTCGGTCTGCGAGTGCTGGTCGGCCGAGACATAACCACGGCCACCGTTGATCTCGACTTCCATGCGGAGGTCGCCATCACGGTTCAGCGTGGCGATGTGCAGATCGGGGTTCAGGACCTCGATCTCGGCGTCGACCTTGAGGTCGCCGGCCCGCACTTCGCCCTTGCCACGCATCTCGAACACGCCCTTCTTCGGGCCATCGCCGAAAAGCTTGAGGCGGACCTGCTTGAGGTTCAGCACGATCTCCGTCACGTCCTCGATGACGCCCGGAAGCGTCGAGAACTCATGCAGCACGCCATCGATGCGGACCGCGGTGATGGCGGCACCCTGCAGCGAGGAGAGCAGCACACGGCGCAGCGCGTTGCCCATCGTCGGGCCGAAGCCGCGCTCGAGAGGATCGAGCACGAACTTCCCATAACGCTCCGTATTCGCCGGATCGGCATTCAACTGCTTGGGCATCTGAAGGTTCTTCCACTTCATCGGCAAGCCTCCCGTCGGGAGAAGGCGATCTTGATCACTTCGAGTAAAGTTCCACGATCAGCTGCTCATTGATAGGCACTGGGATCGACGCACGCGTCGGGATATGCAGCACCCGGCCCGAGAGCTTCTCCGTGTTCAGGTCCATCCAATCGGGAGCGCCCTGGCCCTTGCGAGCCTCGAGTGCACCCTTGATCACGATCATCTCCTTGGACTTCTCGCGGACCTGGATCTCGTCCCCGACCTTCACCTGGAAGGAGGGGATGTCCACCATGCGACCGTTCACCGTGAAATGCCGGTGACGGACGAGCTGGCGGGCGGCGCTACGCGACGGCGCGAAGCCGAGGCGGAACACCACGTTGTCAAGACGGCGCTCGAGCATCTGGAGCAGCACCTCACCCGTGACGCCCTTGGCCTCGCTGGCCTTGGCGAACGTGTGACGGAACTGGCGCTCCAGCAGTCCATAGATGCGGCGCGCCTTCTGCTTCTCGCGAAGCTGCGTGCCGTAGTTCGTCTCTTTCGCGCGACGGCTCTTGCCGTGCTCGCCGGGGGCATAGCCGCGGCGTTCGAAGGCGCACTTGTCCGTGAAGCAGCGCGCGCCCTTGAGGAAAAGTTTCATGCCCTCGCGCCGGCAGAGCCGGCACCGTGCGTCGTGATAAACCGCCATGCTGTGGCTCTCCTAGACGCGGCGCCGCTTGGGCGGGCGGCAACCGTTGTGCGGGATGGGGGTGACGTCCTTGATGGCGGAGATCTCGAGACCCGCCGACTGCAGCGAGCGGATAGCCGCCTCGCGACCGGCGCCGGGGCCATTGACCCACACCTCGACGCGCTTCAGCCCAAGGTTGATGGACTCACGAGCCGAGGATTCCGCCGCAACCTGCGCCGCGAACGGAGTGCTCTTGCGGGAGCCCTTGAAACCGACCTTGCCCGCACTCGCCCAGCTGATCACGTTTCCGTCCATATCCGTGATCGTGATGATCGTGTTGTTGAAGCTCGCCTGCACGTGGGCCACACCATTGGTGCCCACCTTGCGGTCGCGCTTCTTGGTCTTCTTTGCATCGGCCACTCATGACCTCCTGGCAGGACGCGTTCCGCGCCGCCTACTGAAACTACTTGCCGCGCGGTGCCGTCTTCTTGCCCGCCATGGTCTTCTTCGGACCCTTGCGCGTACGCGCATTGGTCTTCGTGCGCTGACCATGGACCGGCAGGCTGCGGCGATGACGCAGGCCGCGGTACGCGCCGATGTCCATGAGACGCTTGATGTTCATCGTGATCTCGGTGCGCAGTGCGCCTTCGACCTTGTACTCGCGCTCGATGAGGCTGCGCAGCTTGCCGGCATCCTCATCGCTGAGGTTCTTCACGCGGATGTCCGGATTCACACCCGACGACGCGAGCAACTTCTTCGCGGTCGTGGGACCGATGCCATAGATATAGGTCAGCGCGACTTCGATGCGCTTTTCCATCGGGAGGTCGATACCTGCGATACGTGCCACCGAAACCCTCCTAGCCCTGACGCTGCTTGTGCCGCGGGTTGCGGCTGCAGATCACGCGGATCACACCCTTGCGACGCACGACCTTGCAGTGCTCGCAGATCTTCTTCACTGACGCTCGAACCTTCATACCGCTTCTCCTTCGGAACCCGCGGTGGCCGCGGCGCCCGGACTGCTACTGAGAGACTACTTGTACCGGTAGACGATCCGCCCGCGAGACAGGTCGTACGGCGAGAGTTCCACCGTCACCTTGTCGCCCGGCAGGATCTTGATGAAATGCATCCGCATCTTGCCCGAGATATGGGCGAGCAACTTGTGGCCGTTCTCGAGCTCCACGCGGAACGTCGCGTTCGGGAGCGCTTCGACCACAGTGCCTTCGACCTGGATGCCGTCTTCTTTCGCCAAGCCTATCCTCGATCCTCATGATCCAGCAGTTCCGAGAGGATCTCGGGACCATCCGGACCTACCGCGACGGTGTGCTCGAAGTGGGCGCTGAGCGTCCCGTCCTTCGTTGCCACCGTCCAGCCGTCGGACCTGGTTTCTACATCGGGTCCGCCGACATTGACCATCGGCTCGATCGCCAGCACATAGCCGGTCATGAGCCGGGGTCCCCGGCCCGGTGGGCCGAAATTCGGCACCGCCGGTTCTTCATGCATCTCTCGCCCGATCCCGTGTCCGACGAGCGCACGAACGACTGAGAAACCTTCGCGCTCGACGTACGATTGTACCGCGTTCGAGATGTCGCCCACCCGGTTCCCCGGTCGGGCTTGTGCGATCCCCAGCATCAGGGACTCGCGTGTCACTTGCATCAACCGCTCAGCTTCGGCGCTCACCGGGCCGACCCCGAAGGTCCATGCCGCGTCGCCATAGTAGCTGTTCAGCTCCACTCCCACGTCGATCCCCACCAGATCGCCCTCGCGAAGGACGCGCGGGCCAGGGATGCCGTGGACCACTTCTTCATTCACCGACGGACAGATCGAGGCGGGAAACCCGCGGTAGCCCTTGAAAGCAGGGCGGCCGCCGTGATCCCGGATGAAGGTCTCGGCCAGTGCATCCAGCTCTGCGGTGGTGATCCCGGGCCTGAGCGAGCGGCCCAGTTCCCGAAGCGTCATCCCCACCAGCTGGGCGGCTGCCCGGATCTTCTCGATCTCTTCCCGACTCCTGGTATAGACCGCCACTTCAGCCCGCCACTGCCTGGTTCAATGCGGCACGGACGGAATCCAGCGGACCCATACCCTGTACTTCCTTGAGACGACCACGAACCCGGTAGAAGTCGACGAGCGGAGCGGTCTGGTCACGATACACCTGAAGCCGCTTCCGCACCGTCTCCGCCGTGTCGTCGACCCGCTGCCGCAGCTCCGCGTCCGGATGGTCGTCACAATGCACGCCATCCTTCGCGGGCGCGGTCAGCGCGTTGTAGACACGCCGGCACACCGGGCACTCCCACCTGCTGCTCAGCCGCCGGACGATCTCCTCGTCCGGTGCCGAGAGCAGCACCACCACATCGAGCTTGAGCGAACGTTCCGCAAGCATCGCGTCAAGCGCGTTGGCCTGCGGCACCGTCCGGGGGAACCCATCGAGGACGAAGCCCGTCTGGGCGTCTCCCTCCATCGTTCGCTCCCGCACGAGCCCGATCATGATCTCGTCCGGGACCAGATTCCCCTTATCCATCAGTTTCTTCGCCTCGACCCCGAGCGGAGTCTGCTTCGCGACAGCGTCGCGCAGCATGTCACCTGTCGAGATGAGCACTCTGCCGCGTTCCGCCGCGAGCAGACGCCCCTGGGTGCCCTTCCCGACTCCGGGAGGTCCCAGCAGGACGAGTCGCATCTTTACATCCTCTGCCGGCCACGGAGGCGGCTGCGCTTCACGAAGCCCTCATAGTGACGCATGAGCAGATGGGACTCCACCTGCTGCAGCGTATCGAGTGCCACACCGACCACGATCAGGACGCTGGTACCGCCGAACGCGAGCGCCGGGACCTTGAAGAATGCCAGCAAGAGGTCCGGCAGCACGGCGATGAGGGCCAGGAAGATCGCACCCGGTAGCGTGATGCGCGAGAGCACCTTGTCGATATATTCAGCGGTCTTGCGGCCCGGACGGATGCCCGGGACGAAGCCGCCATATTTGCGCATGTTCTCCGCGAGGTCGTTCGGGTTGAGGACGACCGCGGTATAGAAGTAGGTGAAGAAGATGATGATCGCCGCGTAGAGCACGTTGAAGACGATGCTCGTGCGGGTGAACCACTGGCCCATGGCCGCGATCGGGCTCGACGGCGGGAAGAAGCCGGCGATCGTCGTGGGCAGGACCATGATGCTGGACGCGAAGATGATCGGGATCACGCCCGCGGTATTGACGCGCAGCGGGATGTGCGTGCTCTGCCCGCCGTACATCCGGCGGCCGACCATGCGCTTGGCGTACTGGACCGGTATCTTGCGAGTCGCCTGCGTCATCACGACCACCGCCGCGACGACCGCGATGATGATGGCAAGCATGCCGCCCACCTGGAGCAGGTTCAGGTTGCCGCCGCGCCAGCTGTCGATCGCCGCAGCGACTGCGTTAGGCAGGCCACCGAGGATGTTGACGAAGATGATGAGCGAGATACCGTTGCCGATGCCGAACTCGGTGATCTTCTCGCCGAGCCACATCACGAGGATGGTACCCGCGGTCTGGGTGATGACCGTGGAGAAATAGAAGCCCAAGCCGGGCTGCGGCACGACTGCCAGGCCCTGCGAGGCGCCGAGGTTGACGAGGAACATGCAGTACGCCAGCGACTGCACGACGGAGATGATCACCGTGCCGTAGCGGGTCAGCTGCGTGATCTTCTTCTGGCCCTCATCGCCTTCCTTGCGGAGCTTCTCGAAATACGGGATGACCGCGCCGAGCAGCTGCAGGATGATCGAGGCCGAGATGTACGGCATGATCCCGAGCGCGAAGATCGTCGCGCGCGAGAACGCCCGGCCCACGAACATGTCGTACATGCCGAACAGCGTGTTCGCCTGACTTCGGAAAGCCGCCGTCAGGGCAGCCGCATTCACGCCCGGAGTCGGGATGTGTTCGCCGAGGCGATACACCACGAACAACGCCAGCGTGAACAGGATTCGCCGGCGCAGCTCGGGCACTTGGAAGATATTGCGCAGCTTCTCGAGCATGAGGGATCAGGACCTGGGGTTCGGGGTTTCCACCTTGCCGCCAGCCGCTTCGACCGCCTTCTTCGCGGCCTCGCTCGCGGCATCGACCTGCACGGTCAGCGAAGTCTTGATCTCGCCTCCCGCCAGCAGCTTGATGGGACCTGCGCGACGGACCAGACGCTGCGTGCGCAGCCACGTGGCATCCACCACGGTGCCGGCCGGAGCGCCGGCGAGTGCGCCGACGTTGACCACCTGGAACTCCGTACGCATGTGATTCGTGAAGCCACGCTTGGGCAGGCGGCGCTGGATCGGCATCTGGCCACCCTCGAACCACGCAGGGATCTTGCCGCCCGAGCGAGCCTTCTTGCCCTTATGACCCTTGCCGGCAGTACCGCCGAGGCCCGTCGCGGAACCCTTACCACGCCGCTTCGAGACCTTCGTTGCACCGGCCGCAGGCCGCAGATTTCCGATTCGAACGTTCGCCATGTCAGTTCTGCTCCTCCACCTTCACGAGGTGGCGGACCTTGAAGACCATGCCCCGGATCTGGGGCGTGTCATCATGTTCCACGGTGTGGTTCAACTTGCGGATACCGAGCGCACGGACCGTCGCGCCCTGATCCTTGGGATGGCCGCTAGCGCTCTTGAACTGGGTGATGATGAGCTTACGAGCCACTGGTCGGCCTCTTTCCGAAGAGCTCCTCGAGCGTGCGACCGCGCATCGCGGCGATGTCCGCCGGACGGCGCAGCTGCTTGAGGCCCTGGACCGTTGCCTTGACGAGGTTGTGCGGATTGCGCGAGCCCAGGCACTTGGTGAGCACGTTCTGCACACCCGCCACCTCGAGTACGGCGCGCACGCCGCCACCCGCGATGACGCCCGTACCCGGCGAGGCCGGCTTGAGCATGACATTGCCCGCGCCGAAATGGCCCAGCACCTGGTGAGGGATCGAGCCGCTCTTCGTCACCGGCACGGTGAACATGTTCTTCTTCGCGGCATCGCCCGCCTTGCGGATGGCATCGGCGACTTCATTCGCCTTACCCAGGCCGACACCGACGCGACCGTTCTGGTCGCCCATCGCCACGATCGCGTTGAATGAGAACCGCCGTCCGCCCTTCACGACCTTGGCGCAACGGTTCACGTTGATGACGCGCTCCTGGAATTCACTCTTCGCGGCCTCCGCCTCGCGGGGCTGACGCCGTTCACGCATGGGTCCCGCCATCGCAAGCCTCCTAGAAGTTGAGACCGCCGGCGCGAGCGCCGTCGGCGAGCGCTTTCACGCGCCCATGATAGAGGTAGCCGCCGCGATCGAACGCGACTTGGTCGATGCCCTTCTCCTTCGCACGCTGGGCAAGCAGCTTGCCCACGGCGACCGAGATGCCGACCTTGCCCTTGCCTTCGACCATCGACTTCACGTCATCACGGCTCGAGGCCTGCGTCAGCGTCACACCTGTCGCGTCATCGATGATCTGCGCGTAGATGTGCACGGAGCTGCGGAAGACCGAGAGACGCGGGCGCGCGATGGTGCCCGAGATCTTGTTCCGGATGCGATAGCGACGGATCTGCCGACGCTCGTATTTATTGTGATGTCCGCTCATATTATGCCGACCCCGCAGCCTTACCGGCCTTGCGACGGATGTACTCGCCTTCGTACTTGATGCCCTTACCCTTATACGGCTCGGGCGGGCGGTATCCACGGATGTTCGCAGCGACCTGACCGACGACGCACTTGTCTGCGCCGCTGATGGTCAAGCGAGTCGGGCTTTCGACCTTGACGTTGATGCCGGCCGGCGGCACGAACTCCACAGGATGTGAATAGCCGAGCTGCAGCACGAGCTTGGGACCGTCCATGTTGGCGCGGTAACCGGTGCCGACGATCTCGAGCGTCTTGCTGAATCCCGCGGTGACGCCGGTCACCATGTTCGCGATCTGCGCGCGCATGGTGCCGAATGCGGGATTGCGCGTGAGCTTCTCCGCGCTGACTTTGACTTCGGCACCCTCGACCACGACCGTGGTTCCGATCAGGATCGGGTGCGACAGTTCGACCTTGGGGCCCTTCACCTTCACCGCATCCTCGGTCACCGTGACGGTGACTCCGGCGGGGATGGCGACCGGACGCTTACCCATACGTGACATTGGTCGCCTCCTACCAGACCTGGCAGACGAGCTCGCCGCCAAGACCCGCTTCGCGGGCCTCGCGGTCGGTCATCAAGCCACGGGACGTGGACACCACCGAGATACCGAGACCACCCATCACGCGCGGGATACGGGTCTTGTTCACGTACACGCGGCGTCCTGGCTTGCTGATCCGCTTGATGCCGGTGATGACCGGCGTCTCATCGTTCGTGTACTTGAGGTAGATCCGGATCACGCCCTGACGGGTGTCTTCGATCGTCTTGAAGTTGTTGATGAAGCGCTCGCGCAGCAGCACCTTGGCGAGCTCTGCCTTCATCTTGGACGACGGCACGTCCACCTTGCGGTGCTTCGCGCCGATCGCATTGCGGATGCAAGTGAGGAAATCCGCAACCGGGTCACTGACGGACATTCGATCCTCCGGGACCAGCGTCCAACCGGGAAGACTCCCGGTTGCTGCCTGGCCCACGCGTCATGAAAGACGCGGTTTGATGGAAACGCCCTCGCGGGCGCGATTCACCAGCTGGACTTGACGACGCCCGGGATCTGACCCGAAAGCGCCAACTCACGGAAGCAGATACGGCACATACCGAAGTCACGCAGGAACGCCCGGGGGCGGCCACAGCGGTGGCAACGATTGTAACCACGCACCTTGAACTTGGGCTCACGCTTCCACTTCTCGACCATCGACTTCTTCGCCATATCGTCTCCTGGGCGCTCAGCGCTGACGGAACGGCATCTTCATGAGCTTGAGCAGCTCGCGGCCTTCTTCATCGGTGTTCGCGGTCGTGACGATCGTCACGTCCATTCCGCGGACCTTGCTGATCTTCTCGATGTTGATCTCCGGGAAGATGATCTGCTCCGTGAAGCCTGCCGAATAGTTGCCACGCCCGTCGAACGAGCGCTGGGACAGACCGCGGAAATCGCGGATGCGGGGAACCGCCACGTTGATCAGGCGGTCAAAGAATTCAAACATGCGCGCGCCACGGAGCGTGACCATGCAACCGATGGCCTGGCCCTGGCGCAGCTTGAAGTTCGAGATGGCCTTCTTGGCGCGGCGGATCGACGGACGCTGACCGGTGATCTGGGCCAGTTCGTTCACCGCGAAGTCCATGTTCTTGGAATCGACCGTGGCGTCACCGACACCCATGTTCACCACGATCTTCACGAAGCGCGGCGCCTGCATGACGCTGGAGTATCCGAACTTCTCCATGAGCGCCGGGCGCACCTTCTCTTCGTAGAACTTCGAGACGCGAGTCTTGCCCTTGAGTGCGACTGGGCGTGCCTCGACGACCGCGAAGCTGACGTTGGTACCCTTACCGGCCTTACCTTCGCCCTTCGTGACCTTGCCGCCCTTGCTCTTCTTCTCGTCAGCCATGGGACTCACTCCAGGGTCTTGCTGCGTGCCATCCCCGCGACCCTGGTGCCTGGGGACGACCGGCCCACCGTATTCGGCGGGTCATGAACCGATGAGAGCGTGTGCCCTCACCGGCCGAAATCGCTTACTCGCTCTTGCCGACCGGCTCGCCCGTCGCGCGTGAAACGCGCTCGCGGGAGCCGTCCTTCGCCATGCGCACACCGACACGGACGCCCTTGCCGGCCTTGGGGTCGAAAAGCATCACGTTCGAGATATGCAGCGGTGCTTCCTTCTCGATGATGCCGCCCGACTGGTTCTGGCCCTTGGGCTTGGTGTGACGCTTGACGAAGTTCACCTTCTCGACGATGACGCGGTTCTTGTCCTCGTCGACCTGGAGCACACGACCGGTCTTACCCTTGTCGTCGCCCGCGATCACCATGACGGTGTCGCCCTTGCGGATCTTGAGACCCATCAGATCACCTCCGGAGCCAGAGAGATGATCTTCATGAACTGCTTCTCGCGAAGCTCACGCGCGACGGGCCCGAAGATACGGGTGCCACGCGGTTCCTTCTCGTTGTTGATGAGCACGACCGCGTTCTCATCGAAGCGGATGTAGGAGCCGTCCTTGCGGCGCATCTCCTTCACCGCACGGACGACGACGGCCTTGGCCACCTCGCCCTTCTTGACTTGGGCGCCAGGGATGGCGTCCTTCACCGAGACGACGACGATGTCGCCGAGCCGGCCGTAGCGCTTGTGGTGGCCACCGAGAACCTTGATGCACTGGGCACGCTTGGCGCCCGAGTTGTCGGCGACGGTCACCATGGTACGAAGCTGGATCATCTCACTCTCCTGAAAGCGCTACTTCGCGCGCTCGACGAACCCGACGAACCGCCAACGCTTGTCCTTGGACAGCGGGCGCGTCTCCATGAACCGGATGGTGTCGCCGATGCGGCACTCGTTCTTCTCGTCGTGAACCTTGAACTTACTGCGGCTGCGGACATAGCGGCCGTAGGTCTGGTGCTTGACCAGGCGTTCGATGGAGACCACGACCGTTTTGTCCATACGGTCGCTGACCACCTTACCGACACGGGTCTTCCTGCGGTTGCGATCACTCGTCGACTTCTCAGGCGTAGGCATCGTCGTCATATCGGTTCCGGGCGGGGCCTCAGTGGCCGGCCGCGCGCTCCTTCTCCTTGAGCACCGTGAGAAGACGCGCCATCTCACGACGGCTCTCGCGGATCTTCAGCGGGTTGTCCAGCTGCTTCATCGTATTGCGGAACTGGAGATTGAAGAGCTCCTCGCGAAGCTCGGCCACGCGGGCGACGATGCCGTCGGCCGTCATCTCACGGATCGCAGTCGGCTTGATGTGGGCCATCTCACTCACCTCCGAGTTCGGTGCGCTCGAGGAAGCGCGTCTTGATCGGTAACTTCGATGCACCAAGGAGGAAGGCCTGCTTCGCGAGGTCACGCGAGATGCCTTCGATCTCGAACATCACACGGCCGGGCTTGATCACCGCGACCCAGAACTCCGGCGCGCCCTTACCCTTACCCATTCGGGTCTCGGCGGGCTTCTTCGTGACCGGCTTATCGGGGAACACGCGGATCCACACCTTGCCGCCACGCTTGATCTGCCGCGTGATGGCGACACGGGCCGCTTCGATCTGACGGCTCGTGACCCACGCCGGCTGCAGCGCCTGAAGAGCGAACTCGCCGAAGGCGATGCTCGAACCCCGGTACGCCTTGCCATTGCGGCGGCCGCGGTGCGTCTTGCGGTATTTGACTCGCTTGGGCATCAACATGGTCGCGCGCCTCCTACTTCGTCGCCGCGGCCGTGGTGGCCGGCTGCTTGTCGAGCACTTCGCCGTGGAACATCCACACCTTCACGCCACAGGTACCGTAAGCCGTGTTCGCCGTCGCGCGAGCGAAGTCGATATCCGCGCGCAGCGTGTGCAGCGGGACCCGGCCTTCGCGATACGTCTCGAAACGGGCCATCTCCGAACCGCCGAGACGGCCGGTGCAGTTGATGCGGATGCCCTGGGCACCGGCACGCATGGAGGAGGCGATCGCCTTCTTCATGGCGCGACGGAACGACACGCGCTGCTCGAGCTGCTTCGCGATGTGCTCGGCGACGAGCTGCGCGTCGAGGTCCGCGCGCTTCACTTCCTCGATGTTGAGCTGCACGTCCTTCTTGGTCAGCGCGCGCAACTCGGCCGACAGCTTGTCGACCTGCTCGCCCTTGCGGCCGATGACGAGGCCCGGGCGCGCCGTCCGGATCGTGATCGTGACCTTGGACGCCTTGCGCTCGACGATGATCTTGCTGATGCCGGCCTGGAACAGGCGATGCTTCAGGTAGCGCTTGAGGAAGATGTCCTCCTTCAAGAGCTCCGCGAAGTTCTTCGCCCGGGCGGCGAACCAGCGCGAGTCCCAGGTCTTGACGATGCCGAGCCGGAGACCGATCGGATGCGTTTTCTGTCCCATGAAATCTCCTTAGCCCCGAACCTGGTCGCGCGTGCCGACCGTGATCGTGATGTGGCTCGTGCGCTTGAGCAACGGCGTGGCGCGACCCTGGGCGCGCGGCAAAAAGCGCTTCATGGTCGGACCCGCGCCCACGATCGCCGTACGCACGACGAGGTCCGCGACGCGCACCTTGCCCTCGCGATTGACCGCGTTCGCGACGGCGGACTTGAGCAGCTTCTCCGCGATCTTCGCGCCGTTCTTGGGCGTGAAGTGCAGGATGTTCGTCGCCGACTCCACGTCCTTGCCGCGGATCAGCTCGAGGATCTGGTTCGCCTTGCGCGGCGTGATCCGGACGTACTTGACTCTGGCTGTCGCTTCCATCGTCTCCCGTCCTACTTCTGCGGCGACGAAGGCACGGATGCCTTCTCGACGTGCGAACCGTGACCGCGGAACACGCGCGTGGGAACGAACTCACCGAGCTTGTGGCCGACCATGTTCTCGGACACGTAGATGGGGATGAACTTGTTCCCGTTGTGCACCGCGAGCGTGTGCCCGACGAACTCGGGGAGGATCGTGCAGCGGCGCGCCCACGTCTTGAGAACGCGCTTCTCCCCGGAACGGTTCATGCCTTCGACCTTCTTCACCAGGCTGTCGACGACGTACGGCCCTTTTTTGATGGAGCGTGCCATTTACTTCTTCCTCCGCCGTACGATCCACTTGCTGGTCGCCTTGTTGCGGCGCGTCTTGTAGCCCTTCGCCGGCTGGCCCCAGGGCGAGCACGGATGACGGCCGCCCGACGACTTGCCTTCGCCACCGCCCATCGGGTGGTCG
>JANYBS010000161.1 GCA_025360715.1 Candidatus Eiseniibacteriota bacterium | reverse complement strand
GAGCGGCGGCGTGCAGAAGGGCAGTGGCAACATCCAGCTGCTCTCCACCAATGGCACCGACAATATCAATGCTTGCGCGATCGACTTGTTGCTCGATTTCACGGGCCGCAACCCCGGCACGCTCAGCTACAACTTCGCCACGGCGTTCAACACGACGGGCAATCGCAACGGATCGCTTCGCGTGTACACGAGCACGGATGGCGTCACGTTCACGGAGTTGGGCGCAGCCTCGGTGGTGAACTTCCAGAACAACGTGGCGTTCTCTCAGACCATCACTGCGGTTGCGCTGCCACCCGCGTTCGCGAACTGCGCCACGGCGCGTATCCGATTCTACGACTACAACGGCACCGGCCCGGCCGGCTCGTCGGGCGCGCGCCCCAAGGCGTCGCTCGACAACGTACAGGTGCAGACGACGCCGTTGGGCTACGGCAACGCCGGCGGTCCGCAGATCTCGAACGTGATCACGATCCCGGCGGCGCCGGTCGACACGTCGCTCGTGACCGTGCAGGCGAGCGTCGTCGACACCGTGCGCGCGCTCAACGCGGTCTCGCTGGCGTGGGGCACCGGCAACAACGCGCTGTCGAACATCGTGAGCATGGCGCTGATCACGGGGAGTACGTGGCAGACCTCGGCGCCGATCCCGGCCACCGCGGCCGGCACCACGATCCGCTACCAGATCTCGGCGGTCGACGATTCCATCACGGTGCAGACGCCGATCTTAAGCTACGTCGTGGGCAGCACGGGCGGCGGTGGCACCGGCGCACCCACGGTCGCGTCGGTCTTCCAGTCGAGCGACTCAACGCTGCAGGTGTTCTTCAGCACGGCGGTCGACCCGCTCACGTCGCAGGTCGCGAGCAACTACGACATCGACACGAATGTGCCGGTGAACGCCGTGCGCGATAACGCGAACAACGCGCTGGTCACACTCACCGTGCGCAACCTGCCCTTTGGCGACCGCACGCTCACGGTGAATGGCGTCGCGGACCTGTTCGCGCACTTCGAGGCCAATCAGCATCTCGTGTTCCACTACGTGAACGTGACGGTCCCGGCGGGCTACTACGACCCGGCGAACGGTCTGCACGGCTCGGCGCTGCTGATCGCGCTGCACAACATCATCAAGGCGCATACGTCGATCAGCTACAGCGCCACGGCGAATGCGTTCCAGAACACCGACAAGCGCTCCGACGGCAAGGTGTGGGACGTGTACTCCGACATCCCCGGGGGCACGCCGCCCTATGAGTTCGCATTCGGCCCGCTCGGTTCGGGCGGCAGCGAGGGCATCGCCTACAACCGCGAGCACTCTTTCCCGCAGTCGTGGTTCGGCGGCAGCGTGTTGCCCATGTACTCGGACCTGTGGATCATCTACCCCACCGATTCCAAGGTGAATGGCGCACGTGGTAACTACCCCTACGGCAAGGTCGGCACGGCGACTTTCACATCGCTCAACGGCACCAAGCTCGGCAACTGCGTCTCGCCGGGCTACGGCGGCACGTGCTTCGAACCGATCGATGGCTACAAGGGCGACCTCGTGCGCAGCACGTTCTACGTGGCGGCGCGCTACTTCAACGAGGACGGTTCGTGGCCTGGCGGCGCATCCACGAACAAGTCGCAACTGCAGGCGTGGGCGGCCGACCAGTACCGCGCGTGGAGCAGCGCAGACTCGGTGAGCTGGAAGGAGCGCTTGCGCAATGGCGCCATCTACGAGATCCAGCACAACCGTAACCCGTTCGTGGATCACCCCGAGTATGTGAATGCCATCTACGATTCCACGAATGTGACCGGTGTGGGAGCGCCCGCGGCGCTCACGCACTCGCTGCTGCGCTCGGCGAGCCCGAACCCGTTCGGTCCGCGGACCATGCTCGCGTATGACCTGGCGCAGCGCGCACACGTCTCGCTGCGCATGTACGACGTGAGCGGCCGCCTCGTGCGCACGCTGGTGGCCGGCGCGACGCAGGAGGCTGGCAGCTATTCGCTCGTGTGGGACGGTCGCGACGACGCGGGCGCGCCATCCAGCGCGGGGCTGTACTTCTGCCGCCTCGAGGCCGGCAACACCACCGATACGCGGCGTGTGGTACACACGCGATAAGGCAGCGCTGCGGACGAACGAAAGCCCCGTCTCTTGGAAATGGAGACGGGGCTTCGTCATTTCAGCGATGCCTTGATCAACGATAGATCGACTTCACATGACCCCACGTCGTGGTCTTCGTGGGCACCGTGACGTCGGCCTGGAACTCCCAGGCGAAGTTCGCCGCGGGCGCGCCGCCGAAGTTGCTGATCGAGCCCGCGGGGCTGTTCACCAAGTTCGAGCCCGCGGCCGTGCTGATGAAGAACTTGTCGGCGCTCGAGCCCACGGTGGGCGGGTTGAACATGCCCTGGCCCAGATTGTTCAGCTGGGCCGCAGTCGCGCCCGTGCCGCCCGTGTTGTTGTCGAACGTGATGCCGCACCACACCGTGCCGCTGGGCATGATCAGGCTGCCCGCCGGCAGCGACGCAGAGAAGAGCCCGATGTTGTTCGCCGTGAACGTGATCGGGTTGAACGAGAACCCGGCGAGCAGCGTGCCCGGAGCGCCGGCGTTGTCCTGGTAGAAGCGCACGCGCGGGCGAGCCGAGACCGAGACGGCATTCAGGTTGGCGACCGAGAACACGAAGATGCTCACGCTCTGGCCGGCATCGGCGCCGGTGAAGTTGCAATCGTCGGCGGCGAGCTTGGTGATCGTGTTGCCGGCCTGATTGGTGGCGCCGCCGTTGGCGAACACCTGACCCGTGAACGTGGTGATATTCGAATAGTCGAGCGAGGTCACATTGGCCGTGTGGATCGTACCCAGGCCGAGGGCCTGGCTGGCGCCATACCCGTGCAGCGTGAGGCCTTCGTATTCATTGGCGAACGCCGGGAACGCGGTGACCGTGAGCAGTGCGGCAACGAGTAGAGCTTTCTTCATATCGGGGCTCCTGAGGGGTGTGTGGGGCTGCCGCGCACCGGAGACTCCGGCAAGCGCCACGGCAGTCTGGTCACGCCGGCGCGCCATGCCAAGCGAATTCAGCCCGGTGCGGGCGCGCTTCGGGCCCTCAAGCGCGACATGGCTTCACCGCTGTTCGGCTTGGCTACGCGAAGTTCGCTCACGTCGAATCTGCAGCGAGCTCGAGTGGCGGTACCTGAGCCTGAGCGAGGACGAGAAGCGCTGGCCGGACTGGACGCGGAGACCGGGACGGTGATGCTGCTTCACCTGAAGCTGGCGCTCGCTCGCCGGCGCGAGACGGGGGCGGCGCTCAGTGCCGGCGAACTGGACGCCGCGATCGTGGAGGGCTCCGCGCGCCGGCTGCGGCCCAAACTGATGACCCTGTGTTGCATCCTCTTCGGCCTTATCCCCGTGCTGTTCAGCCACGGCACCGGCGCCGACGTGTTCAAGCGCACCTCTGCTTGATGGTGCCGGAGGTGGGGGTCGAACCCACACGCTCTGGCGCGTCGACGCGCTCGTGCCGCTTGCCCGCAACCCGCGCACGCATTCGGATGAACAGATCGCCGAGATTGCCTCGAGCATGCGCGAGTTCGGATTCCTGTGGCCGATCATGGTCAACGGCGAGACCCACGAGATCGTCGCCGGCAACGGCCGCTTCCTGGCGGCGCTGCAGCTGGGTCTCAAGACCGTGCCGGTCGTGGAGGAGCGCCACCTCTCGGCGGTGCAGCGGCGCGCGTTCATCATCGCGGATAACAAGATCGCGCTGAACGCCGGCTGGTCGAACGAGATCCTCGCCGCCGAGCTGCCGGCGCTCGAGGCGGCCGGGTTCGACGTGCGCATCACTGGGTTCAGTGAGTCGGAGATCGACGACATCCTCGCGAGCGTGCAGACAGACGAGGACGACCTCGAGCCGCTGCTGCCCGAAACGCCGGTGGTGCCCATCAGCCGGCGCGGCGACCTGTGGCACCTGGGAGGGCACCGCGTGCTCTGCGGCGATGCGACGTCGCAGGCGGACTTGGAGCGCGTGCTGGAGGGGGAGCCCGCAGACGCCGTCTGGACCGACCCGCCCTACAACGTCGCCTACGAAGGCACCGCGGGCTCGATCCAGAACGACGCCATGTCCGATGCGGACTTTGCTGCATTCCTCGCGAAGGCCTTCCGCGCCGTCCACGCGGTGGTGCGCCCGGGCGGTGCGGTCTACGTGGCGCACTCGGATACGGGCGGGTTCACGTTCCGGAAAGCGTTCATCGACGCCGGCTTCAAGCT
>JANYBS010000080.1 GCA_025360715.1 Candidatus Eiseniibacteriota bacterium | reverse complement strand
CCCTGGCGCCGGCGTCTACTGCGCGAGTAAGCACGCGCTCAATGGCTTCAGCGAGGTGCTCTTCCAGGAAGTGCGCGACGACGGCATCCGCGTCACGTACCTCATGCCCGGCAGCGTTGCCACCGACTTCGGCCGCGGCACCGCAGCCAAGCAGGACTGGGCGCTGCAGCCGGACGACGTGGGCGAGATGGTCGTGGACCTGCTGCACACTCATCCGCGCGCACTGCACAGCCGCGTCGAGATGCGTCCGGCGAGACCGAAGAAGGGCTGAGAGGCTTTTTCACGAGCGCGTAGCAGAAGGCGGCGACCGCGAGGTCGCCGCCTTTCGCATGTCCGCCCCCTCGGCTACGCTCGCGCCATCTGTTTGCACCCCCCGCCGCGCCTGCGCGGCTCTTGCACGGAGGCCATGTGAATCCCAGACGGTTCGTATTCGCACTCACGCTCGCGCTCTTCGCCGCACCGCTGCACGCGGCGCCTGCTTCGGCGCCCGCAGCGGCGACCAAGCCCGCGGCTGCTCCCACGCGTCCCAACATGATGGGCGGCGCGCCCACGCAGTCGATCGACGCGCCCGATAACGCGCCGTTCTGGACCGGGCACCCCGACGTGGCCATGTTCACCACGCGCGAGGCTAACCGCCTCACGCGCGCCAAGGCGGCCATCGCGCGGCTCAGGGCGGTGAAGGGCCCGCGCACGATCACGAACACGCTCGTGCCGTTCGATGAGGCATCGCGCCAGCTCGACATGGCCGGCTCGCAGGCAGGCTTGATATCGCAGGTGAGCCCGGACTCGCTCACGCGCGTGGCCGCCGAGAAAGCGATCCAGGACATCTCGGCGTTCGGCACGGAGCTCTCGCTGGACCGCAAGGTGTACGAGGCGCTGCAGGCGATCGATGTTTCCAAGGCCGACGCCGAGACGCAGTTCTACGTCAAACGCACGCTGCGGGATTTCCGCTTGGCGGGCGTTGACAAAGATGACGCCACGCGCGCGAAGATCCGCGCCAAGAACGACGAGATCGTGATCGCAGGCCAGGCGTTCGACCGCAATATCCGCGATGATCACTCACAGATCACGTGCAAGGTGGCGGAGCTCGACGGCCTGCCGGCGGACTACATCGCGCGCCACAAGCCCGCGGCCGACGGCACGATCACGCTCACAACCGAATACCCCGACGCCATCCCGGTATTCAACTTCGCCAAGAACGCGGACCTACGTAAGCGCATGTTCATCGCGTACAACAACCGCGCGTACCCCAAAAACATGGCGGCACTCGACACGCTGCGCATCAAGCGCCACGAGCTGGCGCTGGTGCTGGGCTACACGAACTTCGCGGACTTGGTCACCGCCGACAAGATGGTCGGCAGCGCCGCCAACGCTCATGCGTTCATCGACCGCGTAGTCGCGGCTTCCGACGAGCGCCAGGCCCGCGAGTACCAGCAACTGCTCAAGTTCAAACAAGAGACCGTGCCGGGTGCCACCAGTGTCGACTTCTGGGATGTGAACTTCCTGCGCGAACAGCTGCGCCGCGCGCAGTACAACTTTGATTCGCAGTCGATCCGTCCGTACTTCCCCTACAACGGCGTCAAGGACGGCGTGCTGAGCATCGCCAGCAAGCTCTTCGACGTCACTTTCAAGCGCGTGCCGAACGCGCCGGTCTGGGACAAGTCGGTGGAATGCTACGAACTCTACGACGGCGGCAAGCTCGCGGGCCGCTTCTATCTGGACATGCACCCGCGTTCGAACAAGTACAACCACGCGGCGCAGTTCGATATCCGCTGTGGTCTCGCGGGGCGGCAGATCCCCGAGGCGGCGCTTGTCTGCAACCTGCCCGAGCCCACCAAGGATGATCCGGCGGCACTTTGCGACTACAACGATGTGAATACCTTCTTCCATGAATTCGGCCATCTGCTGCACAACATGTTCGCCGGCCGGCATCGCTGGGTGGGCACGGGCGGCATCAAGACGGAGCAGGATTTCGTCGAGGCGCCCTCGCAGATGCTCGAAGAGTGGATGAAGAGTCCCGAAGTACTCGCGTCCTTTGCCAAGGACTACAAGACGGGCACGCCGATCCCGGCCGAGCTCGTGAACCAGATGAACCGCGCGAACAGCTTCGGCAAGGGCCTCGATGTGCGCCGGCAGATGGTCTACGCCGGCACCAGCCTGGGATGCTACGACCGCGATCCGTCCAGCATCAGCTCGGACGACCTCATGTCGAGCATGGTCAAGAAGTACCAGCCGTTCCCATTGGTGGAGGGCACGCACTTCCAGTGCGCGTTCGGCCATCTCGATGGCTATTCGGCCGTGTACTACACGTACATGTGGTCGCTGGTGATCGCCAAGGACATGTTCGCGCAGTTCGACCAGAACCACCTGCTCGC
>JANYBS010000074.1 GCA_025360715.1 Candidatus Eiseniibacteriota bacterium | reverse complement strand
GCGCAGGATGGATTCACCGTCTCGCTCACGCACTACCCCTTTGGCGCCGAGCATTTCCTGAAGACCCAGGAAGTGCTGCCCGATGCGGCGTTCGCCGAGATCCAGAAGAAGCAGGCCGTGCTGCTGGGCGCGATCGGCGACCCGCGCATGGCGCCGGGCTTCCTGGAATTCGGCATCGTGGCGCGGCTGCGATTCGGCCTGGACCTGTTCGCGAACCTGCGCCCGGTGAAGCTATTCGATGAGTATCTGACGCCGCTCAAGGGCAAGACGCCCGAGCATCTGGACCTGCTCGTGGTGCGCGAGAACACCGAGGACGCGTATGCCGGCATGTGGGGGCAATTCAAGAAAGGCACCGCCGACGAAGTGGCCACGCAGGAGATCATCTTCACGCGCAAAGGCGTGGAGCGCGTGATCCGCTACGCGTTCGAGCTCTGCCGCGCGCGCAACAAACGAAAGAAGCTCACGCTGCTCACCAAGGCCAATGCGATCCGCGCGATGGAACTCTGGACGCGCACATTCGCTGAAGTGGGCGCCGAGTATCCCGACATCACGCGCGAGCACCAGTACATCGACGCCGCGTGCATGTTCATCGTGACCGCGCCCGAGCAGTACGACACGGTCGTGACGAGCAACATGTTCGGCGACATCTTCACCGACCTGGGCGCCGCCCTTGTGGGCGGGCTCGGGCTGGCCGCCAGCGGCAACCTGCACCCTGGCCAGGTGAGCCTGTTCGAGAGCATCCACGGCTCCGCGCCGCAGTTCGCCGGACAGAACCGCGCGAATCCGCTCGCCACCATCATGGCTGTGGCGATGATGCTCGACTACCTGGGCGAGAAGGCCAGCGCCCAGCGCGTGGAGGACGCCGTGGTGAGGCTGCTGCGCTCGCGCAAGATGCCCAACCTGGGCATGGACTCGGGTTTCGGTACCGACGCCGTGGGCGATCTGGTGCTGGCGGAACTCGAGGGGGCCGGGGCGACGCCCTGACGGTGGTTGCCGGTATCGGCCGGGGAGCTCGCGTGAGGCAGCGCCGTATCGTGTTACATGACAACGCGAAACGGCTATCGCTGAGACCGCCGTGTGAACACAGTCTTTACTTGGCTCACCCCCCTCGCAGGTGCATCATCCTGAATGTACGGTTGGCCCTCATCGCACTGTCGGCGCCTCCCCCGGCGGCCACAAGTGCGTGCACATGGTGCCGATGACGCCTTCCGTCCGGCGGATGCCACGCGATCCGCCGACGTTCATCACCTACGGAATGAAGGCCCCCCTTTCCTTCCGGTGACCGAAGGTCATCCCATGGCACGCCCCATCGCATCCGCGGCCACGAACGCTTGGCTCGGCCGGACCGCACGCATCGCTGGTGCCCGGCAAGCGTCCTCGCCGCTCGCAGTCACACGCCTGAGCTTCGCGCTGCCTCGCGCGGCGCACACGGCGATTCGAGTGCACGACACGAACAGCCGCGTGGTCCGCACGCTCCAGGACGGAACACTGGAGCCCGGCGAGCACGTCTGCAGTTGGGACGGTCTCGACGAACAAGGCGGCAAGCTGAGCGCCGGCGACTACACGCTGCGCATCGAGGTCGACACGCGGCCGCTCACGTCTCGCATCGTCACGCTGCGCTGACGAAGCCCTAATCGACCTCGTCGCTGCTGGGCGACAAGAAGCGCTCGACCCAGCGGTAGCCCTCGAGCACGATCAGCGCGAACAGCGTGCCGATCACCGCGAGCGGGTACGCATGCACACCCACCGCCACGCCGACCGCCGCGACCATCCACACGCTGGCGGCGGTCGTGAGGCCGTGTACGTAGCCTTCCTGGCGCATGATGCTTCCAGCGCCAAGGAAGCCCACGCCCGTGACCACGCCGTGCACGATGCGCGTTGCATCGAGCGAATGGCCGCCGTACGCGGCATAAGCGTACGAGGTGGTCAGGCAGAACATCGTGGAACCCAGACACACGAGCGTGTGCGTGCGCAGTCCGGCGGGCTTGCGGCCCATCTGGCGTTCCCAGCCGATCAGCGTGCCGAGGGCGAGCGAAAGCGTCATCGGGACCAGGTCGCGCAGGACTTCTTCCATGAACATGAGGCCTCCTATGAGGCGTTAACATAATGGCAACACGCGAGATGTCCAAATGAAAACACGCGCGGCGCCGGCTCGCAGACCCGCCGGCACCGCGCTCAAATTGCGATCAAAGACGCTTGAAGTCCGCGGGACGCTTGTCGAGAAACGCCTGCAAGCCCTCGTGCATGTCCTCGCTCGAGGCGAGGATGCCGAAGCGCCCGGCCTCGAAGCGCAGGCCCTGCTCGAGCGGCAGCTGCATCCCGCGCACCACGCACTCGAGCGCAGCTTCCACGGCGAGCGGGCCATTCTTGAGGATCGTCTCGGCCATCGCGATGGCGTCATCGAGCAGCTGCGCGAGCGGCACGACCTTGTTCACGAGCCCGATGCGCTCGGCCTCGTCGGCCTTGATCGAGCGCGCGGTCATGATCAGCTCGAGCGCCCGGCCCGGGCCCACCAGCCGCGGCAGGCGCTGCGTGCCGCCGTAGCCGGGGATGATGCCGAGCTTCACTTCGGGCAGGCCCATCACGGCATTCTCGGACGCGAGGCGGATGTGACAGGCGAGCGCGAGCTCGCAGCCACCGCCGAAGGCGTAGCCGTTCACCGCGGCGATCACGGGCTTGGGGCTGTTCTCGAAGAGCGCCACGACGCCCTGGCCGAAGCGCGAGATGTCTTCGGCTGCCGAAGGCCCCAGCGGCTGGAGCTCTTCGATATCAGCGCCGGAGATGAACGCCTTCTCGCCGCTGCCGGTCACGATCAGCGCGCCCTGCTCGGGGTCGGCGAGGAACTCACGTGTGGCGGTCGCGATCTCGGCGAGCGTCTCGCGGTTGATGGCGTTGAGCTTCTTGGGGCGGTTCACGCTCAGGATCGTCACGCGGTTGCGGCGTTCGATCAGGATGTTCGCGTATGTGGCAGTCGAGGTCGTCATGGTGTCCACCGTGGAGCGCCTGCGGCCGGCCGGTGCCGGGGCGGGCGTAGGAATGGGTGCTGGCAACGGAACGCGGCGAGTATAGGCACGCCCGTTGCGGCGCGCCATGCGGCCGCGAGTCTTGCGGGCGCACACCGCGCGGCAGGCTTTCGCGCAGCGCGCAAGCGGCGGTAGACTGCGGGAAACGCACCCACCTATCCGATCGGAGCCCCTATCATGAGCATGCCGCCGCCGTCCCCTGCCCCGGGTCGCCTCGCCGCCGAGATGGAGTTCGTGATGGAACTCTGCAATGTGGTCGCGGGCACAAGCGAACTCCAGCCGATCCTGGACTGGATGGTGCAGAAGACCACCGCGCTGCTGGGCGCCGATGAGTGCAGCATCAAGCTGCTGTCCTCCGACATGGCGACCGCGCACACGGTGATCGTGGACCACCGCAAGACCGGCCCCGAGGCCGGCACCGCTTCGTGGCCGGGGCCGCTCAAGGCCTCGGTGATGGGCTTCCTGCTCGTGCAGGGCGGCCAACTCGCCACCAGCGACATCAACACGGACAAGCGCTTCCCCGGGCTCAAATCGCTGCAGACGCCGGTCAAGGCCATCCTCGCGGTGCCCATGATGGTGGACGGCAAGATCACCGGCATGATCGCCGTGAGCGAGAAGGCGGTGGGCCGCGAGTGGTCGGCGAATGACATCCAGCTCATGAACATCGTCGCAAGCCAGTCGGCGGGCGTGCTCGAGAAGGCGCGCCTGCGCGCCGAGGCCGAGGAGAAGCGCCAGCTCGAGCAGGAAAAAGAAAAGATGGAGAAGGAACTGCTCGTGGCGCGCGACATCCAGATGAAGCTGGTGCCGAGCACGCCGCTGGTCGCGGGCCCGTGGCATGTGGAAGGGCGGTTGGTGCCGGCCAAGGAGGTCGGCGGCGACTATTGTGACTATTTCATGCTCGGCACCGAACGCTTCGGCGTGGCGATCGCCGATGTGTCGGGCAAGGGCGTGCCGGCGGCACTGCTCGTTTCGACGGTCTCAGGCACGCTGCGCGCGTTCGCCGATGGCAAGCGCACACCCTCGGAGATCATCCATGAAGTGAACCGCGCGGTCGTTCGCTCGGCCGCCGCGGGCAAGTTCGTGACCATGTTCTACGCGGAGGTCGACCTCGCGCGAAACGCACTCACGTACGTGAACGCCGGCCACAACTATCCCCTGCTGCGGCACCGCTCCGGTGAGGTGCAGGAACTGCAGACCGGCGGCGTGCCGCTGGGGATCTTCGAGCAGTCGGAATATCCGCAGAGCGAACTCGCGCTGGCCGAGGGCGACTCGTTGCTGCTTTTCTCGGACGGCATCACCGAGGCGATCGACGTGTTCCGCGAAGAGTACGGCGACGACCGGCTCATGGCGCTGTGGAAGGGCCACGCGAGCGACACGCCGGCGGCGTTCATCGACCGCGTGAACGATGCGGTCATCCAGTTCCGCGGCGCGGCAGCCCAGAGCGACGACATGACCACGGTCGTGATCGGCGCGCGCACGGGGAGCTGACATCCCTTCGCGCCCGCGCGGCCCCGGCCTGTTGGGTTGGGTGATGCGCGCGTTCCTCGCGCTCGCCGCGCTCCTGGTGGCGCTCATCGCGCTCGCGTTCGCGCAGGTGCAGGCGATCGACGTGAACGCGCTCGCGACGCAGATGCCGGCGTGCACGGCGATGATGTTGCAACGCGAGCGCGAGGCGCGCGCCGAGGGCCGCTCCTACCATCCGCAATGGCATTGGGTGCCTTACGAACGCATCTCGCCGCACCTGCGGCGCGCGGTGCTGATCGCCGAGGATGACGCGTTCTATTCGCACAACGGCCTGGACTGGAACGAGATCCGGGCTTCCGCTCGCAAGGACCTGGCGACCGGCCGCATCGCCCGCGGCGGCAGTACGATCACGCAACAGCTGGCGAAGAACCTGTGGCTGGGCAGCGAGCGCAGCTTCACGCGCAAGTTCAAGGAGATGATCCTCGCCGTGCGGCTGGAGCATGCGCTGAGCAAGAAGCGCATCTTCGAGCTGTACCTGAACGAGATCGAGTGGGGCGACGGTGTGTACGGCGCCGACGCCGCAGCGCGGCGTTGGTTCGGCACCGGCGCCGCGGCGCTGAACGCGCGCGAAGCGGTGCGGCTGGCCGCGGTGATCATCAATCCGCGGCGCTTCTCGCCTGTGGAGCCGCCGCGCCGGATCGAGCGCCGCGCGCGCATCATCGCGTCACGCATGCGCCGCCGCGGCGAACTGAGCGCCGATGACTACCGCGCGGTGCTGGGCCTGCCGCCCGAGACCGTGGCGCCTGCGGTGGACACCACGAGCGGCGGCGATGCAAACGGCGCCGCGCCCGACTCGGGGACGGCGCCGCGATAGCGCGCACGTAGCGCAGCAGCGATCAGCCGCCCAGCGCCGCCTTGACCAGGCGCGAGACCACATTGCCCTCGGCGCGGCCCTTCACCTGCGGCATCACGGCGCCGATCACCTTGCCCATGTCCTTGGGGCCCGCAGCGCCGGTGCTGGCGACGGCAGCCTTCACGATCACCTCGAGTTCGGCTTCCGATATGGGCTCGGGCAGGTAGCCCTGCACCACGGCGATCTCGAATTCCTCGGCGGCGTTCAGATCGGCGCGGCCGACTTTGAGATTGGTCTCCATCGTCTCGCGCCGCTTCTTGATGTAGCGCTGCAGGATCTCGATGGTCTCATCCTCGGAGACCGAGGAGTCCTTGGGCTTGGCGGTCTTGGCCTCCATGATCGCCGTCTTGAGCATGCGGATCGTGCTCAGTTTCTCGGCCTCTTTCGCCTTCATGGCGGCGATCATGTCGGTCTGCAATCTCTCCTGGATGGTGCTCATCCGATACTCCTCCCGTGGGTGCTCCGGCCTGCGAATCGGCGGCCGAACGATAGCACGCGCGGCACCGGGACGCCTTGCCGGGGACGGCATGCGCATCCATGCCCGACAGAACGTGCATGCTCCGGCGACGTGGGTGTCGGGGCGTACGCTGCCGGTCCGTACGGATCGCGGAGACGGTCCGGGAGGCTTGGCCGTTGCATGGACTTCGCACGAGCGCAGCCGGGATCAGCGGGCGCACCGGCCTAACGAGGCAGCGGGAACTCCACGCCCAACGTGGTGATCACGTTGTCGCGCGTGGTGAAGTCGAAGCGGCTGTTGCGCTCGATGCCGGCCTTGAGCCACCCGGACTTGGCGTCGATGGCCCAGCCGATCGTGCGCTGGCTCGCGGGCACGAGGGTGAACTGCACCCAGTCGTTGCGCTCGCTGGCGAAGCGCGCGCGCACCGGCACGGCCCACAGGCCGCCATCGCGCGGATCGCGGATCACCGTGACGCCCGCGAAGCTGTACGAGTGCCAGTACACATCGGCGCCCGCGTCATACACGACCTGCACGTCGTGCGGGAACACCAGCGGGCTCACCTCGCCGCGCACGACGAAACGCGTCCCCACGACCTGCTCGGTGCCCACCCAGAAGCGCTCGTCGTTGCGCTCATGGCGCCATTGCAACAGATAGCTGGAGCGCCGCGCGTCGCGCAGATGCAAGCCGACCTCGGGGCGGAACTGGTCCTGGCCGCGCACGAAGTCCCAGTACTCGAGCTGCACGTGGAACGGCCCCGGCGCGTAGTAGACGATGTGGTCGCGCAGGTCGTTGTGGTCGTCGAACGCCCAGTAGCGGAACTGCGCCCCCGCCACCGGCGCGGCGTGCGCGCGCAGCGCGGCGCAGGTGAGCAACGCCGCGGCACTGACGACTCGCAGAAGCACTCGCACGTTCATGCCGGCACCCGGTCGCTCGGACCACGCTTGGGGCGCATCGACTTCGTCATGTATCGCATCCACGCCCACGAGAAGATCGCGAGTGTGCGCAGGATCGTGTTCATCGCGCCATAGATCGGATAGAAGAGCAGCACGGCGATCGGCGCGCGCTTGCGAGTGGCCGGCAGGTGGATGACCCACCACGAGTGCAGCTCGAACACCAGATAGAGCAGGTACAGCACGAGCGCCCACCAGCGCAGGCCCGGCGTGATGGCCAGCACGATCAGCGACCACGTCTTGAGCGGATCACTCACGACCGTGTAGACGTTGTAGAGCATCTCGTAGCGCAGCCGCCAGCTGGAGTGCCGCGAGAACAGCAGCCGCAGCATGTTCGCGAGCTGGTGGTACATGCCGGGGTACCAGCCGAACAAGCGCTGCTTCCACCACGCCTGCCACGTGGAAGGCGCCACCGTCCACACGGGTTCATCGGCGAACACGACGCGGCGGCCCTCGAGCAGGTGCAGGATCGTGCGCTGCAGGTCTTCGCCCTGGAACACCGTGGTGTGCCGGTGGTGCGAGGCCTGAAGGTCGACGGTGCGGAACAATCCGGCCGCGCCCGAGATACAGCTCACGGACGACGTGACGTCGTGGAAGCGCTTGCCGATCTCCATGCTCTTGCCATATTCGTAGCGCTGCACCGCGCCGATGAAATTGTTGCCGTGCGCGCCGTCGCGATAGCGCCGGTCCGGGAGCACCATGAAGGCCACGGCGTCGTAGCCCTGCTCGGTCATGAGGCTGGTGGGCAGACGCGCGCCGCCGAAGCGGGTGTCGTCATCGAGCAAGAGTGTGAGCGGCGTGTTCACCCGGTACAGCGCGAAGTTGATCGCCGACGCCTTGCCCTTGCTGCGCTCGAAGCGGTGCACCACGCAGCCCAGCTTACGCGCCACGTCGGCGGTGCCGTCGGTGCTGCCATCGTCGATCACCATGATGCGTTCGGGCGGCAACAGCCGCAGGAGATCGGCGATGGTGCCCGGCAGGACCTCTGCGCCGTTCTTGCAGGCGATCACCGCCGTCACCAGCGTGGGATCGCTGGTGAAGCGGCGCGACTCCTCGCGGCCCAGCAGCTCGATGATGAGCTTGACGAAGTCCACGAGCGCGCAGAAGAGCACCACGAACACCAGGTGCTCCGGCCACGCGCCGCTGTGGCGCACGTCCTCGAGCGGCGATCCGAATGCAGGAAACAGCAGTTGCCAAGGGCTCATGCGCGCGCGCCTTCCCCAACGCAGTCGCGTGGGCGGCCCCGCTTGACCGTGCCGGAGGCGCTGCCTACCTTTGCAGCAATTGTGCACCCACCGTTACGGAGGCAGGCGTGAACCGCGAACAGAGGCAAGCCGAGCTGCAGCGCCGGCGTGAAGAATCCCTGGCCGGCGGCGGCGCCGACCGTGTCGCCAAGATCCATGCGAAGGGCCGGCTCACGGCGCGCGAGCGCTTGGAACTGCTTTTGGACTCGGGCTCGTTCCAGGAGATCGGCGCATTCGTGACGCATCGCGCGCAAGACTTCGGTATGGCCGAGAAGCGCATCACCGGCGACGGCGTGGTGGCCGGCTTCGGCAACGTCGACGGGCGGTTGGTGTATGCGTTCGCTCAGGACTTCACCGTGTTCGGCGGCACCATGAGCGAGGCCAACGCGAAGAAGATCTGCGCGATCATGGATCTGGCCATGGACAACGGCGCGCCCGTGATCGGACTCAACGATTCGGGCGGCGCGCGCATCCAGGAAGGCGTGCTCTCGCTGGGAGCGTACGCCGACATCTTCCTGCGCAACACGCTCGCCTCGGGCGTGGTGCCGCAGATCTCGGCCATTCTGGGGCCCTGCGCCGGCGGCGCGGTGTACAGCCCCGCGATCACCGACTTCATCATCATGGTGGAGGGCACGAGCCACATGTTCGTGACCGGCCCCGAGGTGATCAAGGCGGTCACGTCCGAAGAAGTGAGTATGGAGGACCTGGGCGGCGCGATGACGCACAACAGCAAGAGCGGCGTCGCCCACTTCGCCGCCACCGACGACGCCGATGCGATCCGCCACGTGAAGCGGTTGCTCTCGTTCCTGCCGAGCAACAACGCCGAAGACGCGCCGCGCCGGCCATGCACGGACCCGGTCGACCGCCGCGCCGAGGCGCTGCAGACTCTTGTGCCCGAGTCGGCCGACAAGCCCTACGACATGAAGGAGCTGGTGCGGCATGTCGTCGACGAAGGTGAATTCTTTGAAGTGCACGAGCACTTCGCCGGCAATATCATCATCGGCTTCGCGCGACTCAACGGCCGTCCGGTGGGCATCGTCGGCAACCAGCCGCGCGTGCTGGCCGGCGTGCTGGACATCGACTCGTCGGTGAAGGCCGCGCGGTTCGTGCGCTTCTGCGACGCGTTCAACATCCCGCTCATCACGTTCGAGGACGTTCCCGGCTTCCTGCCGGGCACGCGCCAGGAATGGGGCGGCATCATCCGCCACGGCGCGAAGCTGCTGTACGCCTACTGCGAGGCCACGTGCCCCAAGCTCACGGTCGTGGTGCGCAAGGCCTACGGGGGCGCATACGATGTGATGAGCAGCAAGCACATCCGCGGCGACTACAACATCGCGTGGCCGAGCGCCGAGATGGCCGTGATGGGCGCCGACGGCGCCGTGAACATCCTCTACCGCGAGGAACTCGCGCGCGCTCAAGACCCGGTGGCCGAGCGCAAGCGGCTCATCGCCGAGTACAACGACAAGTTCGCGTCGCCCTGGGTCGCCGCCGAGCTCGGGTACCTGGACGACGTGATCGAGCCGCGTGAGACGCGGCCCAAGCTCATCGCGGCACTCGAGATGCTGCGCAACAAACGGCAGACGACGCCGACGAAGAAGCACGGGAATCCCCCGCTCTGAAGTGGCAGAGCATGGATGCAGATCGTAGGGCGCGACCCTGTGCGGGGGCGCGTTCCGGGCGGGGTGAGAGCAGCATCAATTCTAGCAGGCCGCGGGCGATGGGAGCCAATCGTTTCCTGTACAGCGTTGGGTCAATGGACCCGGCGGAAAGCGAACAGGTCGTAGTGCTTCTCGAGATTGCCCAAGCCGATAGGGCGCTTGAAGATGCGCTCAAGCGGCGAGCGGGCTCTCGCTACCAGGCTGTCGACAGGGACCCATGTGCCCCCCATCGCCGCAAGAAATCCCCCTGCGGTACCTCGCGACGCGACCACCAATTCGACGCCGCGCCGCCAGCGCTCATCCTTCCAGCCGAGAGCACCAGGTGTGTATACCTCTTGGACTCGTGACCTGACGACGAAATACGCGGGATAATCGGTGAATGCTCGATCGCCGGGTTCACATGTTCGAATGGCGAACGCTTCGGCTGCACGAGGATCGCGGTTGCCAAGATCCAGCAGGGTGAGCCCGGCCTGCAGAGGCAGCCCGACCAGAACGGCGACGACAACGAGTGACGCCGCGAGGATGTCGCGCGCCCCCCGACCGAAGGCCTCGGGCCACGTCGTCGCAAGCCCGATGACGAGTGGTACGTAGACCATCCAGCTGTAGTAGGTCGGTAGTTTGCCGACAAGGATCATTCCGGCGCCTACAAAGGCGGCGAAGCCGAGCGCCGAGTCCAGCTCATACCGCTGCTCGTGCCGACGTCCAGCATCGGAGAGTCGCATCCACACCGCCGCGATGACGATGGGGACAAGGCTCAAGTCCTTTGGCAGACGATTGCGGTGGTCGTAGGGCGTGTGGGACGCAAGGCATGCGAGCAGGCCTTTTCCGGACTGCACTTGAGTGGACCAGACGAACGACTCCCAGGTCCCTGAGGCTCGAAAGCCCGCCCACATCAGACCAACCGAAAGCGCCAGTCCGGCGCCCAGCGCCACGGCGCGGTCGAGGCCGCTTCCACGTTTCCAAGCCAGCATGAAGACTGTTGCAAGGCCGATGTAGACGAGAAGCGCCAGGCTCGTGAGGCCGATCGCTGTGCCCGTGAGGAACAAGGCAAAGCGTCGCGCCACAGGTCTTGCGTCGAGAGCCCACCAGGCGGCGATCAGCGCCAGCATCATCATGAAACTATCGGGACGTCCGCTTCGATACGACATGCTGACACCGTAGCCACAGAACACGACAATCAGGCATGCGCTCCGCGCGCCCCAGGACCGAATACCCAGTCGACCACACAGACTCCATAGCACTGGCATGCAGAGGAGTCCCCAGAGCATGCTCGAGGCACGACTGACCACCTGTGACACACCAAGGACTCGGAACCCGAGTGCCATCAACCATGAGTAGAGAGGTGGATACCCCGCGAACGGGGCATCGGGGGACAGCGTCGGCCAAGCCGTGGAGTTGAATCCATGTCCAAGCGCCCATCGCGCCGCTGGGTCTGTGAACATCACCTCATCGATCCACGGCACCGGGTATTGCAGGACCGTGAGGATGTTGAGGATCAGCCAGACGATGCCGATGCTCACATGCCACGTTTCTATCGCATGGAATCCCCCCCCCCCCGACTTTTCTTCCGATTTCCATAGTCATACTGCTCCTCAGAGCTTGATTGAGATGGATTTACTCCTGTACTCGGAACAATCACTATGATTCATCGGGTCCTGGAACTCTATGCGAATCAAAGAGCGGTCGCCATTTCTGCTCGTCGCGAAGTCACCGGAATTCCAGGCTACACCACCAGCATGGCGTCGCCGTACGAATAGAACCGGTAGCGCTCGCGGACCGCGTGGGCGTAGGCGGCTTTCAGGTTCGCCTCGCCTGCCAGGGCGGCCACGAGCAGCAGCAGCGTCGTGCGCGGCAGGTGGAAGTTGGTCAGCAGCGCGTCCACCGCCTGGAACTCGTATGGCGGGTGGATGAACTTGGCCGTCCAGCCCGACGCCGCGGCGATCGCACCGGCGTTGGCGTCGCACGCGCTCTCCAGCGCGCGCACCGCGGTGGTGCCCACGACCACGATGCGGCCGCCGGCCGCGCGCGCGGCGCGCAGGCGCGCGGCCGCTTCGAACGTGAGCTCGAACCATTCCTCGTCCATGCGGTGCTCAGTAGGGTCTTCGGCCGTGACGGGCCGGAACGTGCCCGGGCCCACATGCAGCAGCAGTCGCGCCTGGTCCACGCCCTTGACGGCGAGCTGGGCGAGCAGCGCTTCGGTGAAGTGCAGGCCGGCGGTCGGCGAGGCGACCGCGCCTTCCACGCGTGCGAAAACGGTCTGGTAGCGGGTGACATCGCTGGCATCGGGCGCGCGGCGGATGTACGGCGGCAGCGGGATGCCGCCCTCGGCCGCGAGCACCGCGTGCAAGTCGCCGTGCGTGACGCGCACCACGCGCTCGCCCTGTTCGCCGGCGGCCATGACCTCGAGCGTGAGTGAGCCGCTGGGCGTGGTGAGCGTGGAGCCGGGGCTCGCGTGCTTGGCGGGCTTGGCGAGCACGCGCCAGGTCTCGGTGCCGCTCTCGCCGGCCTCGGGCCTTACGAACAGCAGCTCGACCTTGCCGCCCGTGGGGCGCTGCACGAACAGTCGCGCGGGGCGCACACGCGTCTCATTGAGCGCGAGCACGTCGTGCGGGCGCAGCCAGTCGCCGATGCACGCCACGGTGGTGTCGTGAAGCAGGCCGGTCGCGCGCTCGAGCACGAGCAGGCGCGCGTCCTCGCGGCGGGCCGCAGGGTGCTGCGCGATCAGTTCGTCGGGCAGCGTGTAGTCAAGGTCCTTGAGTGAAAGAATGCTCCCTCCGGTCGCGAGCTCGCGCGAGAGCGCGGCGCATGCGCTACTCGAGCGGCAGTTCGGGACGCTCGGCGACCACGCCTTCACCGCGCGATCTGGCAGAGAGTGTCGCCGGCACTGCGCGATTCAAGTGCGTGTATGCGAGCTTGGTGGCCTCGCGGCCGCGGGCCGTGCGGCGCATGAAGCCCTCCTGCACCAGAAACGGCTCGTATACGTCTTCGAGTGTGCTCGCCTCTTCCCCGATCACCACCGCCAGCGAGTTCAGGCCCACGGGGCCGCCATCGTAGCGGTCGATGAGCGCCTCCAGCATGCGGCGGTCCATCTCGTCGAGGCCGCGCTCGTCGACCTCGAGCAGGCTCAGCGCCTGGCGCGTGACGGGCATCGTGATGTCGCCATCGGCCTTGATGAGCGCGAAGTCGCGCACGCGGCGCAGCAGGCGATTCGCCACGCGCGGGGTGCCACGCGAGCGCCGCGCGATCTCGTACGCCGCCTCGGGCGTGATGCGGGTCTCGAGGATGCCGGCCGAGCGCGCGACGATGTGCGCGAGGTCGTCGGCCACATAGAAGTCCATGCGGAGCGTGACCCCGAAGCGCGCGCGCATCGGCGCCGAGAGCAGCCCCGAGCGCGTGGTGGCACCCACCAGCGTGAAGGGCTCCAGGTTGAGCTTGAGCGAGCGAGCGCTGGGGCCGCGATCGAGAAGGACGTCGAGCGTGAAGTCTTCCAGGGCGGAGTAGAGGTACTCTTCGACGACCGGGCTCAGGCGATGGATCTCGTCCACGAACAGGATGCCGCGCGGACCCAGGCTGGTGAGCAGACCGGCCAGATCGCCGGGGCGCTCGATGACGGGGCCCGAAGTGTGCGTGATCTCGACTCCCAGCTCATGCGCGATGATCTGCGCGAGCGTGGTCTTGCCCAGGCCGGGCGGGCCGTGGAAGAGCACATGGTCCATGGCCTCTTCGCGGCGCTTGGCGGCCTCGAGGAAGATGCCCAGCTGACCGCAGACCTGGGGCTGGCCCACGAACTCACCCAGAAGCTGCGGGCGCAGATGCTTCTCGTCCTGCATTTCGTCCGGCAGCGCAGCCGGATCGGCCACACGCAAGTGATGGGCTTCGTCGCCAGGCAGGCGCTTGCGAGTCATCGGCTCACCACGGCCGCTCTGCCCAGTCGCGAGAGCGCGCGCTTGACCAGGTCTTCGAGCGACAGCTCGCCCTGACCGTCGGCGGCACGCTTGACCGCTTCCTGCGCCTGCGCGGGAGGCAGTCCGAGCGTGACGAGGGCAGCGACGGCATCTTCGAATAATTCGTTCTTGGGTAGCACGCTCGCCGGGCGTGCCTGGGGTGAGGTCCTGCCGGCACTCGGCGCTGGCGGCCCCGATGCGCCAAGAGGAATGAATTCGAGCTTGTCGCGCAGCTCGATGATAAGGCGTTCGGCGGTCTTGCGGCCGATGCCCGGCACAGCGATGAGCGTGGCGATGGCTTCGTCGCGGATCGCGCGCGCGAGCAGCGCCGGCCGCAGTCCCGACAGCGCAGCGAGCGCCATCTTAGGACCCACGCCGGACACGCCGATGAGCAGATCGAAGAGCCGCAGCTCCACCGCCTCGTCGAAGCCGAAGAGCAGCTGGGCGTCCTCGCGCACGATGTGGCGCGTGCGCAGGAACACCTCGGCACCGATCGAGGGCAGCGCCGCGAGCGTCTGCGTGGAGACGTGCACGTGGTAGCCCACGCCGGCGGCCTCGACGATCACGTAGCCGTCGCCGATCTCGAGCAGCTCTCCGCGGACGGACGCGATCATTTGAGTCCTCGGCTACCGCCTCGGAGGGTCCCGCGCGAACTCGCGGCGACAGTGCGCGACGTCAGGGGCCTTGGCTCACGCCTCGCAGGGTTTCCCGCCAGTCTCGTGCTGGGTGCTGCAGCGGGCTTGCTCCGGATGACGCCGCGCACCGCGCTGCGCGCGATCAGCGCTTCGAGGGCCGCGCGCTGCCCACGGGCGCTGGTGCGCGCCGGCGCGATCCGCGAACGCGACAGGTGGCAGAGTGCGCCGGCCAAGGCGTCGGCGGCGTCGGGTTGCAGGCCAGCGCGCAGGGCGAGCATGCGGCTCACCATGGCTTGGACCTGCTCCTTGCTCGCGCCACCGTTGCCAGTGACCGCGAGCTTGATCTCGCGCGGGCTGTATTCGGCGATCTCGACGCCCTGCTGCGCGGCGATCAGCATGAGCGCGCCGCGCACGTGGCCGAGCACCAGCGTACTGCGGACATTCTGGTGATAGAAGGCTTCCTCGATCACCACGCAATCCGGGCGCACGCGCGCGAGCACCTCGCTCACGTGAGCGCAGATGTGGTGCAGCCGCTCGGGCAGCGTGGCTTTGGCGGGAGGCGCGACGTGACCGTGAGCGACGCAGAGATACGCGTTGCCGCGTTTCTCCACCACTCCATAGCCGGTCCGTCGGCTGCCGGGGTCCAATCCGAGGACGCGCATGTGGGTGATGCTGACGCTACTCGCTCAGCTTGGCAAGCAGGGTGTCGGGCAGCTGCGCGTTGGTGAAGACCTTCTGCACATCGTCGTTGTCCTCGAGCAGGTCCACGAGCCGCAGGACCCTCTCGCCTTCGCGGTCGCTGACCGGCACCAGCAGCGATGCCAGCTTGGTCACCTCGCCGCTCACCGTGGGCACCTGTTTGGCTTCGAGCACCGCGCGCACGGCCTCGAACGCCGAAGGTGGCGTGTAGACCTCGTGGTGGTCCTCGTCGCT
The DNA here is from genome assembly GCA_025360715.1 of Candidatus Eiseniibacteriota bacterium. Lineage (GTDB taxonomy): Bacteria > Eisenbacteria > RBG-16-71-46 > RBG-16-71-46 > RBG-16-71-46 > CAIXRL01. The sequence goes on along the minus strand of JANYBS010000074.1, from coordinate 9,030 downwards.
CTGCACATCGTCGGCGCCGGCCTCGAGGACGAGCTCCATGAGTGCGTCCTCGGCGATCGCGGCGCGGTCGATGATGAACAGCCCGCGCTGCTTGAACAGGTACGAGACCGCTCCAGCCGCCGCCATGTTACCGCCGTACTTGGTGAGGATGTTGCGCACCTCGGCAGTGGTGCGGTTGTGGTTGTCGGTGGCGCACTCGATGAGCATGGCGACGCCGCTGGGGCCGTAGCCTTCGTAGTGCACTTCCTCGTAGTGGCTGCCCTCGAGCTCGCCACTGCCCTTCTTGACCGCCCGCTCGATATTGACCGCGGGCATGTTCACTGACTTCGACGCAAGGATCGCCGTGCGCAGCCGCGGATTGGTGGCGGCGTCGCCGCCTCCGATGCGCGCTGCCATCGTGATCTCCTTGATGTACTTGGAGAACATCTTGCCGCGCGCTGCGTCGGTGACGGCCTTCTTGCGCTTGATCGTGGACCACTTGGAATGACCCGACATGATTGGGGGGCGCTCATGAAGCGTGAGCGGCTCCGGCCTCCTTCTCGGCGCGCGCGGCGGCCACGAGCTTGTCGGCCAGTTCGCGCGGCACCTCTTCGTAGTGATGGAACTCGGACGCGAACAAGCCGCGTCCCTGCGTGATCGAGCGCAGATGCGTGGCGTACTTGTACAGCTCCGCCATGGGCACTTCTGCCTTGATGAGTTGAGAGTGACCGTCGGCTTCGGTGCCGCGGATCTTGCCGCGCTTGGCCGACAGGTCGCCCATGACATCGCCCAGGAACTCCTCGGGGATGCGCGCGGTGACCATGTGGAACGGCTCGAGAAGCACCGGCTTGGCGGTGAGCACGACCTCGTGGAAGCAGCTCTCGGCCGCGATCTTGAACGCCATCTCGGAACTATCCACGTCGTGGTACTTGCCGAAGAACACCGCGACGCGCACGTCGACCACCGGATAGCCGGCGAGCGGACCGCGGTCCATGCCGGCGACGACGCCCTTCTCGACCGCCGGGATGAAGTTGGTCGGGATGACGCCGCCCTTGACCTCGTTGACGAACTCGAAGCCGCCGCCGTGCGGTAGCGCCTCGACGCGCAGATGCACCTCGCCGAACTGCCCGCGCCCGCCGCTCTGCTTCTTATGACGGTACTCGCCCTGCGCGGTGCTCTTGACGGTCTCGCGGTAGGGCACGTGCGGCTTGCTGAGCGTCACCTCGACACCGAAGCGCCTGCGCAGGCGCTCCACCAGGATCTCAAGATGCAGGTCGCCCATACCGTGGACGAGCGTCTCTTTGGTGCTATCTTCGAAATGCCGGGCGAGCGTGGGGTCCTCTTCGTGCAGGCGCGCGATGCCGGTGGACATCTTCTCCTCGTCGCCCTTGTTCTTGGCGCGGATGCATTCGGAAGCCACGGGCGCTGGAAAGTCGGGCGGCGCGAGCTTCACCGGCCGCGACTTGTCGGCCAGCGTGTCGCCCGTGTGGGTCTCGCGCAGCTTCACCGCTGCAACGATATCGCCCGCTGCGGCGCCCTTGCAGTCGGAGCGCTCTTTACCGCACAGGTGGTAGAGCGTGCCCAGCTTCTCGGTGCGCCCGCGCGCGGTGTTGAGCAGCTCCTTGCCCGGCTCGACGTGGCCCGACCACAGGCGGATCAGCGATAGTTCGCCCAGGTGCGCTTCGGCGAGTGTCTTGAACACGGTCGCCGCGACAGGCGCTGCGGGATCGCTCTTGCAGGTGATCTCGCCCGCGCCGTTCTCGCCCACCCCCTTCTGCGGGTGCACGTCGAGCGGCGAAGGCAATACGTCGACGATCTCGTCGAGGATCTCCTTCACGCCCAGGTTGTGATAGGCCGAGCAGCAGAAGACCGGCGCCAAGTCGCACATGACGACGCGCTCGCACAGGCCTCTGCGGATCTCCTCGACTGTAAGGTCGCCCGTCGCGAGGAACTTCTCCATGAGCGATTCATCGCCGGTGGCGGCTTCCTCGAGAAGCGTGGCGCGCGCGGCGGCAGCAGCCGCGGCGAGCTCGGGCGGGATCGGCGCCTCGGTGCTCTTCTCGTCGACGCCACGCCCCGAGAACGTGTACGCCTTGTTCTCGATAAGGTCGACGATGCCATGAAAGCTTTCGGCCTCACCGATCGGGAGTTGCGCTGCGATCGCGTTGAGGCCGAGTCTGTCGTGACAGCTTTGCACGGCTGCAGCGAAATTCGCGTGTTCCTTGTCCATCATGTTCACGCACACGAGGATCGGTGACTTCTCCTGCTTGAGTACTTCCCAAGCGACCTCGGTGCCCACTTCGACGCCGGCGCTGGCGCGCAGCACGAGCAACGCGGCATCGGCGACACGCAGCGCGCTGTACACGTCGCCGACGAAGTCGGGATAGCCCGGCGTATCGAGCAGATTGATCTTGTGGCCCGACCACTCGAACTGAGCGAGTCCCAGATCGATGGTGATCTGGCGGCCGATCTCGTCGGGTGCGTGGTCGAGGAGTGTGGAGCCGTCGGCGATGCGACCGAGCCTGGTGGTGGCTTTGGCGTTGAACAGCATCGCCTCAGCGAGCGAGGTCTTGCCCACCCCGTGGTGCGCGACAAGCGCGACGTTGCGGATGTGAGCGGTGGGGAACTCTTTCACACGGCACCTCCCGGTTGAGTAGCGGAAGACGGTGCGAAGCAGCGGCCCGGATGGAAAGGCGGGAACGCGTACGGCGGCACGACAGAATGGCGGGAATCCGTAACTTCATGTGAAACTTTACGCTAGCACCACATTTGCAAGCAGGTCAAGGGTCTGTTTCGAACGTGAATCCGACAGTCTGTCAGGTTTTTGATGATTCTGACGAGACTGTAAGGGACCTGTGCATACGTTGCGCCGCGATGCGCATGCGCGCATCAGATTTAACGGTAGCGTGATTGACCTCACCGGGCCCCATCGTTAGGCTCCGCGCTCTTATTGCCGTCGGCCTGCTCCCCACACCGGCGGCGCTCATCACATCCGAAAGGAGCTTCACGCATGTCGTTCAAGACCCTGCGCATCACGGGTATCGCGCTCATCATGGCCGCCGCCCTGGGCGCATCGTTCGCGATCGCGGCTTCGGCACAGGCCTCCAAGGGCGACGCCGCTGCCGGCAAGGCCATCTTCACGACCAAGTGTGTCGCCTGCCACAAGGCCGACGGCTCCGGTGGTATGAAGCTGACGGGCAACCCGACGCCGAACTGGAAGGACCCCAAGGTGTGGGCTGACCCGAAGCGGAAGGACGATGCCTATCTCCGCGATTGCATCACGAACGGCAAGATCAAGTCGGGGATGGTCGCTTGGGGCTCCACGAAGCAGCTCAAGCCCGACCAGATCGAGAACCTGATCGCGTACATCCACACGTTCCAGCCGAAGAAGAAGTAAAGCGGAACGTCGCGCAGCACGAAAAGAGGCGGGCGCCCGAGTGGGCAGCCCGCCTCTTCTTCTTAGACGCCGCGGGGCTGGCCCCTAGTGGATATCAATCGAGTACGGCATGAGCGCGAGCGCAGTGCCCGTGGGGAACCGCGACGCCTCGATCCACGCTTGCATGACCGGCGTGAGCAGCAGCAGTCGAGATTCGTCGTCGTGGTCGTCGAACATGTTGCCGAGCATGCGCTGGAAGTACGTGCGCTTGCCCTGCGGGTAAACATCGAGCAGCACGTCGGCGTCCTTGGCGATGTGCGCCCGCGCGCGCGCGATCGCGACCGCGGTCTGCAGGCCGCCCAGCGAATCGACCAAGCCCAGACGGCGGCCCTGTAGCCCCGACCACACGCGGCCCTGGCCGATGGAATCCACCTGCGCCTTGGTCATGTGGCGGCCGTCGGCGACGCGGCCGATGAACACCTGGTAGAACGCATCCATCTGCGCCTGGAAGCGCTGCGCTTCCTCGGGTGTGAAATCCTTGAACGACGAGAACATCTCGGCGTGCTTACCGCGCGAGACCGTCTCGATGTTCAGGCCCAGCTTCTGGTACAGGCCGAGCAGGTTGAGCTTGCCGCCAAAGACGCCGATCGAGCCTGTGAGCGTGTTGGGCTCCGCGACGATCGCGTCGGCGCCGCAGGCGATGTAGTAGCCGCCCGAAGCCGCGAGATTGCCCATGCTCACGATCACCGGCTTGCTGCGGCGGACACGGCGCACCTCCTGCCAGACTTCTTCGGACGCCTGGCCGGATCCGCCTGGGCTGTCGATGCGCAGGACTACGGCTTTGATCGACTTGCGCTCGCGCGCCTCGCGCAGCGCGGCAACGAGGGTCTCGGAGCCGAGCTGGCGGCCGTTGAACGGGCTATCGGTGCTCTTGCCGCCCATGATCGTTCCCGAGGCGACGACGAGCGCGATGTGCGAGCCCGTGGATGGCGCGGTGGCGCGGTCGAGATAGTGCGTCATGGTGACGACCTCGAGCGCGTGGCTGCCGTGGCCGGCGGCCAGCGAGTCCACATCGGACTCATCGAGCAGCGTGTCGACCAGGCCGGCGGCGATCGCGGTGGGCGCGGTGTACGGGCCCTCGTCGATCAGATGCCGCAGCGAGTCACCCGAGACCCCGCGCGCGGCGGCCAGCGAATCGACCAGCACGCGATACTCGTCGTCGAGCAGCGCCTCCATGGCCGCGCGCGCGGGCGGCGAGAGATCGGTGCGCGTGTACTGTTCGACCGCCGACTTGAACTGGCCCACGTGCGCGTAGTTGGGCGTGATGCCCAGCTTGTCGTAGGCGCCCTTGAGGAACATGGCGCTCGCCGTGAGGCCATCGAGCTGCAGCAGGGAGGTCTGCGGCATGGCGATGTGATTCGCGCTGGAGGCGAGCAGGTACTCCCCCTCGCTCCCGCCCTCCAGGCTTGCGTAGATCGGTTTGCCCGCCGCGCGGAACACGCCAAGCGCTTCGCGCATCTCGGCGATGCGCGCCCAGCCCCAGCCGATGCCGCCGATGTGCAGGACCATGCCCTTCACGTCTTCGTCCTCGGCCGCGGCGCGGATGGCGGAGGTGACCTCATGAAGCGTCGGGCGGTCGCGGCGCAGGGCGCTGAGCGTGAACCCATTGAACACGGGCGCGGATTCGTCGATATCGCCCGGCACGTCGTAGACGAGCAACTGGCCGGCGCCACCGGCCGTGACCGGATGGTGCAGCCGCATCGCCGCGAAGAGCGCGACGGCGCCGAGCAATGTGAGGAACACGACCAGCGCGAAGACGCTACGACGAGATGCCATCGACCCTCCGTGGTGACGCTCCCGCCAAGGGATGAGAGCCTTCGGCGGCGCGGCGTCAGAACAGTCTACGGACGTCCACGGAGAAGTAAAGGCTGCGCGAGTCCTGGGAGGCGTCCTGGTGCTTCTCGATGCGCCCGTCGGCCAGCAGGCGCACGCGCAGGCGCGCGGGCAGCGACTGGTCGGCGAAGACCTGCAGGGCGTAGAACGCGTAGGACGAGTGGATCGCGGTGCTCGACGTGGAGACGTTCGTGGACGAACGCTCGTAGCCGCGCCAGCCCGCGGATGGGCTGATCGACCACCAGCCACGCAGGTCGATGTGCTCGACATCAATCACGCCGGCGATCTCGCGATAGCGCTCGGCGGGGTCCCACGTAGTGGAGAGCTGGTCGTAGCGCGGACCCACGGCGAGCGTCCAGCTGAGCCCGGCCTCGCGACGTAGTGACAGGTGCGCAGTCGAGTTCTCGTAGTCGAAATCGATCGACGAATCCGGCGAATCGTAGCGGAAGGCCTCGGCGTCGGCGCCAGCATGAAGTGTCCACGACGCGCCCAGCCGGGCGATGCCTTCAAGGCCGGCGTGATGGTTCCAGTAGCGATCTCGGGTGGTGGAGGCGTCGTGCAGCGTGTGGCGGCGCTGGCTCTCGACGCCCAGCGAGAGCGAGTGGCCACCGGCGAGGTCCTTGCGCACCGAGCCTTCGAGATGCTGCTCCCAATGCGAGCGGGAGGCGGAATCCGGGAACGTGCGCACGTTGGTCTCGGTCTGCAGACGCCATTCCAGACCATAGAGCGGCGTATGGTCCCAGGCGAAAGAGGTGCGCGAGTTGTTGTGGCCGAGCAGGTACGGGTCGCTGGCGCCCCCCGTTCGCAGGAAGTCCGCGTTGGTCAGGAACTCGAGCGCGTTCGCGGGATCGATCAGCGTGTGGCGGGCGCGGCCGGATACGCCCGCGCGCAGTTCGCGGCGGTCGAGGCCGAAGCTGTGATCGCGCAGGGCCTCGAGCGCGGGCTCCAGACTCAGGCGCCAGTCCTCGTTCGGGCGCAAACGGATGGTGCCGGAGGTGGCGGCGCGCATGAGATTGTTGCCCAACGTGACCTCTTGCTGCAGGTGGTACTCGCGGCGGCCGCCGGCGTAGAAACCGCCGACGTCGGCCAAGTAGACGGCGGCGCGCGACGTTTCGGGCGTGCCTTGCAGGCGGCGGCCCAGGAACGTCGTGTCGGTATAGACGTCCTCGTAGAACTGCTCATTGGTGACGTCAGTGGAGATGCCGGCCTCGATGTGGACACGCACGCTATCGGCGCCGCCCAGCGGCGGGCGTGACTTGGGGCGCACGGAGGCTTCCAAGCTCGCGGCAGTGGCGGGCGACGCGTCCGGGGCCAGCAAGGCCATGAGCGCAAGCGCGCACACCACGAGACCACCGGCGCGACGGATCGTGCCGGTGGGCAGGCTCGCGGGTGGTGAGATTCGCTCCCCTCGGATCACGCGCCTCCTGACGCGGTCAGCGATTTTTCGAGCCGGCGCCGTCGCGGCCAGTGCGCAAGGCGCGCTGAGCCATGATGCGCGCGGCCTGCGTGAAGCGCAGCGCGGACTCGAAGCGCCCGGCACGGAATTCCGCCTGGGCCTCAGCCTGCACCGAGGATGCGCGCTGCAGGAGTGCCCGAGCCTGGGCGGAAGCGCCGCCATCGATGGCTTCGTGCATGCGAGACAGCACTTCGTCCGTGCGCTGGATAGCCCGCTGGGCGCCGTCCTGCAGCGACTCCTGGACGTTGCACCGGCGCAGCGCCTGGAAGATGCGCTCACGCGCACTCATCGTGAGCTGGAGCGCCGCCAGGTAGCGGCTCTCGGTCAATGCCGCCTCGGCGCGCGTCTGCATCTCGAGCGCGACGCGCAGCTGGGCGCGGGCGCGGGGGTCGTCGCAACCATCGAGGCGATCGCGCGAACGATCCAGCAACTCGCGCGTGCGATCCACCTGCACCGACACGTGATCGGGATCGGGAAGCCCGCGGACGATCGAGATCGCCCGGTCGGCGTGGCCACGCGCATCCATCGTGGCATGGATGGCGATCTCGGGCCGGCGCGCGGCGAAAGCCTGCTTCGCTTGGCCTTGGAGTGTCCGCGCCATCTGCAGTTCGGCGAGCGCCGGACCATCAGCGGTCTCGGGAATCAAGGTCTCAGCGAGTTCGATACGACGATCCGTGCGGTCGAGCTCGTCCTGAAGCACTTGTGGAGGCGGAGGCGGCGGTGGCCCCCCCTGCGCATGGCTTGGCCAAACGGGCAGCAACAGCCCGATCACCAATGTCATCAGCGCGATACCCAACCCACGACGCTTCACGGCGACACCTCCAGGTGGGGTGGACTCGGACACCTGCCCGGATCACCCGACCGCTCCATAGTGCACCTCGCGTGCCCGTCCCGCCACCGCCGGCGCGGACGGTCAAAAGTCTGCCGCACAGCCATTTGCCGGTTCGCGAGACACCAACGACTCGCGACGCCCTGGCAAAAGTGAACCCGGACGTACGCCGAAGGCCGCACACCTGCCCCCAAACGAACAACCCTTTACAACTGGCAACCGCCGCCATCGGGCAACCTTGGTGAAACGCGAAAGCCCCGCCAGGTGACCCGGCGGGGCTTCGCGAATATTAAAGGGGCGGCGACCTACTCTCCCACCCGGTTTCCCGGGCAGTACCATCGGCGCTGGAGGGCTTAACTTCTCTGTTCGGAATGGGAAGAGGTGTTTCCCCTCCGCCATCACCACCCCAATACAAATCTGACAATCGAAATGAGACGCTGGATCCACTAGTTGAAGTACCTAAGAAAAACCGGTCAAGCCTCTCGGCTGATTAGTACGGGTCGGCTGAAATCCTTACGGACCTTACACCTCCCGCCTATCGACGTCGTAATCTCCAACGAGCCTTCAGGTGGCATACGCCACGGGATCCCTATTCTTGAGGTGTGTTTCGCGCTTAGAGGCTTTCAGCGCTTATCACGTCCGAACATAGCTACCCGGCAATGCCCTTGGCAGAACAGCCGGCACACTAGAGGTTCGTTCGCTCCGGTCCTCTCGTACTAGGAGCAACTCCTCGCAAGGATCCTACGCCCACGATGGATAGGGACCGAACTGTCTCACGACGTTCTGAACCCAGCTCACGTACCGCTTTAATGGGCGAACAGCCCAACCCTTGGGACCTTCTCCAGCCCCAGGATGCGATGAGCCGACATCGAGGTGCCAAACCCACCCGTCGATGTGAACTCTCGGGGTAGATCAGCCTGTTATCCCCGGCGTACCTTTTATCCGTTAAGCGATGGCCTTTCCATACAGAACCACCGGATCACTATGCCCTGCTTTCGCATCTGCTCGACCTGTCCGTCTCGCAGTTAAGCTCCCTTGTGCCATTGCACTCCACGCGCGATTACCAACCGCGCTGAGGGAACCTTTGGGCGCCTCCGTTACTCTTTAGGAGGCAACCGCCCCAGTTAAACTGCCCGCCTGACACTGTTCCATGGCCGGATTACGGCTCAGGGTTAGAATCCCAACATTTCAAGGGTGGTATTTCAAGGTTGGCTCCACGAAAGCTAGCGCCTCCGCTTCAAAGCCTCCCACCTATCCTACACATGAAAGATCAGGACCCAATATCAGGTTACAGTAAAGGTGCACGGGGTCTTTCTGTCCAGTCGCGGGTAAGCGGCATCTTCACCGCTGCTACAGTTTCGCCGAGCTCTTGCAGGAGACAGCAGTCAACTCGTTACACCATTCGTGCAGGTCGGAACTTACCCGACAAGGAATTTCGCTACCTTAGGACCGTTATAGTTACGGCCGCCGTTTACCGGGGCTTCAGTTCAGAGCTTC
>JANYBS010000061.1 GCA_025360715.1 Candidatus Eiseniibacteriota bacterium | reverse complement strand
ATCGCGGTCCACGCCGTGCAACGCCACCGCGGTGCGCTGGCCGGCGTGGGCGATCTCAACCGTCTCGCCGTGCACCTGCACGCGCCGCACGCGCACGCTGCGGCCGCTTGGCTGCAACTCAAGCGTCTCGCCCATACGGATTACACCGCGCCACAGTGTGCCGGTGACGACGGTGCCAAAGCCTTCCACCGTGAACACTCGGTCTATTGGTAACCTCGCAGGTGCGTCCTCCGGACGCACGCTCAGCGTTTCCAGCTGCGCGTCGATCGCGGCCAGCAGCGCATCGCGCCCCTCGCCGGTCACGGCGCTGAATTCCACCAGCGGCGCGGCCGCCAGCGGCGTGCCCACAAGCAGCTCGCGCACTTCGCGCCCCACGAGCGCGCTCCACTCCTGGTCCACGAGGTCGCGCTTGGTCAGCACGATCACGCCGCGCTGAACGCCCAACAGCTTCACGATCGCCAGATGCTCGCGCGTCTGCGGCATCACGCCTTCGTCGGCGGCGATCACCAGCAGCACCAGATCCACACCGCCCACGCCGGCCAGCATGTTCTTCACAAAGCGCTCGTGCCCGGGCACGTCGACCAGGCCCACATGCACGCCCGCAGGCGTCACGAGCGGCGCAAAGCCCAAGTCGATGCTGATGCCGCGCTTTTTTTCTTCGGGCAGCCGGTCGGTGTCCACGCCCGTGAGCCTGCGCACCAGCGCGGTCTTGCCGTGATCGATGTGCCCGGCGGTGCCGACAATGGCCACACGCTGGCTCACGCGCGCGGCTCCGGTGCAGAAGCCGGCGCCGCGAAGTCCTTGCTGAACGTGAACGCATGCGGCGTGGCGCCATGCGCCCGCAGATGCTCCAAGCGCGCCAGAGCCTCTTCCATGCTGGGCCGGTGCCCACACGGCACCCACCACATCACCGCCGATGCTTCGCGCATGGGCTCGAACCACTCGCGCCGCGCGCGCAGAAAGTCAATATGATCGCTGCGGTACACGTATTCCTTAAGCGCCAGCGCGTCGGTCCACACGGACAGATTCACCAGCATGTGTTCGCCCAGCGGACGTTGCGCGGTGGCGTCTCCCGATTCCTCGCGCAGCCGCCACACAAAGCCGGGCGCGGCGTCGGCGAGCGCATTGATGCGCTGCAAGCCGGCCACGAAGTCGCTCATGAGCGGGTCGGTGAGCGGCGCCTGCATGCGCGCCACATTGAACTGGGCCAGGTCGTACAGGCGCTCGGGTGTCACGGGCGCGGCGAGGATTCGAAGGGGTCATCGAGTTCCGGAGCTACGGTCTCGTTGCGCCGCCGGATCTCATGCAGGGGATCGGATGCACGGTAGTACCTCCCACGCCGCTCTCCCTGCGCCACCAGCAGGCCTGCGTCCACCAACTGCTTCAGGTCGCGGCTCGCCAGGTTGTTCGTGATGTCCGCCGCCCTTCGATATGTGGTGTTGCGGATCTTGTGGCCCATGGCGGCGTCGACCAGCGCCAACAAGGTGCGATCGGGCAGCTTTCGCTCCTTCAGTTCGTGTTCGATCCCGTCCCATAGCCGCCTCATCGCGTCGGTGCGATGGAGCACGGTCAGCGCCTGCTGGTAGTGAGCAGTCAAGCAGAAGCGAACCCACGGCCATGCATCGCGCTCCGGATGCCACGAGTGCTGGCCCACCTCTGCGAGGACGTTGTAGTAGGCCTGCGTGTTGCGCCCCAGATACTCCTCGATGCTCGAGAACACGGGCGACGGCATGCCCTCACCCGCCAGCACCAGCGTCTGCAGGCAGCGCGACATGCGGCCGTTGCCATCTGGGAACGGATGGATCATCACCAGGTTCAGGTGTGCCATGGCGGCACGAACGATCGCAGGCGCCGCGTCCTTGGCAGCCAGACTCGCGACCAGTTCTTCGATAAGAGCGGGAACCAACGCAGCGTCAGGCCCCTCGTACACCACTTCGCCAGTGCTGTCGTCGCGAACGAACACCAACCCGGGCCGCCAGTGCCCGGGGCCTTTCGACAGATCG
>JANYBS010000019.1 GCA_025360715.1 Candidatus Eiseniibacteriota bacterium | reverse complement strand
GGCGCGGTCTACAACGGCGGCACGGCAGGCAACGGCCAACCGGGGGTCCAGTACCTGGACCAGATCCATCTGTACGACGGTGCCACGACCACTGCGAGTGCGCTCAGCCTGGCGGACAACAACAAAGACGGCGAGGCGATCGCCATCGGCCGCGGCAACACGAACGTCACTTGGAACTACGAGCGTACTTGCGCTCATGACAATTGCCCGGGCGGCTCGACCAGTTCCACTGGCTATCTGAGCACGCGCGCCTTCGATAACATTTCGCACTGGCTGGTGATGCGCTTCGCGTTCGCGTCGGCGGCGACCACGAATATCACCACGTGGCTCGATCCCGCGCCCGGCGCGGTCGATCCGCTCAATACGTCGGCGCTGCTCATGGGAGGGCAGGCGATCGTGGGCGTGCCGGGCCTGCACTTCAACTGGATCGAGATCGGCGGTGAGACCGCGCAGTTCTCTTTCGATGAACTACGCTTCGCGAGCACGTTCGCCGAGCTCTCGGCAGGCGCGGTGCTCGGCGCGCCGCCGCCGGCGATCGCGGCGGGAGTTGCGCTGCGGGCGGGTCCCAACCCGAATGCCGGCGCCACGCAGATCACCTTCGATCTGCCGCGCACACAGGTCGCCGACGTGCGCGTGATCGATGTCGCTGGCCGCACGGTGCGCATGCTCGCGGCGGGCGTGCTGGCCGCCGGGACGCACGCGCTGGCGTGGGACGGCCGCGATGCCGCAGGCGCGAACGCGCCGGCGGGACTGTATCTCGTGCGGTTGCGCGGCGCGGACGGCGAACGCGTCGTGCGCATCGCGCGCGTGCCCTAGCCGGGCCGATGCATGAGCCGCGCATGCTCCATGGGCGGCGGTGCGCTCAAGCGGGGTCCTTCTTGGCGCGCCACGTCGCGGCTTGCGCGGCGCGGCCCGTGTGCTCATACACCTCGATGAGCGATTGCACTGTGGCTTGCACGCCGCGGTCGTGCGGATCGGTGTGCGAGAGCAGGATCTTGTAGGCCTCGAGCAACGGCGCCTCGGCCTCGCGGTAGCGCTGCAGACCGTTGAGCGTGCGGCCGTAAGTGAGCAGCGTGATGCCCGTGCCCATGAAGCCCGGCGGCATGTTCTTGCGCGAGATCGCCAGCGCGTGCACGAGCATGGGCTCGGCCTTCGCGAAGCGGCCGGTCTCGTTGTAGAGCCGGCCCAGGTTCGTGAGCGTCACGGCCAGATCAGGATGCTCATCGCCCAGCTGCTTGCGGGTGACTTCGTAGTCTTCGAGCATGAGCGGTTCGGCCTTGTCGTTCTTGCCCATGCGCCGGTACAGCACCGCCAGGTTGTTCACCGATGTCATCGTCTCGGGGTCGTGATTGCCCAGGATCGCGCGGCGCAGCGCCAGTGCGCGTGTGCCGATCGATTCGGCCGCCGCGAATTTACCGTCCTGCGTGAGCGCCCATGCCTGGTTGGTGAGCACGGTCGCTGTGAAGCGCGTGGAGTCGCCGTGCATGCGCCGCTGACCGGCGGACGAGAGCGCCAGCAGGCTCTCGGCCGTGGCGAAGCGATGCGCGTCGGTGTAGAAGATCCCCATATCGTTCATGGTCGAGAGCACGTCGTCGTCGAGCGGGCCCTTGAGGCGCATGAGGCCGTTGAGCGCTTTGTGGTAGAGCGGTTCGGCTTCGTCGCGGCCCTGCATGTTGTAGAGCACGGCCAGTTCGTGCGTGGTCTGAAGCGCGTTCAAGGACTCGCTACCCTGTAGCGAATCGTAGATCGCGCGGGCGGTCACCAGCGGCGGCTCGGCTTTCTCATACAGGCCCAGCTTCTGGTACGTGGCGCCGATCGAACGTAGCAGCCGCGCGTTCACAAGCGGCTGGTCCTTGAACTGTTCGCGCGCGCTCGCGATGGCGCGCGCCAGCACGTCTTGGTCGATCACGCGCAGCGCGGCATCAGTGGCGTTGATCGCGCCCAGCGACGCGCCGAAAGCCACCTCGCGCGGCGCGGCGGCGGCGGGGGAGACCTTCTGGTCGGCGAGTGCCTTATGGAAGCGCGCTTTGAGGTCGGTGGTGAGACGGTCGCCCATCTTGGCGGCGTCAAGGTCCGCGAGCATGCCCGCCTGGAACTCGGCCACGGCCTGCGTCTCGCTCTGTGCCTTCTCGGCCGCGCGGCGTTGCTGCGCCTCACGCAGCGCGAAGTTGGTCGAGACGACCACGCCGGCGATCAATGCCAGCATCGTGGCGGCCACGCCGAGCACGAGCGTGCGGTTGCGACGCGTGAAGCGGCTCAACTGGTACATGGCGCTGGGCGCGCGCGCCAGGATCGGGCGCGAGTCCAGGAAGCGCTCCACGTCGTCGCCCAGGGCGGCGGCACTCGAATAGCGCCGCTCGGGGTCCTTCTCGAGCGCTTTACCGGTGATGGTGATCAGGTCGATGTCGGGCTCTTGCGTGCCCTTCCAGGACGCCTTGAGCGAACGCGGCGGCTGCTCGCAGATGATGCGCAGCGCCTCGATGATGGAACTGTTCTCGGTATCCAGCGGCCGTCCGCCCGTGAGCATCTCGAAGAGCAGCACGCCCAGCGAGTACACGTCGCTGCGCAGGTCCACGTGGTCGGGATTGCCGCGCGCCTGCTCGGGGCTCATGTACGGCAGCGTGCCCTTGATCACGCCGACTTCCGTGACCTGGCTGGCGGCCTCCACGTCGGAGCCCGTGATGCGCGCCAGGCCGAAGTCGAGGATCTTGATGGTCGGCAGCGCGCTGGCTCCGGTCTCCAAGCCGTCGTGCTCGGAGACGATGATGTTCGACGGCTTGAGGTCGCGGTGGATCACGCCGCGCTGGTGCGCGTAGTTGACCGCCGCGCAGATCGAGCTGAACAGTCTTAAGCGAAAGCGCACCTCGCGCGCATCGATCGGCCCCTCGCGGTCGGCCAGGTAGCGGCCGAGCGTGGTGCCTCGCACGAGTTCCATGGCGAAATAGTGCTCACCGTTCTCGGTGCGCCCGGCGTCGTAGATGGCGGCGATGTTCGGATGCTTGAGCCGCGCGAGAGTGTCGACCTCGCGCTGGAAGATCTGCAGGTAGCGGTCATCGAGCATGCCGCCGCGGCGCACCACCTTGAGCGCCACGTGGCGGCGCGTGTGCACCTGCTCGGCTTCGAAGACCGTGCCCATGCCGCCTTCGCCCAAGCGATCCACGATGCGGTAGGGGCCGATGTTGGCCGGCATGCCGGCCATGGGCGTGCGCGGTGCCTGCGAAGCGTCGATGGTGGGGGCGTCTTCGGACGAGTGTTCGTGTGACGGCTTCGGAGGATCGGAGTCGTGGGCCACGGGGTTCTCGCGCGTAAGAGGAGAGAGGCGCCGCCAGGGGAGCCGGGTCCGCGACAACATACCCGATGTCGCGCATTGTCAGGATGGCACTTGACGGCGAACGCCCCAGATGGCGCCATAAGGGCACCAGACCCGCACCTCCCCGCACTCGCCGCAGATCCAAGAAAGGCATGCCTCGATGATCCCGAACTCGGTGGCTGGACGCTGCCGGTGTGCACGATCGATCTGTGCGTGGGCGGCGATGCGCGCTACGAGTGGCGCAACGCCGATGGCGACACTTAGGTATGACTTCGCGGTTCGTCGCGATCGAGCCCGACTCGCGGCTGGTCTCGCTCGAGGCATTCGATGACCCGTGGTACCCCGGGAAGTGCCGCGTCACCCATGGACCAAGGCGTCGGCGCCGGCTGCGATGCGATGGAGCGATTGCTGCGCCCACTTGAAGGAGGCCGTTCATGACCCCGCGTATCCGCAAGAGCGGCGAGTTCTGCTGGACGAACATGATCACGCCAGATCCCAAAGCCGCGCTCGAGTATTTCACGGCCGTGCTGGGCTGGAGCTACAGCGAGATCCCCGGTATGGGACACGTGGCGCTCGCGGGTGGCATGGAGGTGGGCGCGATCTTCGATCTGGGCGCGCCCATGACCCCGCCGGGCACGCCTGCGCATATCGGGGTCATGATCAAGGTGGCCGACGCCGATGCGACGGTCGCGCGCGTGGTCGAGCTCGGCGGCAAGGCGCGGCCGCCATTCGCGGTGGGCAACGGTATCCGTATGTCGGTCTGCCACGATCCGAACGGCGCGGCTTTCGACATCTGGGAATCCGCCACCGCGAATGGCTTGCAGGCCGATGACCTTGAGCCAGGCGTGCCCAGTTGGTTCGAGAGCATCACGACCGATGTGCCAAGAGCGGCCGAGTTCTACTGCGCGCTCTTCGGCTGGACCACGAAAACCATGCCGATGCCCGGCGGGGAGTACGTCACGTTCCACTTGGACGGTGATCCACGCGGGGTCGCCGGCATGATGCCGGTGCGCCTGGCGCTCCATGAAGTGGCGCCGCACTGGGGCGTGTACTTCACCGTGGCGGACGCCGCCGCCGCCGTGCGCATGTCGGAAGAACGCGGCGGCTCCGAATGCGTCAAGCTGCGCGAGATCCCGGGCGTGGGCACCATGGCGGGGCTGCTCTCGCCGCAGGGCGTGATGTTCCATGTGATGCAGTACGTGCGGTGAGGCCGCGACGCGGTAGTATGCGATTCCTATGAATACCCAAAGCCTTGGCAAGAGCAGTCTCGTCTCCACCCGGCTCGCATACGGTTGCATGCGTATCGCGGGCACGTGGGACCGCAACGCCCTCACGAGCGAACGGGTCGCCGCCGGCGAGCGCGCGGTGCACACCGCCGTCGAGTGCGGCTACACGCATTTCGATCACGCGGATATCTATGGCAACGGCATGTGCGAGGAGATCTTCGGCCGCGTTCTCGCGGCATCGCCCGCGCTGCGAGGCCAAATGCTGATCGCCAGCAAGTGTGGCATCCGCTGGCAAGGCGACGGTGGTCCCGATGCGCCGCACCGCTACGACTTCTCACACGCGCACATCGTGTGGTCATGCGAGCAGTCGCTCAAGCGCTTGGTGATCGAGACGCTGGACCTGTACATGCTGCACCGGCCCGACGACTTGGCCGACCCGCAGGAGATCGCGTCCGCGTTCGCGCAGTTGCAGCAACAGGGAAAGGTCCGCGCGTTCGGTGTGAGCAACTTCCGGCCGTCGTTCCTGAACATGATCCAAGGCGCCTGCCCCATGCCGCTGCTCGTGAATCAGGTCGAGATCCATCTGGGACGGCTTGCGGCACTGGAAGACGGCACGCTCGACCAGTGCATCGAACAAGGCATCACGCCGGTGGCGTGGAGTCCGCTCGCCGGCGGAATGCTGGGCGATGGCGGCCAGGTGCGCGACGACGATCCACGCGGCCCCGTGCTGCGGGCGCTGCTCGGCGTCATGGACGGCATGGCGCATCGCCTGGGCTGCAGTCGCACGGTGCTGGCGCTCGCGTGGCTGCTCAAGCACCCGGCGCGCATCATCCCCGTGGTCGGCACCGCCAACCCCGACCGCATCCGCGACGCCGCCCGCGCCGAAGCGCTGGAGCTCTCGCGCGAGGACTGGTACA
>JANYBS010000015.1 GCA_025360715.1 Candidatus Eiseniibacteriota bacterium | reverse complement strand
TGTGGATCTGTGCTGCTGGTGATCGCCGCCGACGAAGGCGTGATGCCGCAGACGCGCGAGCATCTGGCGATCGTGAAGCTGTTAGGCGTTCAGCGCGGCGTGATCGTGCTGACCAAGCGCGACCTGGTGGACGCCGAATGGAGCGCGCTCGTGGGGCGCGAAGTGCGCGAGCTGCTTGTGGGCACGCCGCTGGCGGCCGCGCCGCTGGTGGAATTCAGCGCCGTGACCGGCGAGGGGCGCGATGCGCTGCTGGCCGCGATCGACGCGCAGCTGGAGACGCTGAGCGTGCGTCCGGAGGACGCACCTGCGAGGTTACCAATAGACCGCGTGTTCACGGTGGAAGGCTTTGGCACCGTCGTCACCGGCACACTGTGGCGCGGCGTGATCCGTATGGGCGAGACGCTTGAGTTGCAGCCAAGCGGCCGCAGCGTGCGCGTGCGGCGCGTGCAGGTACACGGCGAGACTGTTGAGATCGCGCACGCCGGCCAGCGCACCGCCGTGGCGCTGCACGGCGTGGACCGCGACCAGGTGCATCGCGGCGAATGGTTGGTGGCGCCGGCGAGCGTGCGAGCGAGCCGGGTGGTGGACGTGAGATTCGAGCTGCTGCCCGACTACAACCGCGAGTGGAAGGCCGACACGCGCGTGCGGTTTCACCTGGGCGCCAGCGAGATCATTGGGCGATTGGTGCTGCTGGAGGGCGCGTCGATGCGCGGGGGCACAAGCATGCTCGCGCAGTTGCGGCTGGAGCACGAGGCCGTGGCCGCGCGCGGCGACCGGTTCGTGGTGCGCTCGTATAGCCCCAGCCGAACGGTGGGCGGCGGCGCCGTGATCGAGCCCGTGGCCGCGCGCAGACGGCGCACCGCCGCCGGTCTGGAACAGCTCGAGGTGCACGAGAGCGGCAGCATCGAAGCGCGCGTGCTGGAAAAGCTGGGCGGCCTTAAGAAGATCGCGCACGTGGAGGAGATCGCGAAACACGTGGGCGAGGGCGTGCCCGCGGTGACCGCTGCGCTGCAGGTGCTGGACGCGCGCGGCAGCGTGATCGGCACCAGCGCCGGGCGGTGGATCGCCGACGACCGCTGGAGCGAGGCCCGGCATGCCATTGACACCGCCGTACGCGAGTTCGCCGAGAAGCACCCCGCGCGCTACGGCGTGATGAAAGGCGAGCTCAAGAGCGGCCTGAAAGGCGTGATGGACGGCCCGCTGTTCGACGCCGCGTTCGCATCGCTACAAGCCGAGACCGTGATCGAGCAAAACGGCGAACGCGTACGCCCCGGCGACATTGCCTGGGAAGCCCCGCCCGAGATGCTGCGCGCACTTGAAGGCCTAGAGCGCGAACTGGAAGCCGCCGGCTACCTGGTGCCCGAAGTGAGCGCGTGGCAACCCAAGCTGGGCGCCGCAGCGAGCGAAGTGGTGGCGATGGGCTTCTTCCTGGGCCGACTGGTGCGCGTGAGCGCCGAACTGACGTACACCAGCGCGCAACTGGAGCGGCTGCGGGCGACGCTGCGGGAGTGGTTTATGGCTCACGAAGAGCTGACCGTGGCGGACTTCCGCGACATCACCGGCGCGTCGCGCAAGTTCGCGGTGCCGCTGCTGGAGCACTGCGATCGGGTGGGCTGGACGGTGCGGGTGGGGGATGCGAGGCGGGCGGGGTAGATGCTAAACGCCCCAAACGTCCTTGATGATCCGCGCCAGCTGCTCCTTGCGTCGCGCAATCGCGCTTTCATCCCAGGTCTCAAAGGGCGAAAGGTCATACTTGCGGCTCGCGGCGCCGTACTTCGTATTGCCACCGATCTCCAGATCCGTAACGAGCGATTTGGTGAGCTCGTAGTCAGATCTCTTGTAGATCTCCACCTTGCGGGCAAATGGCTTGTTCGAGGCGGAGGCATTCGGGGACTGGTGAAGGAGAGTTAAATTCGCGAGCTTGTGGACGCTCGCCTGTGCTGACTCCTTTGAGTGGAAGCCATCGCGGATTACTTCGAGCTCGACAGACTGGGGCAGGATATGCTCAATCGTGACGGAGTCATCTAGGAGCGAAACTAGCTCCACGCGCTTGCCGCACTCGCGTTCCACTCGCTCGGTCAGCTTGGCAAGAATGTACTTCACGAAACCCTTTCTGAGGCCGCTCGTATCCTCAAGTTGCTTCAATGCGTCCTCGCGCTTTGCTTCAATCACAGGGTCGACCGAAGACGTGATGAATCGATCAAGGGCGGCTCTGTCCCTAACCTCTCGTAGAGCTTTGCACCAAACCGGAGCCAGGCGCTCCACTTCATTCCACTGAGCTCCAGCAAGGACAAACGTGAACGTCATGGCTTCAATACGGTCACATAGCACTCTGAAGTCGGCCACAGGGAGATGGCTGGCGGCCAAGAGGATCGGTAGATGCTGGCGGACGCCGGTTTTCTGGGCCAGGATTCCAGAGAGCGCTGCGTTTTCTTCTCCGCGAGGCCCTTTGCCTGCAAGCATGTGCGCGTATGAGCGCGCCGACTTTTGAAGCTCACGCACAAACTGGACAGTCTGCGCACCTTTGCCAACGCGCGTGTCTGCGTTGTTGAGGAACCATTCGAACACTTCATCGGCACGAGGCATCTTCGAAAAGTCATAGCTTGAAACGGTAAAGTATCGTAGGAACCGCATGTAATTGCGTTCGTCGCCAGCGCGAAGAATGTTTGTCACCTCGCGCCATTCCTTCGCGAGCGGATCCTTGTCACCCTGACCCGACTGCTTGAACAACAGGTTCTTAAGAAGATCTAGGGCGTTAAGCGGAGTCCCTCGATAGTTGATCCGTTCAAAGATGATCAGTGCCTGCTGGAAGTCTTCAGTGACTAAAGGTAGCAACTCAACTCTTTGCAGCAGGAAGTTAGCAAACTGGCCGTGTGCGGACTCGTCCGCGTCAAGATGTTCTTCGATGAACCTGTCGAGGGCCTTGTATGCATCAAGTAGCGGCTTGCCTCGGTCCCGAGAGCTAAGTTTTGGTCCTTTGCGATTGCCGTCGATGATCTTGTCCAGGACCTCGACGTCCCCCTCGTACTGCATAGTCAAGCGCGGCCGCCGGGTTGAGCCGGTACCGCCTGACGATGAGGCGATACTTCGGATGCAGTTCTCGATGTGGGCGACGTCCCCAAGCGGATTCAACTTGCGGATGCGATCGCGGAGGCAACAAAGCATGATGAACAGGGTCGTCATGCGCTGTTGGCCGTCGACAAGCCAGAAGGTCTTGTGCGACGGCTTGAAGAGAACTAGCGAACCGATAAAGTAGTAGGCCGAGTTGTCGGCGTCGTTCTGGAAGGCCTCGTAGATGTCTTTCAGCAGTTCCTTAATCTGCTTAGGAGCCCACACGTACTCGCGCTGAAAGTCAGGAACGACGTAGAAGTCGCTAAACGCCGTCTCAACGGAGATAGGTGCAGGGTTGCTGATTGCGCGCGGCATCACAAGACCTCGTTGTGGGTCCAACAGCAAGCACTGGTCAATGTTGCGAACTTAGTCCCGGCCCAGTGGGAGCCCCGACTCCGACACTCTAGCCTAACTTAAATTTGCCGCAAGCAGCGAGCCCTCGGTCGGGTTGGAAGGGTAAGAATCGGGGCGCCGTGTGGGTGCTGGATGCACCGAGGCGGCAATTGGTGGGTGTCCTCCGTCTACCTCGCCACCCGAAGCGCCTCAAACGCCTCGGCCGGCATCGTGTGTCGCAACCGCCACGTGATGTTGATCGGCTTCTCGCCTTCAGCTGCTTCGCACGTCACCGGGCCAAGGAACAGGTACGGAGCTGTGGCGCCTAAGTCGTCCTCAGCGTCCGATCGGACGAATAGCAGCGGCGTCACCCCAAGTTCAGCATGCCGTATGTGCCGCTGCCCGCGCTTCCCTGTTGCCGTGGTGGTCGACTGCGACTGCCAGTGGAACAGGTCTCTTGAGATCGCATAGTCGCGGTACATGGTCGAGGGCGAGTATCGCTTCTCCGACTTGTTGGTCGTGACAAACAAGGCGTCGAGTGCGTTCTCTTGGACCGGCCACACCCCTTCGCGAGGTGGCACAGGCGGCTTCTCTCGGCCCCCGGCGAGGGCGTAGGTGATGAAGTCGCGGGTGTACCTGCAGTGAACACGAAGTCGCGCGGAACCCTGCGACCAAGCAATGGACGGCAGCGAGCCGCGATCCCAGGCGACTGCTAAGAGTTCGAGCAGTTCTCGCCGAGCGGGTTCGTGCTGGACGATAGCAGCGAGCGCCGATTCGGGGTTGCGATACGCGCTCTCGTCCGTCAAGACAATGAGTGCTGGTCGCAGAAGATCGAAGTCCGGAGTGCCACCGCTCAGGGCTGTTCGCAGAGCGAGTATCACGTCGTGGTCGTCTATGCTGATGAAGCGACGCGCGGTCCGATCAAGGACAGCCTCAATAGGCATTTCGAGGGGCATCTCGAAGCCAGCCGCCCTTCTCAGCGCTGTCATTGTGTGCCGGCGGCAGAGTTCGTCGACTGATAGTCGTGACTCGTCGAGGAAGGCACCCAGAGTAGTGGCCGGACCGAGTCGCCTAAGTTCTGCTTCGAGAACTCGTGCACTGGTCGAGAGCTGACTCTTGAGGCTCGCGACAACGGTCTTCCTTGCGTCATCGGTCAGCTGAATCGAGCAGCCAGGGGGAAGTGAAGGAAATCCCTCCTCAATCTCATGCTCGACATGCCGTCGAGAGCCGCCAACGAGCGCGCGCAGCGGCAGATCGAGGCGAAACTCCTTCGCTGGGATTGAGACCAGGTCGAGCACCGTCAGGCAGCGCTTACCCTCGAAGTGGCGCAGGCCTCTTCCAAGTTGCTGGAGAAAGACGGTCGCGCTTTCTGTGGGTCGGAGCATTAGAACTGTGTCCAGTTCACGAATGTCGACTCCCTCGCTGAGTGCGTCGACCGTAAACAGCGCGCGGAGTTTGCCCTGGCGTAGCTGGTCGATCCGCTCCTGCCGCTCTGCAACGTCGTCTCCGAGCGCCGTCGCCGAGGGAATGCCGCGCTCCGTGAAGTAACGCGCCATGAATTGCGCATGCTGCCGACCGACGCAAAATCCCAAAGCCCTCATTTGGCTCACGTCTGCGACGTGCTCTCGGGTGGCGTCCAGCACCTGCCTAGCGCGGACGTCGTGCGCCGAGAGCACGCCGTCGAGTTCGGCAACATCGATGCGCCCGCGCTTCCAGTAGCTCGATGTGTCCAGTGCGTCCTTCAGACCGAAATACTGGAACGGAGCGAGCAGCCCTTGGTCGATCGCGTCCCATAGGCGTAGATCGGCGGCCGCTCTACCCCCGAACCAGGCAAGGATGTCCTCGCCGTCGGCTCGCTCAGGGGTCGCGGTAAGGCCCAGCAACACCCACGGCGAGAGGTGGTCGAGCCAACGACGATAGGTAGGGGCCGCCGCGTGGTGAAACTCATCCACGATCACGACGTCCCAGCGATCTTTTGGAATCTGAGAGGGGTCGCGCTGGGCCAGGCTCTGCACGGACGCGAACAGCGCATCCTCAGCCGTTGGCTGCGAGCCGCCGACGAGCAGTGAGCCAAACGTGGAATCGCCGAGCACGCTTCGGAATGTCGAGCGGGCTTGCTCGAGGATTTCGGCGCGGTGAGCCACAAAGAGCAACGCGGGCCGCCGGCCATGCTCAGTGCGGAATCGAGTCGACAGACGGGCGTAGTCCAAGGCCGCCACGACGGTCTTCCCTGTGCCCGTTGCGGCAACGACGAGATTGCGCATGCGCCCGTACTCGAATCGCTCACTCTCGAGCCGTTCGAGCATGGCCTCTTGATACGGGTACGGGCGCACATCCAGCAGTAGCGTGGAAGCCGGCCCGCGGGCTGTTGCGCCAGCAAGCGCGTCACGAAGCCGAGTTCCGTCTGCCGCTGGGTCGTACGGCTCAAAGGACGGCTCGTTCCAATACCCTTCGAACGTTGCGGCAAACTTATCCAAGACGTCGGCTGCGTCACGGCCCACCCGAACATTCCACTCGAGCCCGTCTGTGAGCGCTGCCGCCGAGAGGTTTGACGAGCCAATGTACCCCGTCGTGAACCCAGTCGCGCGGTGGAGTAGCCAGGCCTTGGCGTGCAGCCGGGTGCGCTTCGTATCGAAGCTGATTCGGATCTCGGCGCCCGACGCATGGAGTTCATCGAGCACGCGCGCATCGGTGGCGCCCATGTAAACCGTTGTAATGACTCTCAAGCGAGTCGACTTGCGCTGCAGGAATCGAAGGAGCGCTGGTTTCAAGCGCTGGTAGCCGCTCCAAAGCAGGAACGAGCACAACAAATCGATGGAGTCGGCGGACTCGATTTCTCGTGCGATCTCTGAGCCGACGGAATGCTCGCCACGCGCGTTTACGAGAAGATGTGTCTGCGATAGCGGCAGCGAGGGGCGGACTGAGGCTCCATGTGCAGCCAGAGATGTCCGCGGCGTCACCTCAAGAAGCAGTTCGGGCTTCAAAAGGTCCTCGATGTCCACTGCTTCGCCTAAATCGTGCGCGACGAGCAGGCCTGACAAGTGCAGCAGTAGCCGATTGCAGATCTGGGCCTGTTCGAGCGGCGCTACCTTCTTCTCGTGCAGGGTCTGCAAGGCCTCGCGAAGCACCTCGGCAAAGCGATCGGCCAATCGCCTGGGGGACTCGGCTGGCTCCATGGCCTCATGGCTCGCACGTACCGCAGTTTGGGCACGACTGAGGCGAGTAGCGAGTACTTCCGTGAGCACAAGGTCGTAGAGACCGCTCGCTGGAGTCTCATCCACCGCTCCCGTGTATCCACGCTTCGCGCCCATCAATCCTCCAACCGTGGCCTGCCCTTACTTAATTGGTTCCTCGAAGGACCGCGCGCGTCCAATGCCATCTCCCAGGGCCGCATCCCCAAGTCAAAGTCACGGGATTGTAGATCTTCCAGTGTTGCCCGCGCATCGAAGAAGTTTGCGTTCTGAACGTTCGACTTGGGTTTCTCAGCGGCCGGGATCATGCGAGGATTCAAGCCCACTCGCATGATTAATGCGCGAGCTGATCTGCGAGTACGTTGAACCTCGTTCCTTGGTTCCTTGGAAACTCGAATCGACGAACTTCGGAGGCGCGATGAGCTACAGCACTGACATTGAGGCCTGGGATCTTCGTTGCCGATCCGAAGAGGACGCGCGGCGAGCGACCCTCATTTTCGAGAGCGACCCTTGGATGCGTAGGCGCATCGTTGTCGCGCCGGTTCTCGTTGAATCGCCGGGCGGCGGAGGCGTCTGGCACCTTTCGATCGAGAGCTGCGATCCCTGCTATTGGAATGAGGAAGCTTCGCAGCGAGTCTGGGCGGCCATCGCGCCGCACATGGCAGAGGACACCAGCCTGGAGTTTTGCAACGAGGACCGCGAACGTTACCGGATTCGCTGGACCGGTCAGCGTGCGTACATCGACGTGCCGCGGCACATCATCTGGGAACTCGAGCATGAGCTCTAGGCGCCTTCATTCCTTCAGCCTTGCGCAGCGGTGTGTTCCAGGCCAGGCTCCTGTCATGGCTGCGCTTGGTTCGCCCCGCAGGCGCTGGATTGCCGCGCTGATAGCACAGCGCGATGCCGCGGGCGGCAGGTTGCCGCTCGTGCGACAGGCATGCCGGGAGTCGTGTGTAGGGCCGACCCTCACCGGCCGCGCCTTCTTCGCGATGCCGATTCCCTTACGCTCCGACGGCGGCCGCGTGTTCGACGCCATCGAGATCGCCCCGGTGGTCGAGTTCGACGAGCACGGCTCCTGTGAGCCGTTCGAGAGTCTCGACGACGTTCCTGCCCATCTCCGCGACTCCGTGTTCTGGTCGATCTACGGCCACACTGCGGGCGAAGGTGTGCAGTGCATCGGCGACTTCGAGTCCTCTCAGGCGGCACTCGAAGTGCTGCAGCGGCTCTTTGGCGACCTGAAGCCGCTGCCCAAGGGGCCGATCGAGCTCTAGCGTTTCGTGGCGGGCGCGCGCACCGCCGCCTTCGGCGCGCACTTCGGGCACCACACTCCGGTGTGGATCTGCGGCGCGCTCAGCCAGAACTCGTGGCCCTTCTCGCAGGCGAACTCCACGGGCTGCGCGCGGTCGTCCCAGTGGCGCGACAGGCAGCGGCCGCCGCGCTCGGTGGCCATGGCGCGCACGCCCTCGATCGTGCCGCGAATACTGTGTGCGCACTTGGGGCACCACGAGCCCTGGCGAATATTGCCCACGCGGCCGGTCCACCGGTGGCCTTGCGCGCATTCCCAGCGCAGCTTGTCGTCGCTGTTCACGTAGCTCTTCGACAAGCAGCGACCGCCGCGATCGATGGCGGTCTGACGCAGAATGGCAATGGTCAGCCGTCGGCGGTCGTGCGAACTCCAGCGGCCACATTCGGGGCACCAGTGACCCTGCACGACCACGCTCGCAAGCGACTCCCACTCGTGGCCCTTGGCGCAGCGCCAGCGGGCCTTCTCGTGCGACGCCGGTACTTCGGTTGAAATGCACTCGCCGCCGCGCTCGCGGGCAATGCGCCTCAAGTCGCGCAGGTCGTTCATGCGCGTGCCTCTGCAGTCGGTGCACCAGCCGCCAGCGACCACAGCCATGGCACTCTTGCTGAAGTCATGCCCCAGGGCGCAGCGCCACTGAAGTTTGTCGTTCATGCGCGCACAACGCGTGGAGCGCAGCTCGCCGCCCCACTTCGCGGCGGCGTCTCGCAGGCGCTGCAGCGTTGTTTGCTCTTTGCATTCGTAGCACCACACACCGGTCGCGAGTCCTTCGGGCGTCAGTTCGAACTCGTGGCCCTTGGTGCACAGGATCCGCATGTGCGACTTGAATCCTGTGAACCCGGGCGGCAGGAGCAGGCCCTGCCGGTCGTTCACCAGCTTCTCCATGCGTCGGGCGACCACGGGCACCCGCGGGTCTTCGCGATTCTCGATCGCGCACTTAGGGCACCACGAGCCCTGCACGATCGAATTGGGCACCGTGATCCACGCGTGCCCCTTGGCGCAATGGAACTCGATCGGCACTTGCGAGGTCACGTAGTCGCTCGCGTTGAACGTGCCGTTGCTGCGTTTCACTCGCGCGGCCACCTGCTTGAGCCCAACGGCGCGCTGGCTTGCGGCTTGGCGTGCGATCCCGCACTGCTGGCACCACTTGCGCTGTTTGATGGCGCCTGGCGTGGTATCGAACACGTGTCCCTTGGCGCACCGGAACGTCATCTTGTAGCCATCGCCAACGTACTGCTTGGAAAGCAGCTCGCCCCCGTGCAGCTCGGCAGCCGCACGAAGCCGGGCCAGATAGAACTCGGGCGGCTTTCCCATCGACATGGCAGCCTCGCTTATTCGATCTACTTCATCGCCTTCGCCGCCGGCGCCTTCCAGTTCGGGCCCTTGCCGCTCCATGTGAGCTTGTCCAGCGGCAGGTCGCCGAGTTCGCTGAACATGGCCAGGCGCGCCATGCCGTCGGGGCGAATGGTGAGAATTGTAAGAGACCCGTTGGCGATGTCCATGCTGCTCCAGTGCTTGGAA
>JANYBS010000006.1 GCA_025360715.1 Candidatus Eiseniibacteriota bacterium | reverse complement strand
ATAGCGCGATGCACTCTGCACCCAGAGATCGAAGACCGGCGGCACCTCGAAGTCCGGTTTCTGCTTGTTCTTCGGGTTCACTACTGGCTTGGTGATGCGACTCACGCGGAACTGCCGGATCGCCTGGGCCCCTTCGTCGTGCGCCCACAAGTACCAGTGCCCGCGCAGGAAGACGAGTCCGTATGGCGCCACCGTGCGGCGCGCCCGCGCATCGCGCTCGATGGAGTGGTAGTGGAACTGCAGCGTCTTGCGCCGGCGCACCGCATCATCGAGCAGCTCGAGCACCAGCGGATCCTGCGCGCCGAACGGCAGCAGGATCAGCTCGCGCACGCCGCGATCCATGAACGGCACGTCGAACGCCAGCTTGCGCAGGGCGGACGTGGCGTCGGCCGCCAGCACGGGATGCTTCATGGCTTGTATCCGTTCCGCCGCCCGTGCAATCATCGCCAGCTCATCGGGCTCGAACACGACGTCGGGTGGCAGGGCCGGCTTGCCGCTGCGGGCGGGCGCCGCGCGCACCGCAGTCGACTTCTTGACGCCAATCCGAGGCAGGTAGAAGTCCCGCGATGCGAGCTTGTACTGCTTGTCGCCCCTCTCGATCTCCACGGTCTCAATGGGAACGCCGATTTTGCGAAGTTCGTCCTTGTCGCGCTCGAACATTCGCATGCGCGCGTCGCCCCGCTGCTTGGGGTCCTGATACGCCGGCACATCCTTGGCGAGCAGCTCGAACGACGTGGGATAATGACGTGACAGGAGGGCCGCGAGGAGATCGACCCACCGTTGTGTTTTCGAGGCGGTTGGCATGGAAGGGAATGTGCCTCACGCCTCTGACAGTGGCTACTCGGCGGCACCCACCGGGCCCGGCGGAATCAGCCCCGCCGGCCCGTGAGCTCGCACCACCTCAGCCAGTCCCTCCTGGTCGAGCATCGCATCGCGCAGCAGCCGGTCGGTGACGGCGTCCATCAGCGGTCGGTGCGCCTCGAGCATCTGTTTCACCTCGCCATACTCGGTGCACAGGAACTCGCGCACGAGTCCTTCGACGCGCGCCTCCTCTGACGCCGTGAACGGATCGTCGTCGATGCCTGCCACCGCGAGGTTCGACCCCGCTTGACCGTCCCGTTCCATGGCCGGCGCAAAGCCCCAAAACGAGAACGCGATGCCCGCCTGAATGGTGGCCCGCTTAAGGTCTTCCCGCGCGCCGTTCGACACGTGCTCCGCTCCGAAACCCATTTCCTCCGCCGCGCGCCCGGCGAGCAGGATGCGTACGCGCTGCCGCATGTCCGCATACGTCACCTGGTCGCCCGTCTCCATCAGGTACTGGAGCGAATCCACCACCACGCCGCTGTAGTGCACCGACGGGATGATCGACGAACATTCAGGGATGTTGCGGCCGTTCGATCCAATGATCGCAACGACAGCGTGTCCGGCCTCATGCACCGCCGTCTGCCGGCGCACCTGCTCCGGCTCGTCGGGCAGCCGGTCCGATTCGGAAAATCCATGCAGCGCCACGTGCACGAGATCCAGGAACTCGAGCGGACGTCCCGCGCGTGCGATCAGCCGCCGAAGCCGCAGCAACGCCAGGTCGCGACGGCGATCGTCGGAATAATCGCGCGTGAAGAGCATCCCCACCTTGCCTGGTACCTGTGTCACTGACACCGCGCACCGGTCGCGGCCGATGCGGTCGATGATATCTTCGCCGAGTGCTTCCGCCTTGGGCGACTGCACGCGAAGAAAGCGGTCGAACGTGCCCGGACTCCGGAGGTTCATGGCCAGCGAACGGATGTCCTCCGCCGAGGTCACGAAGATGACGGGATGCGCCGGGTCAAACGTCGCGATCGCAGAGGCAATCGCCGACTGCACCTTGGCCTTTTCGCTGGCGACGTCCGCGTCATCGCGATCGCTCTTTCCCTTGGTCCAGCGTCCCGGCTCGAGGTAGGCAATCGCGGGCGCACCCTCCTGCGGGTTTTCGCGCGCCACGAAGTCGGCCACGTCATCGAGGGCCACGTTCACGAACTGCATGCCCGCATCGGCCGCGACGCGCAGCAGCAACGCCGTGCATAGCGCCTCATCCTCGGTGAGCAGTACAATCGCTCGCCCCGCCAGCTTCCACAGCTCAGCGTCAGACGCCACACGCGCACGGCGCATTTCGGCCGCCCACTCGCGGACGCAGTCATTGCCCGGAAAGCGTTCCCAAGCAAGCGCGCCGTCCTGTTGGACGGCGCTGGTTTCTTCGAGCAGTGCGGTTGTCCCATCGATCATGATGCCCTCCGGCGTGATGCGGTGACTCGGTGTTCTCGTCTGTCTGCCGAATGGAGCAACGGGGCTCTGACAATCGCACGTCGACTTTCCGTCGAATGTCAGAGTGGCCCTTCAGATTAGTCTGTAAGATCACTGCACCCTTTTGCGCCCAAGCCCCCAATGCCGACCGACGCCCCACTCGCGCGCGCCTGGTCGAACACCAACTGGCTCCCCGGTGGCCGCGTACTGTGCGGTGAATATCCGGGCTACACGAGTCCCTCCGAGGCGGCCAGGAAGCTGAAGGCGCTCGCCCGGTTCGGCGTGTCTACCTACATCGACCTCACCACCGCCGATGAGGCATTGAAGCCCTACACGCCCGTCGCCCTCGGCGTCGAAGTGGACCGCAAACTGGGCGATCCATACATGCTCGAGTATCCCGTGGCAAAACGCGAGGTGCACCACTTCCGCATCAGGGATCTTGGCGTTCCCGACGAAGCGCTGATGACGCAGATCCTCGACACCATCGATGACGCGCTCGCGTGCGCACGCACGGTCTACATCCACTGCCTGGGCGGCGTGGGACGCACCGGCACGGTAGCAGGTTGCTGGCTGCGTCGGCATGGCGCGCAGCCCGACGAGGCGCTCGACATCATCGCAGACCGGTGGAAGGCGATGAGCAAGCGCCGCCGCGCCCCGGTGTCACCGGAGACCAGCCAACAGCGCCGGTATGTGCGCGAGTGGAAGGAACGCCTCACGGCGCGCACGCGTTTTCCCGTGCTCGCACGCGAGCGCTGCCTCCGCGGCGCGCTGCTCGGCGGCGCGGTGGGCGATGCGCTTGGCGCGCCGGTGGAGTTCATGCCACTCGACGGTATCCGGGAGCAGTTCGGCGAGCAGGGCATCGTCGACTTCGTCCCAGGCATGTGGCCCGCTGGCTCCATCACTGACGACACGCAGATGTCGCTGTTCACCGCCGAGGCCATGATTCGGTTTGAGGCGCGCGGTTACAGCCGCGGGTTCGCGTCACACAAGGACGTGGGCTATTGCGCGTACCGGCGTTGGCTGCACACGTAGGGGGTGCCCGTCGCACTCGAGGCAGACCAGCGCGGCTGGCCCGTAGAGCGAAGGGAACTCCACCAGCGGCGCGCCCACGGCGTGACTTGCATCGAGGCGTTGACGCTTCGCGAGCGATATCCGGAATACACCAATGACAGCAAGGGATGCGGCGGCGTGATGCGTGCCGCTCCGTGTGGTCTGTATGGAGACGCAACTCCCGAGATGGCGTTCGCGTTCGGCAGCGACCTGGCGCGCATCACACACCACCACCCCGAGGACTACATCGCCGCAGGCGTCTTCGCGGCACTCATCGCGTCACTGCGCGACCGCATCGACCTTACAAGCGCCGTGCAGCGCGCGCTCGGCCTCGCGATCGCCGTGTATTGTGCTCTCGCGGCGCAAGGCGACTTCGCCACCGGCGTGCGGCTTGCGGTCAATCACTCCGGCGACTCCGACTCCACCGGCGCCATCTGCGGCAACATCCTCGGCGCCGCGCTCGGCGTCAACGCCATTCCCTCCGAGTGGCTCGAGCACATCGAAGCACGCGAGATCATCGTGCAGCTGGCCGATGACTTGGCCACCGGTTGGCGCACCGGCGCCGACTGGTCGGAGCGCTATCCGCCCAACTGACGCAAGGAGTCTTCCTTTGTGTACCTTAACCTAAGGGCGAAAATTTGCGCAAACGCTGGTTCCAGTATCAGTGCAGTAGAGTCGCCACATCTGCATACGCCGTCAACAGCACTCAATAGTCAGCCCAAAAGGAGAGGGTAGTGGTTTCATCACTGGACGTGCCGCCGCAGGACGACAATGAGATTCCACTCAAGGAGTACTATGTCTACGTCCTCATTGACCCGCGACTGAAGGGTGAAGACGCGGTCTTCTACGTCGGCAAAGGAAAGGGACGGCGTGCGCTCGCGCATGGAGAACTTGCCAAGCGGTTCGAGGGCGAAGCACTCTCGTCACGTCGACTTGATCGGATCAACGACATCCGCAAGTCCGGGCACGAGTTGCTCACTCGGGTGGTTGCCCGTGTTGATTCCGAAGAAGAGGCGCACTCAATGGAAACCTTGCTGATTCAGTGGGTGTACCGCTTGGACCGCCTCACCAATCTGGTCAGTGGCCATGACCACAAGTTCTTCCGTCACCGCCATGACTGGGCGGAGAGAGCCCGTCTCGATGTTCCAGCCACCGTAGCCGGCGAGCGGTCAGGCGAGTACACGAAGGAACTCATTCGCAATATCGAGAAGTACGGTATCGAGGAGGGCTTGGAAACGTGGGGCGTCATCCTGCGTCAGGAAGCGGCATTGGAAGTGCTTGCGGTGAACCTGAAGAACAAGACGGCGCCAGAACTTCCCATCACGCTCTGGGACCCGTTCGCACTGCGGCTGATCAAGCGACCCTCCAGCAAGTCGGTCGCCAACCTCCTGTTCGGCCCGTCCTCGCCCGCAATGCGCGCGCGCTTTGTGAGCGCCGTGCAGAAACCGGCATTCCGCAAGCACATCGTGGATGGCAAGCTGAAGGGTTCCGCTTCCAGCCCGTACTTCTACTTCACGGAGCACCGGCGCGCTGCAGTCGGCAAAGTGGAACCAGTGCTCGCAGCCATCGAACTTCTCAAGCAACTCACAGGCTGCGCCGATCGATAGCGTCACCTGCTGTGACGTTGGTCCCGTTTGCAGACAGTTCAAAGCTGGGAAACAGCGATTTCTGCGGCCCTAGTTTCCTGACTGCGTCGGATGAATTCGTTCGGGGTCAGGTGCCCGAGCGAGCCGTGCGGACGTGAATGATTGTAATCGTGCCGCCATGCGTCGAGCTTGGCCTGCGCGTACGCAAGCGACAGGAACTGATGCACGTTGAGACACTCGTCGCGCAAGCGCCCGTTGAAGGACTCGATGTGGGAGTTGTCCGTCGGTTTGCCGGGCCGCGTGAAATCGAGATGCACGCCGCAGTAGAACGCCCACGCTTCCAGCGCCTTCGACATGAACTCCGTCCCGTGATCGACCGTGATCGACGCGGGGAATCCCGTGGCCGCGCCCACGCGCTCCAACGCCGCGACGACGTGCCGGCCGGTGAGCGAGAACCCCGGCTCCAGCACCGGGCTCAAGCGACTCCACTGATCCACGACGGTGAGCACGCGAAACGGCCGACCATCGAAGATCTGGTCGTGCACGAAATCCATGCTCCACCGCTGGTGCAACCCCGTCGACACCGGGGCCGGCCCGCGATGTAGCGCCATGTGCTTGCGCCGGCGTACGCGCATGCGGAGCTGCAGGCCATCGAGTCGGTAGAGCCGGCGCACGCGCTTCTTGTTCACGGGCCAGCCCTCCCGTCGCAGCAAGATGTGGATGCGCTGGAAGCCGAACCGCAGGCGCGTCGGCGTCACCGGTTTTTTCGGAGGGTCTCCATCAGGATGTGCTTGTCGAGCGTGAGGTCGGCAACGACGCGTTTGAGCCGCGTGTTTTCCTCTTCGAGCTGCCGCATCTTCCGCAGCTCGCTCACGCCCACGTGGGCGAATTTCTTCTTCCAGACGTAGAAGGTCGCCTCGCTGACGCCGAGCTGCCGGCACACGTCCGGCACAGGCGTGCCACTCTCCACCTGGCGCCGGTCGTAGGCGATCTGCTCTTCGGTGAATTTCGAGCGCTTCATGGTCCGTCCCTCCTCGGGGCTGGGCGGACCGCAAACGTACCACCGCTACTCCTGTTTTGAACTGCCTCACTTTTCCGGGGAGACGTCACCGTACCGTCGAGTCTAGCTACGAACGGTCTCTGGCAGGGGTAAGCTGACGATCGCACTCGCGCCTAACTGCGTCGCGATCGTATCGATACATCGCGAAACCGGCGACTGACGTCAGATGCAAGGCCGCGGTATCCCGACCGCATGAAGCGTGCGGCAGTCGCGTCGCGTGCGTCGCCCGCGCGCGCACGACGAGGAGTCCATCGGCCATTCCGGTCGAGGACATCACCTCCTCGTTGGAGCATTCCATGATTCAGCGTCGCCAAGAAGCGGACTTTTCTGAACTCGCACCGGGAGTCACCGTCCACGGCACGGCCATGGTCAAGGGCGTTACGCCGCAAGAGATCGATAATCGGACCGTTCTAAAGATCGATCTCGAGAATAGTTCCGGGGCGTCCCAAGTGCTCCTACACCCTTGTAATCCAGCGCAGGCGGCGTTGCAGGCGGGCGATCAGATCGCCGGTCGATTCACCGCGCACAGATGCACTCCTGGACGGGCGGACCTGATTTACGCCACCGGAGTGGTGCGTCTCGGTATCGAAGATCGTACCGACGAGTGGAATTCACGCGATCCACGCGGTGCGGTATCCGTTGCGACGTCGGTATCGCGCAATGATTCACCCAGATCGGCGCAAACCATTCTGTGCACCATGGCCCTACTCGGATTCGAAGCGGATGCGTTTCGTGAGGGGGACTGGGTAGACTCGCGGCGGGCGCGAGAAATCGTGCTCTCGGCCGTCGACCGTCTGGCAGCAGAAGATGTGAAAATGCTGCGAGAGCTGGCGTACGAACTGGGAATTACGCGCTGAGGCGCACGACGCTGCGCAAAGCTTCCACATCGTCTCGTCGCAACAACCGCGCCGCTCTGGTCGGGAACGCGCACACTGATTCGTGAGATTTCTGGGTATTGCGCTCGCCCACCATCCAGCCTATTGTGCACATGAAGTCAGATGGTCGGCTTCATCGTACGTGTAGGA
>JANYBS010000212.1 GCA_025360715.1 Candidatus Eiseniibacteriota bacterium | reverse complement strand
GTCGCGAGGCGAATCTCCTGTAATCACCACACAGGTTGATTCATCGATGGCTGTTGCCGAGAGACCATCCCAACCCTCGCCACCGAGATCGAAGACGCGCCAGCCGGGCCTTCCGTTCTGTCTCACGAAGCCTTTGACGCGCTGCTGCAATCCGATGTCATACAAGACTGCGAAGATACAGGAATCGCTCGCAGCCGCGGCATATTCGAATGATCCCTCGAACACCGTTGCAACGGTGTCGGGAGTCGCCAATGAATCGCCGCTCACAACGGAGGCAAGGAAGTAGTCGTGTGCCAGAGCGCTCATCGAATCGAGCTGCGTTTTCCACACTAGAACTTCTTTGCCGTAAGGCGCTACGACGACTGGAGGGTTGAAAGATGCGTACTTATGCGTCCAACGAACTCTCCAAGCAGTATCCGACCACTCAAAACCCGTGAGCCACTTGCCCGGACCGCCCAGTCCCCGGCCGGCGATTCTTAGGTTCCCGCCAGTGGTGGGCTCAAAGCGCGTCGCGATCATGAAACGGTGACCATTCGCGACTAGCCGGGAAACAGGCGTCCAAGCGCTTCCCATGGGCAGCGCGTAGACCACCGAGGCATCGGATTCGAGGCCTAGAGTAAATACGAGGACACAAACAAGCGATGCAGCAATCTTGGCAGCCCAACTAAGCGACTCGCCCGACGCGTTGTCGTTTCTAGGACAGATTCTTTGGCGCATGAGTTGAATTTCATTGACGCCCCCCCCCATGGCAAGGGATTTTTTGAAGTATTGCCTTGAAGCGAGGATCAGTTCATCGGCTCTCGCTCGAGGCGGTGGGCGCGTCGTGAATCGGACGTTCGGATCCGAATCCCCCGCGCGAGCCCCGCGTCCGAGGAAGCAGCATCGAAAGGTGCTAGCGGATGACTCACAAGAAGAGGTTCTGGGTCGAGTTATTGGCGAGTTTCGTGAGCTTGTCATGGTGCCTTGTGGCAGCCGAGACGAAAGCTGATCGGTGCTCAACCCCCGCGAACGCCGGAACCGCAACAATCACTCAAGCCCCTTTCACACCACTCAGATTCGGAACGCGATTCGCGAACACTCGTTGGCGTGATGCGGAGTTCATGTGGGACGCCGATTTCGGCACGCCAACTGATCCTGCTTCATCGGCCTATCGGACGCTTCAGAAATTCAGCGGCAATTTGATCGAGTTGCCCGGCACCTCGCCACTTGCGCTCGACGCTGTAAACACTCAGGCCGTCTGGAACTATCTCAATCGCGAAGGACGAGCGTGGAGCACGGATCCTGCGGACACGTTGAACGGCCTCCGCATAGGCAGTCACACCTACAACCCCTCCGACTTCTCTCACGTCGATGCGTACATCCTCGACGCCTCGCACGGCGACGGTGGGCAGTGGCCGGCCGGTTTCCAAACGCCCGACGAGGACCTGACTTCAGGCCACTCGCTGGGCGATGTGCAGCATCTCAACTCCACCATGCTGCCCGGCCCACCGCACGCGTCACCGTTCGATCAGGTCGCGCGGCACGCTGGGATCGAGCAACAACGCCTTGGCCTCGGACGCGAACGCCAGACGATGCGCATCGTGAGTATAGAAGAGCGGCTTCTTGCCCATGCGGTCACGGGCGATCAGCAGCCGCGCACGGTCGGCATCGTAGAGCGCGAACGCGAACATGCCGCGCAGGTGCGCGAGCATGGCGTCGCCATGCGTTTCGTACAGATGCAGCGCGATCTCGGAATCGCTGCGGCCCGAGAACACGTGCCCGAGCGCGCGCAGGCTCTCGCGTTGCGCATCGGCGCCGTAGAACTCGCCATTGCAGACCAGCTGCAGGCGGCCGTCCTCGTTGGCGAGCGGCTGATGCCCGCCGGCGCTCAGGTCCAGGATCGACAGCCGGGCCTGAGCCAGCCCCGCCGCGCCGCCGATCCAGAGCCCGTGGTCATCGGGGCCGCGGTGCCGCAGGGAGCGCAATTGCGCGCGCAGCAGGGATTCCTCGGGGCGCGCTCCGTCGAAGCGCACCACACCGCAGATGCCACACACGCGCGAACCCTCCGGACCGCCAAGGGGAGTTGCTCTTCGTGCCGTGTGGGGAGGGCGCGAGACTCGTCGGGAGCACACATCGGGAATGATCTTCGGAGCAGATCACCGTAGGTCGCACGCGATGGAGGACGAGTACCTGCGGGTGGGGCTGCAAGCAGCATACCCCGCCGGGCGACGCGCGTGTCCGGGAAATCTTTCGGTCGCGCCACGAAGGCGTACTCGGTTTGAACCGAGTTCGCTCTAGCGCACGACTGCGATCTTGAGCCCCCGCGACAGCTGTTGGTCGGCCGTTCGCGCGCGCAGCAGATAAAGCCCCGGGTGCAGCGCGGAGTCCAAGCCCAGGCTCATGGCGTCGCGGCCGGAACCCAGCGCGTTGCCCCGCGCGCGGGCCACGACGCGACCTTGCAGATCGTAGAGCTCCAAGGTCATGGCTCCGGCGTTCGCGCCAAAGACATCGACATCGATGGCATCGTGCGCAGGATTCCCACTGCGCAGCGCGATCGTAAGGTGCACGGTATGCGGCAGCCACACCGCCTCGGCGCTCGTCCACTGGTAACGCGTGTCCTTGCACTCGCGCCGCACGCGATAGCGCAGGACTTCGGCGTCGGGCGCGGTCGAGTCCACCACACTCATGGCGGTGCCGGAGCCCGCCTCGGCGCGCGCGACCGGCACGAACTCCCCGCCGCCCGTAGAACGCCAGAGCGTCCAAGCGGACTCGGGCGCTGGCTGGTCGAGGTTCCAGCGGATGAGCGGCCGGCTGCCCGATTGGCCTACCGTCGGCGTATCGGTGACAGCTGTCGTGTACGTGTGCGACCAGAAGATGCCATCGAAGTTGCCGGCCCAGGCGACCCAGACGTCGGCATTCTCATCGCGAGCGATCACAGGGATTCCCGCATCATCGGTACCCGGAACCTGTTCGCCACGGGTCCACCCAGAATCGGTAGGCCAGGCCGCGTAGACGCGTTCCACGCCATCGCCACTCATGGTCGACCATGCGAGCGCTGGCCGGGGCC
>JANYBS010000174.1 GCA_025360715.1 Candidatus Eiseniibacteriota bacterium | reverse complement strand
AAGAACGCCGGGCAGCGAATCGGTCGTGGTGTGCGCGAGATAGCTGTACTTGGGTGTATGGAACGCAGGCAGTGAGCCCACGTATTCCCAGAACCGCGTCGTGTCGGGGTCGGCCACGTCCACGATCGTCCCCGGCTTGAGGGACGCCTCGGCCGCTTCCCGGCCCGGGGGCGCCGCGTGGGTGCGCATCGCGACCGTCGGGCTGAAAGCCGGCACCGAACGCAACACGTAGTAGTAATCGATGCCTGAGTACGGCGGCAGGTCGAGCGGACTCGCGTTGAAACTCACTTTCACCCAACCGCCCTGATCGCCCGAGACATCACGAACATTCACGATCGAGGGTTCGGGGCCTCCGATGCTTTGCTGCAGTGCGGCACCCGAAGAACCCAGATAGTCGACATTGCCACTGTAGATCGCAATCACGCCATGCAGCCCCGGCAACAGAGAGGAAGTGGTCGCGCTAGCCGTGTCAGCGCTGACTGGAACCGGTGCTCCTATGCTTGCGCCGTCGATCTGGAACTGCACGGTGCCAGTGTGGCTGCAGACGCTGGCGCCCGAGTCGTGGATTGTAGCGGTAAAGCGAACTGATTGCGTGTAGGGCGCATTGCTGAGCGAGGATACCGTCGTCACGTAGGTGGGCGCTGGATTGCTGGTCCACTGCACGGCGCTCGAACTCGCGTAATGTGTGGAGTCGCCGCTGTAGTAGGCCGTAGCCGAATGAGAGCCAGAGCAGTAGGTATTCGCGCTGAGGAAGGCAGTTCCACTGCTGAGCACCACGATGCCCAAGGTCGCCGCTCCATCCTTGAATTCAACGGACCCCGTTGAATTGCTGGGCGAAACGGTCGCGCGAAGCCTGAAAGTTCGGCCTACGGTCGCAGGACTAGGCAGTGCCGTGGCAACTGTGCTCGTGGGAACAAGTGGTTGTACAACATGGCTGAGCAGCGCAGTAGAAGCTGGTGCGTAGGTCAGATCGCCGTCGTAGCTCGCCGTGAGCGAGCGGGTTCCCACTGCCAGGGTATTTAGCGAAAGCGTGGCAATGCCACCCGCAATCGGAACGACGCCCAACGTCGCGAGTGAGTCCCGGAAAGTCACTGTACCGGTGGCGTTCGACGGAGAGGTCGTGGCAGTGAGCAATACCATCTGATGATCTCGTGAGGGATTCGGATACGAGCCGAGCGCGATAGAAGCGGGCAACCGTGGCACGACTGTGCAAGCGACCGGCGCGGACAACGTTGTATCCGTGGCCGCGGTGACCGAGTGAGTTCCCAAGGCCAGCGCTGCAGTTGTAAAGACCGCAATCCCATTCGTCGCTGTGGCTGTACCGAGAGCGACCGTGCCATCGAAGAAGGTTACGTCAGTTGCGGTGAGCGGCAGCGGGGCGACAACAGCCTTGAATGTCACCGGCGCACCAAGATATCTCGGTGCCGTGGAGGCGCTTAGACTCAGGATATGGGTGTATGCCTCGAGTATCGACTGGTTGAGGAGTACTTCGTTTGACTCGACCACGCTGATGGGGTTCGAAGAATCGAATACTACCAACTTGAACTTGCCGCG
This sequence comes from Candidatus Eiseniibacteriota bacterium, assembly GCA_025360715.1. GTDB lineage: Bacteria > Eisenbacteria > RBG-16-71-46 > RBG-16-71-46 > RBG-16-71-46 > CAIXRL01. The sequence continues at coordinate 1,611 of JANYBS010000174.1, read as the reverse complement.
AACATTCGGTAGCAGGTCCATAGCATAACGCGCGAGGGTCGGCGACGCGTTTCCCCCGCGACAGACCTGAGCCGTAGAGACATTCGCGAGCGAGTCGGAGCGAACGGTTGGGCCATCAAGACGCTTCACGTTGGCCGTGTCGCCGCTGCAGGCAACAAGCGAATCCTGAGGCAACACCGCGACGTTCATGCTATCCCCTCGCCAGAAGAGCATCCACTCAGTTGGCAAGATAGTCTCTCCAACATCCGCCTTAACCACGAGGACTCCGCGCGACGCGACGCTGAGCCGCAGCGTGTCGACACCCGTGCTCCAATGAAGCTGGATGGCGTGTGCCCTCACAGGCATGAGTACTGTCTGAAAGAAAAGGAAGAACAAGACGACGCGTTGGAGCGGTCTCATGGCAAGAACTCCAGTGTTTCAGGCGGTGATTTGGCGATAGGCGAACGGCCACGGGGGCGACCGAACCGCGAGTCTAATTGGATTCGCGCGGCTATTGCCAGTCCCGATTCGCTTCAGATCAAGATAACAGCGTGGACTGGGCTGGCCGACTGCCCTATTCTCGCACGTGACTGGGAATCTACCCACCGACTCTCACCCTGTGGCGTGGAGGCCGCACCTTAATGAAGACTATCTGGAGTTACGCGTTGATGTTCGCCTGCGTCGCCAGCCCCGCGACCGCGGGAGGCCTGAACCTGGCGTGGACGAAGTGCTACGGCGAAGGTTCGCCGATCACGAACAAGAACTTCGCCTGCGCGGCGAACACGGGCACGAACGTGGCCGTCGCCTCGTTCATCCCGAACATGACCAGCGCCACGGTCAACGGCAACGAGATCGTCCTCGACCTGCAGTCGTCTGGCGCGACCCTGCCGGCGTGGTGGGCGTTCAAGAACATCGGCACGTGCCGCGCGGCTGCGCTCTCGGCCACGTCGACTGCTGACGCCAACAATCTGGTCTGCCTCGACGAGTTCGCGGGTCAGGCGACGTCGGGCATCGGCGCCTACACTATCGGCGTGGGTGGCGGGGCGAACACGGCTCGGCTCGTTGTCTTAGAAGCAGTACCAGCGTCGGCCTTGGCAGCCGTGGCTCCCAACTCTGAGTTCTTCGCCCTAAGCATTGCCATAAACAACACCAAGACGACCGGCACCGGCTCATGTGCCGGCTGCACGACACCAATGTGTATTCAGCTCACGAGCATCAAGATCACGGCCGGTGGCGGCAACTTGGACGAGATCATCACCAATGCGGCATCGAACAGCCGCATCACCTGGCAAGGCGTAGTAGGTGTTACCTGCCCATTGAAGCCTGCGGGGACACCCACCTGGGGCGCTATCCGGTCGCTCTTGCGCTGACCTACTGAGGCCCCTACGCCGCCTCGTCGCGGCGTACGCTGCTCGCCGCCATCTCGAGCCACTGCGGCCAGCGCGGGTCGTCCAGCAGCGTCGCCGGCAGCGCGCGTGTAGGCGTGTGATCGGCCATGGGCTGCGCGACCGAGTGCGCCAGGCGGTCGGCGATCTTCACCGCCAGGACCGGATCGAGTTCCTTGGGCACCTCGCCGATCGGGTCGTGGTGGTTCTGTGCGGCTTCCAGGATCACGCTCGGCAGTCCCCACAT
>JANYBS010000137.1 GCA_025360715.1 Candidatus Eiseniibacteriota bacterium | reverse complement strand
CCGACCGTGATGTTCTTGAGCAGCACGCCGTCCGCATAGATCTTGCCACCGTTGTTGACGAGGACCGACGCCGTACCCGTACCACCGCCGACGATCGTGAACGACACCGTGCCCGACGCATCCGTGAAAGCACGGACGGTGCGGCCAGCGCAGTTCAGCGTGTAGGTGGGATAGAGCTGCGGGTTGCAGACCTTGACGTCCGCGTTCGCCGAGAAGTCGGCGACGACAGACGAACCGTTCAGCGGGTTGTTCGCGAGATCGCGGACAACGACCGAGAACTTACCAGCGACGGAATCAGCCAGACCGAGCGTCGAGCCGACAACGTTGATGGCACCAGGAGCCGTCGAGTTGGCCGGGCTGGGAACACCAGCGCCAGCGACACCAGCGATCAAGAGACCGCCCGCCACGAGGAGCGTTGCTTTGCGAACCAAACCAGTCATTGAAACACCTCCCTAAGTGTGGAAAACCTGTTGCTGAGTTCTAGGCAAGGCTCAGTTGCGCGCAATCAGGTCTGGCTGCGAGCCACCTCCTTTCGAACTCTCTATCTTGCGTCAGAACGATGAGTTCGAGTGCCTTGGCGAGGTTATCTGTCGCTTTAACAAGGCCTTCCAAGACGTGAGTAAAGTCTAGGCGGCCCGTCCGCACGGTGTCAAGAAAGTTTTTGGTTACCATCCCCCCCGCCATGCGGCTCGCCAACCTGCTGCCCCGATCCGTCCCGCAGACCTGTCTCGCGGACATTGAATCGGGCGTAACTGATGCTCTGCCTAGTGTTTGCTGCATACTCTGGTGGGCGAAACAGGGCTCGAACCTGTGACATCCTGCTTGTAAAGCAGGCGCTCTACCAACTGAGCTATTCGCCCCGATCCGCTCCACCCACCCGAACCAGGAGCGACGCCGGGATGAGTCCGCAGTACCCGAAGACCAACAACACAGGCGCCATCGTGATGGATCCGTGCTGCAGATTCAGGTACCCCACCGTCAGAACTGCGATCCCCGCGACGAGCAGGATCGTGTTCGCCGGGCTCCACTGGAAGCCCAGATCCACTTCGGGTCCCTGCATCTTGACCCGGAGCGACTTCGGACGAGTGACGGAGGGCTTGGTGCTCATCTTGGAGTTTCTCCTGATCACGACCCTGAGAGGCGAAAGACCGAAAAGCCGAAGACTTCGATGGTCCCGCGAGGGGACATCGAGATCGTCAGCAATGACACCGAAGCCGGTGAAGGCCCGGGGCACTGGACGATCTCAGCGAAGATCGCGGGGTGTGCCGCCGCCTCCTATGGGGCGCACGTTGTATTACCGTGCGTCGCTAGGAACGGTTCCAGAATTGTCTTGAGCGCCAGAAGAAAGATCGAGCACGCGATTGAGGCTGCCCGAACGAAACCCTTCAAGGTCCACGCAGACGTAACGATAACCTGTTGCAATGACAGAAGTCACGACAAGTTCTCGGATACCTGTCTGTAACATGCGTGGCAGTTCGGGAATCGCCAACTCGATCCGCGCCACATCGCCGTGGTGGCGCACGCGGAACTCGCGGAATCCCAGCGCCCGCAGGGCCATCTCGGAGCGCTCGACTTGCCCCAAGACAGCCTCGGTGATGGTTATCCCATAGGGTATACGCGATGCCAGACAAGGAGATGCGGGCTTGTCGTGGCTCGCCAGGCCGAACGATCCCGCGACCGCGCGCACGTCGGCCTTGGTGAATCCCAGATCCGCCAGTGGCGATCGCACCTCGTGCTCGGCAGCTGCCAAGCGGCCCGGACGATGGTCGCCAAGGTCCTCGAGGATCGTGCCGTCGAGCACCGCGGCGGCGCCCACGCGCGCGGCCACAGCATCCAGCTGACGATATAACTCCGACTTACAGTGGTAGCAGCGGTTGCTGGGATTGCTCGCGAACACGGGGTCGGCGAGTTCGCCGGTGGTCACGATCTCGACCTGCGCGCCGAAGCTGTGCGCTTGCGCGAGCGCGAGCTCCAACTCGTGCGCGGCGTACGAATCGCTGCGGCCGATCACCGCGTGCGCGCGCTCACCGAGCACTTCGTGCGCCACGCGCAGCACCACGCTCGAATCCACGCCGCCCGAGTACGCGACGACCACGCTCGGGTGGCGCGCGATATCCTGGCGCAGGAGTTCGAGCCGTGCGGGCCAGTCGAGGCCTTCATGCGGACGCACGCGCGGTGCATTGATGATCACCAGAGACTGGGCGTTCATAGCGCGGCAATGTAGCACAGGCCGCGCCTCAGATGACGCGACTGCAAGTACTTGGCCGCGGCCGCGGCGCCGCAGCGGCCAACCTGCTGCAGAGCCCGCGCCATCAGTGATGCGATGCGCGCGCGGATACCGCCGTGCTGTCGGCCGCATCGATCGGCGCGCCGATCGTATCGCTGGCGGCGTGCTGCGCGCGCCATGCCGCCTGCAACGCGCGCGCGGCCGTGATGTTGGTCAGGTGCTGCTCGTACGTGGCCGCGAACATGTGCCGGCCGTCGCCGCGCGCCACGAAGTACAGGTCCTTGGAATGTGGTGTGGCGTTGACGACGGCCTCGATGCTGGCGAGCCCCGGCGAGCAGATGGGCCCCGGCGGCAGGCCCTCATGCAGATAGGTGTTGTAGGGCGAGTCGTGGCGCAGGTTGCTGAGCGTGAGGCGCGTGCGCGGATTGCGGCCGAGCGCGTAGCCCACCGTGGGGTCGGCCTGCAGGCGCATGTGCATGGCGAGGCGGTTCAGATAGGCGCGCGCGATGTGCGGGCGCTCTTCCGCCGCCTGCGCTTCGGACTCGACGATGCTCGCCATGGTGAGCAGCTCGTGCGGGCCCATGCCGAGCGGCAGCGAGTCGCAGCCGGCGGTGGCCTTCTGCACGCGCTCACGCGTGCGCTCGACCATGGCGCGCAGGGCGACCTCGGGGTTCGTGCCGGGCAGCCATTCGTAGGAATCGGGCGCGAGGTAGCCTTCCAGGCTCGGCGCGCTCACGCTCAGCGAATCGAGCAGCGCGGGCTCACGCGCGAGCGAGTCGATGGAGCCGGGCGTCACGCCCAGACGCGGCGCGAGGATCGCGGCGACCTCGCGGACCGTGAGACCCTCGGGGATGGTGATCAGGTCCAGGCCGTACATGCCGCGGTCGAGCGCGCGCAGCAGCGCCGGTACCGTGGTGCCCAGGCGGAACGCGTACTGGCCGGCTTTGACGCTGCGGTCCAGATGCATGAGCCGCGCGAGCGCGAGAAAGCCGAAGCTGCTGCGGATCACGCCCACGCGCTGCAGTTCGCGAGCGATCGCGTGCAGGGATTCGCCGCGCTCGATGATGATCGTGCGGCGGTCGTTGCCCGGATTCGGCCCGGCGGGCAGCAGCAGGTCGTTCGCGACCGCGAGCAGCGCGATCAGCAGCAGCAGCCAGGCCCAGCGACGGGGCCTAAAGGTTTTGGTCATCGGCCTCGCCCTCCGGTCTCGGCGGTTCCGTCGCCCGCGGCGCCCGGATCGCTTGCCTCGGCTTCCCGCGCGAAGCGCGCTTGCGCCTCGAGCTTCTGCAGCCACGACTCGAGCAACACGATCGCAGCGCCTTGGTCGACGGCGCCCTTGTCGCGGCGCTTGGTGCCGGATTCGTGGATGCGGCGCTGCGAGAGCGCGCTGGTCAGGCGCTCGTCGTGCAATGTGACGGGCAGGCTGCTGGCCGCGCGCACGGCCTCGGCGAAGGCTTCGGCGGCGTGCGCCGCTTCGCCGCGCGCACCCGAGAGCAACAGCGGCAGGCCGATCAGGATCGAGTCTGCTTCGAGCTCGGCCGCCTTGGCCGCCACCAGCCGCGGCGCCTGGGAGGGCTTGGAGACCACCAGCGTCGGCAATCCACTGGCGATCGTGCCGGTCGGATCGCTCACTGCGAGCCCGATCCGGCGCTCGCCCCAGTCCACGGCAAGTATCCGCGGCAATGGCTCGCCTAGGCGTCCGCGGCGCGGCTCGCCGTGGAAGGCCGGTGCTTCACCAGATGGCACGTGGTGCCGTTCTCGCCGAACTCGAAATCGACCGTGTCCATACAGCTGCGCATGATGAAGATGCCGCGGCCGCGCATATCGAACAGGTGCTCGGGCGTGGTCACGTCGGGCGTGATGCGAGACATGTCGAAGCCCTTGCCGGAGTCCTTCACGATCACCTCGAGGCGATCGGGGAAGAGCTGGAACTCCATGTCGAAGTACTTGGACGGGTCGCGCTGGTGCGCGTGCTGCACGGCGTTGGTGCCGGCCTCGATGACGGCCATGCCGACCTGCGAGGACGTATCCTCGTCGAAGTCCATGCGTTCGCACACCGTGACACACACGCGGTCGAGCACGGCGAGCAACTCGAGGCGGCTCGGGAGCCGCAGGCTGATCACTTCGGGAATGGGCGCGTCGGCCATACTTAGGATCAGTTCTTTGGGGCCGAGGCCTCTCGCAGCAGCTCGAGAGCCCGGGCGAAGTCCGAAGGCAGAGGTGACTCGAAGTGGAGCTTCGCGCCCGTGACCGGGTGCGCAAGTTCCAATTCGGCCGCGTGTAAGGCCTGCCGAAGCAGCAGGTTAAGGAGTGCGTCCGCGAGGCTACGCTGGCTCGGGCGAAGGCTCAACGAATTTCTGACACGTCCCCCATACAAAGGGTCGCCCGCCACGGAATGCCGGACAGACGCGAAGTGGACGCGGATCTGGTGGGTCCGGCCGGTCTCGAGGCGGGCTTCCACCAGCGTCAAGAGCCCGAAACGCTCCAGCACCTTCCAGCGGGTCCGGGCGGTCTTGCCGCCCGAGCGCACGACCGCCATGCGGGTGCGGACCTTGGTGTCGCGGCCGATCGGCAGGTCGAAGAGGCCCTGGTCCGGCCCCGGATCGCCCCAGATGATCGCCTTGTAGATGCGCTTGACCGCGCGGGTCCGCAGCGCCTCGACCAGCGCCAGGTAGGCGGTCTCGGTCTTGGCGACCACCATGAGGCCGCTCGTCTCCTTGTCGAGCCGGTGCACGATGCCCGGGCGGCCCTCACCGCCCACGGTCGCGATCGACGGGGCGTGGTGCAGCAGCGCATGCACGAGCGTGCCGGTGTGGACGCCGGCGCCCGGATGCACCACAAGCCCGGCGGGCTTGTCGAGCACGAGCAGATGGTCGTCCTCGTACACGATCGCGAGCGGGATCTGCTCCGCGACCAGCTTGGACGGCCGGCGGGCCGGCACCTCGACGGTGATGCGGTCGCCCTCCTTGAGCTTGAGCGACTTGCCCGCGACCTTGCCGTTCACGCACACCAAGCCCAGTTCCAGCAGGCCCTGGAGACGGTTACGCGAGAGGCCGATCCGCGCTTTCGCCAGCCAGCGATCCACTCGCTGGTTCGCTTCCAGAGGCGGGACCGTCAGTTCCACTGTGCGCGGCATGGGCAGGCTCCGTCGCGACGCCCGCGTCCGCGACTGCGGGCGCCTGCGGCTCGGTGTCGCGCGTCCACGCGATCGCGAACAGCGCGACGCCCGTGGTCACGAAGACATCGGCGACATTGAAGACATAGAATTCGAGGCGGCCCCACGAGAGCAGGATGAAATCCACCACCAGCCCCGTGGTGACGCGATCGACCAGGTTGCCGATGGCGCCGCCGAGGATGAACGTGAGCGAGAGTTGCCGCGCGAGCGACATCCGGTCATGACGCAGGAACAGCCCGGTGACCGCGAGCGAAGCGATGATGCTGAAGACATAGAACGGGAAGCGGTGCCCGGCGAACAGCCCGAACGCGATCCCTGGGTTGCGCGTGTACGTGAGCGTGACGAACTGGCCCAGCAGGTGGATCGGCTCCTGGTAAGCGAGCCGCGCCGTTGCCCAGTGCTTGCTCCACTGGTCGACCGCGACGATCGCCGCCGCGGCACCAAAGAACAGGGGCAGCGAGCGCTTCACTCGGTGCCGGGCGCCGCAGCGCGGCCGGCGCGCTGCTCCTTCTCCCACTTGGCCTGTTCCTCGATCGACAGCCGCGCCCACGGCAGCGCCTCGAGGCGCGCGCGCGCGATCGGCTTGCCGCTCGCCTCGCAGATGCCATACGAGCCGCTGTACAGCCGCCGCAGGGCGTCATCGATCTCCATGAGCAGCCGGCCTTCCTTGGACGCGATGTCGAATGCCTTCTCGCGCTCCATGGAATCGGTGCCGGCATCGGACATCTGGAACGAATAGCCGCTCAGGTCACCCGTCGAGTCGCGCGGATTCACTTTGAGCAGCGTGTTCTCGAGATGGCCCATCTCCTTCATGATCTTGGCGCGCTCTTGCAGCAAGCGCTGCTCGAAGTGCTTGAGGTCGGCGTCCGTCAGACGCTCGTCGCCCTTCTTGGGCGCCGCGGGCTTGATGCCCGGCTGCGGGCGCGCGGGAGCCACCCGCGCGCGCGGCGCGACGGGCGTGGTCCTGGGGCGCGCCATGGACTCGGGCGGCAGCACGCCCATCGGGCGCACCTCGGGCGGGGCCTTGGCGACCAGCTTGGACTTGCCCGTCGTGGCCTTGGCCGGCTTGGAGAGCGCCAGGTGCGCGGCCTTCGCGTCGGCCGTCGCCGGCACGAGGCGCGGCGGAGCCTTGGGCGCCACCTTCACGGGCGGCGGCGGCGGCACGACCTTGCCCGGCGTACCCTTGACCGCAGGCTTACCGATGACCTTGGGCGCAGGCTTGGGCGGCGTGCCCTTGACTGCAGGCTTGCCAACGACCTTGGGAGCCGCCTTCACAGCGGCCTTGGGCGCAGGCTTGGGAGCAGGCTTGGGCGCAGCTTTGCCGGCCACCTTCGGCACAGGCTTGGGCGCAGCTTTGCCGGCCACCTTCGGCACAGGCTTGGGCGCAGCTTTGGCGGCCACCTTCGCCACGGGCTTGGGGGCAGGCTTGGGCGCAGCTTTGGCAGCCGGTCTCACGGCGCTCGCTTTGACCGGCTTACCTGCCGGCTTCTTCGCCGCAGCCGATCTCGCCTTGGGCGCGGGGGCTTTCGCCTTCGCGGCCGGGGCCTTCTTGGCCGGCTTGCTGGCTGGGGTCTTCTTGCGCGCGGTCGCCATCTTCACCCTCCGTCGTCATCGTCGCGGCGTCATCGACGCCGCGCTGTTCAGTTCTGATCCGCTTCGTCGAGCCGTCTCACGACCTCGGTCACGAGGCGCGTGAGTGCCGGCGCGGTCCGGCCCGCCACGGCCAGCACCGCCGCGATGTCGACCGGATGCAGGGCATCGGGAAGGCACGCGTCCGTCACCACATTGAAGGCCAGCACGCGCTGACCGCCATGCACCGCTACCAGATTCTCGGGCACCAGCGACATGCCCACGATGTCCGCGCCGATCCCGCGAAGAAAGCGGTACTCGGCCGGCGTCTCGAGGTTGGGCCCCGCGACACCCACGAACACGCCGCGCTGAAGCGGCTGGTGAAGCTCCCGCGCCACGTGCTCTGCGAGCGCCACCAATTTGCGCGAATACGGCTCGCACATGTCAGGGAACCGTGGCCCCAGCTCCTCGTCGTTCGGACCGATGAGCGGGTTGGCGCCCATGAGATTGATATGGTCGGTGGTCACCACGATCGTGCCCGCGGGCATGTCGGGATTCATGCCGCCCACGGCATTGGTGAGCACCACGGTCATGCACCCGATGGCCTTGAAGACTCGGATCGGGAACGCGACCTGCTGCATGCTATAGCCTTCATAGAAATGCACGCGGCCCTTCATGATGGCCACCGGCCGGCCCGCAAGCGTGCCGATATGCAGTTCGCCCGCGTGACTCTCGACCCCGCTCACCGGGAAGTGCGGGATGTCGCGGTACGCGATCACTACTGGCGATTCGAGCGCTGAAGCGAAGTCGCCCAGACCCGTGCCGAGCACGACCCCCACCTGCGGCACGAGCGGCGCTCGCGCGCGGATGTAGGCCGCGGCCTCTTCGATCTGGGTCTTGAGTTCACTCGCCATGTGGCGTCACTCGGCTTCCGGGTGTGTGGTCTTCTCGGGTCTGATCGAACCGCCCTGGCCCAGGTGCGCCTGCAAGCGGCGCTCGGCTTCGGCGGTCTCGAGTCCTTCGATGTCGATCTGCTTGATGCGCGAGGAGAGCCCTCGCGCCACACTCACCTGGCGGCGCTTCACGGCCAGTAGATCGGCCAGCAGTTCCACCACCGCCTCGTTCGCGCGCCCATCTTCGGGCGGCGCCGTGACGGCCAACTTGTATTCCCCGCTCGCCAAGCGCTCGAGCAGGCGGCTTCGACGCGCGCCCGGCTGGACGCGCACCGCGAGCCTCCCCGTCATGAGACGGTTCGTCGCATGCTCACCGCATCTTGAAAGCGATGTCCTTGAGCGTCGGCACCAGGAAGTTCGAGCCGATGAACTGGATCGCGAGCAGCACGATGAGCGGCGCGATATCGATCCCACCGAAGACGGTTGGGAACAGACGGCGTACCGGGTTACAGAGTGCATCCGAGACCGTGTCGAGGAAGCGCACGATGGGATTGCTGGGATCCGGCCGCACCCATGAGAGCAACGCGTTGATGATGAGGATGATCGACGCCGCCTGCAGCACGTAGTCCAGCAGCATCGCCAGCGCGTTGATGAGATTCCCGATCACGAACATGCGAATCCTTTCAGTGACGCGCGCCGAAGAGCGCGGAACCCACGCGCACCAGCGTCGCGCCTTCTTCAGCGGCGACCTCATAGTCGCCGCTCATGCCCATCGACAGCTCCGGCAGCAGGTGGCCGATCCTGTGCTCCGCATCGTCGCGCAGATCGCGCAGCCGCGCGAATCCTGCGCGAGCCTGCTCGGCCGACTCGACCGGTGCTCCCACTGTCATGAGCCCGCGCAGCACGAGGCCGCCTTGCGCCTCGAGCTTCGAGAGACTGTCGAGCAAGGCCGGCAGTGCCTGCGGCCTCACACCGAACTTGCTCGCTTCCCCGCTCACATTCACCTCGATCAGCACCGGCATGCGCCGGCCCAGCGCGAGCGCGCGCCGGGCGATGGTCTCGGCCAGCTCGGCGTCGTCGACGCCGTGGACCATGTCGAACATCGCGAGCGCCTTGCCCGCCTTGTTGCGCTGCAGGTGGCCGATCATGTGCCAGCGCGCCGCGTCGCGCGCCACCCTCTGCTGATGTTCCTCGGCCTCCTGGACCCGGTTCTCGCCGAGGTCCGCTAGGCCCAACGCCACTGCCTGCGCGATCGTCGCGGCCGGCAGCGTCTTGACGACACCGACGAGCGTGACGCTCCCCGAGGGCCGTCCGGAGCGCTGTTCGGCGTCCGCGATGCGGCGACGCACCTCGGCTAGCACCTCGGCCAGACGGTCGAATAAGGGACTCGGGGCGGTTTCCACGGGACGGGGGAGACTAGTCACCACTCCCCCTGCAGGCAAGGTGAAAGACAGACCCGACCGGATGCCACCCTCACGCGACCCCCTCGGGGCCGGCGACCGTGCGCAACCAGGTGTCGACCCGGGCGTGATCGAAGGCGTTCGCCCGGAGCATGCGGACCATCTCGCCGCCCAGTTGCTCCTGCGGGACCGTGAACCGGTGGCGGTGCAGCCGCAGGAACACGTCGGCGGTGGCGAGCATGACCCGGTGGTTGCCCTGGGCGAAGGGGCGGTGGAGCTCGAAGCCCTCCATGAGCGAGGCGGTCACCGAGAGCAGATCCGGGTGCCGGCGCAGGTGGGGACGCAGGAGCGTCTGAGCCAGGGCTTCGGAGTCGCGGAGCGCCGCCGAGCCCCCGTACCGGTGAGCCATCGCGGCGGCGATCGTGCGGACGTCGGCGGGGGTCGGCAGGTCGGGCGCGGTCACTTGGAAAGCTCCCGGTAGAGGCGGTCGAACTCGGCCAGGCTCTGGGCCAGGGCGAGCATCACATGACGCCTGGGACCGTCGGTCCTTCGGCGGTCCACGTAGTCGCGCAACGCCTCGTCGAGGACCGCCTGGAGCAGGCGGCCCTCGGAGCGCGCGATGGTCTTGAGCTCGGCCAGCAGGAGGGGCTCCAACTGGGTCGAGAACTTGGCGAGCGTGGGTGGGCTGGTCGGGACCGCCGCAGGGGTGGTCGCTCGCTCGGTTTTCGATGAGTGGGACGACTGGGACGACCGCCCGGACGAGGCCTGACCCTCGCCGCCAGTGCCTGATCCTGCGTCCGGATTCATCATGAAATGATGATATACATCATGATTCATCAGGACACAAGGGTTAAGTCGTTGCGGCATGGTGCTGGCTGCGGCGTGGGCGATGCTGCCGCTTTGGGGCGTCTTCTCCAAGCCGCGGGGCTAGGACGCGGCTGGCGTGGGGGCCGCGGGTGGCGGGCCGAAGATGCGATTGGTCACGTTGCCGCCCGCGATATCCACCGCCGCGTGCAGCACGATGCAGGGCACGACCGAGCCCGAGAAGATGGCGAGCAGGGTGAAGAATGCGCCGACCATGGCCACGCCCGGGATCTGGCGGCGACCCTGGTAGGCGTGCGCCGCCGTGAAGCCGGCCAGGACCACCGCGGCGGCGCCCCACATGCCGAGCCACGGCTGTAACGCCCAAGGCAGGTAGCCGCGGTAGATCACCTCTTCGCAGACGCCCGCGGTGATCGAGACCCAGCGGAACCAGCCCAGCTCCCGCGCCGTGTGCGGCGAGAGCTCCGCGAGCTTGACCATGCGCGTGCGCATGGCGAGCAGGCGTTTGGGCGAGAGCCGCGCGACCGAGCTCCACTGCTGGTGGAGCATGACCGCGGCGAAGACCGCGGCGACCACCGTCACCACCAGGCCCGCGCCACGCGGCAGCGTGACCGCGAAGGCCGAGAGCGGGCGGTGCGTGATCGCGCCGGTCGCCAGGATCGCGGCCATGGCAGCCCATTGCTGCAGCATGGTGCTGCGATAGAGCGCCACGCGCACGTCGCCCTCGCCCGAAGCGGTGCGGCGGCGCACGGCGGGCCACTCGCGCAGGCGGGTCCAGAGCGGATACACGATCAGCAGCAGTGCGGCAATCACGAGATCGAGCGGCTGTGGCATGGGCGCCTCCGGCAGGGCATCAAGACCGCGGGCCCTGTGCGGCGGCCCGTTCGCATGCGCCCAGAGTCACGCCCCGCGCCCGCACCCACCACGCCCATTCGGCCAAGCCCCACGCGATGTCGGCAGCTGACGCCGCACCCGCGCGCCGTACGAGCGCTCAGTCGCGCGCGATGGCCTTGTGCATGCGCGGATCGGGCACGAACCAGATCAGCGCGACGATGGCGTACATGAGGAAGCCCAGGCGCGGATCGATGAACGTGAGCGCGAGCCCCACGCCGTAGCACGCGAGCGAGGCCTTGCCCTTGACGTCGGCGCCGAACGCCTGCGCCAGCGCCGATCCCGGGCCGTGATGCCGCACCAGCGCGATCGTGAAGATGGTGTAGGCGATGGCGGCCAGGAGCAGGTTCGCGCCCAGCAGGAGCATGGGGTCGCGGCCAAAAGAGTTCTCCCCCACCCACGCCGTGGAGAACGGCAGCAGCGACAGCCAGAAGAGCAGGTGCAGGTTCGCCCAGAGAATGGCGCCGTTGACCGACTTGGTCGCCTGCAACGTGTGGTGATGGCTATTCCAATAGATACCCACGTAGATGAAGCTCAGCACGTAGCTCAGCAGCGTGGGCCACAGCGGCAGGAGCTCTTGGAACGAAGCGCCATGCGGCACTTTGATCTCGAGCACCATGATCGTGATGATGATCGCGATCACGCCGTCGGTGAATGCTTCGAGGCGGCCCTTGTGCATGGCTGGCTCGTCCTGGCGAGGCTCGTGTCGCATCTCGTGCATGCTGCTCCTGTGCAGAAGGCCCCGGCTCTTTCGGGCCAGGGCCTTGCATGAAGATTGGTGGAGGCGGCGGGAATCGAACCCGCGTCCGAAAGTCCATCCACGAGGAGTACTACAAGCTTATCCGATCATTTGTATCTCGTGAGCGTTGCCCCGGTCGGCAGGGTCGCTGCTCACCAGCCCTACTGCTTCTCGTCGTCGGCCCGCGGGCGGAGCTTCAGACCAGCCTGCGATTATCTGGCGCCCGTCACGACCCCCACAGGCGGGGCTCGCTGGGGCGTCGCCGCTATTTAAGCGGCGAGAGCCAACTGCTCATTGGCAGTTGATAGTTTCCCGCATTTTTAACGAGGCAACGGGCCCCCGGCTTGCACTCCTTGATTCAGTACCCTCGTCGAGACCTTTACGCCCCCCCTTGCTGCGGCTTTCGGTCGATGCCTGCGCCCGCTTGATCGCTCCTCGCTCGGGCACGGGCTTGTCCTCGACCGAAATCCACAGCAAGACGTTTGCGCTTGCTGCGACTACCTGAAACTCAAAACGGGATGTCGTCGTCCGGGCCGTTGCCGAACTCGGCCGGGAAGTTATCATCACCTGCCGGCACCGGCGCGCCCATGTCCTCGCGGTTGAAGCCACCACCGCCGCCACCGGCCGCCGCACCACCGCCGCCGCCACTGCCACCGCGGCCGCCGACGAAGCTGAAGTCGTTGGCGACGATCTCGGTGCTGTAACGCGTCTGGCCCTGCTTATCCTGCCACTTGCGGGTGCGCAACGAGCCTTCGATGAACACCTCGCTGCCCTTGGTCATGTATTGCTTCACGACGTCGGCGCGCTTGCCGAAGACGACGACCGTGTGCCACTCGGTCTCCTTCTTCCAGCCACCATTGCCGTCCGGCCGCCGCTCGCTCGTCGCGATGCGCAGGTTCGCGATCGTGAGGCCGCCCTGCGTGTAGCGAACCTCCGGATCCTGGCCCAGATGGCCCAGCAACATCACCTTGTTCACGCTCATTTGGGAATACTCCTGATAAGAACCGCGGGGGCCCGATGGGGACCGACTCCGTCACAACGCATTCGATGAGCGCAGCATACGGCCAGAGCCGCCCGAACCCAAGCCTTCACTCCATCCTGACTCGCGTTTGACGCCGCTCAGACCCTTCTTTATTGTCCCGCCCCTGATTCGCCACCCAGTTCCATCGGGGCGTGGCGCAGCCCGGTAGCGCACCTGCTTTGGGAGCAGGGAGTCGGAGGTTCAAATCCTCTCGCCCCGACCATCTTGCCCATTCCGTGGGCGTTACCAAAGAAGTACCCGCAGATTCTGCCGTTCTCGGCAAAGGTAGCCACCCCGGCCCGTCCGATGGTGTCGCAAAGCGACACCGAGACCCACGCCAAGGTAGTCGCCTAGCCGTAGACGTCGGAACCCGCGAACGCGCTCGCGTCGGTCGCGAGATTCGTTCGGTGGCAAGGAATCGGGCGGAGCAGCGCGCGGAAGCGTATCGAGAGATACGCTGAGCACGGTGCGACCCCGATGACGCAGTCCACCGGGCGAATCTCGCGACCGACAGCGCCTGTAGCTCAGGTGGACAGAGCAACGGATTTCTAATCCGTCGGCCGGAGGTTCGAGTCCTCCCAGGCGCACCAGAGTGGCGCTTCGGGCGTCATCCGGGTCCAGGTTGGTGGTGGGTGTAGCTCAGCTGGCAGAGCATCGGGTTGTGGTCCCGAGGGTCGCGGGTTCGAACCCCGTCACTCACCCCATCCTAGCCCCGGGTAGACAAGCAGCGGTCCCGAACTGGAGCGCCCGAAACGCATGAACCGTCGCGCGAAGATCGTCTGCACGCTGGGACCGGCCACCAGTACCAAGCCTGCCATCGCCGCGCTGGTCAAAGCGGGCATGGACGTGGCGCGGCTCAACTTCTCGCACGGCGCGCGCGAGGATCACGCCGAGGTCTACCGCCTGGTGCGCGAAGCCTCCGACGAGGCCGGCCGCGCGGTGGGGATCCTGGTCGACCTGCAGGGTCCCAAGATCCGCCTGGCCACATTCGCGGAAGGCTCCGTGGTCCTGCAGGCTGGCCAGACCTTCACGATCACCACGCTGCCCGCGCCCGGCGATGTGAACCTCGCGTCCACGACGTACGCGGCCCTGGCCACCGACGTGAGCGTTGGCGACAACGTGCTGATCGACGATGGCAATGTGCGCCTGCGCGTGGAGGCCACCGATGGCGTGAAGGTCCGGTGCACGGTCCTCGAAGGTGGGAAGATCTCGAACCACAAGGGCATCAACCTCCCCGGCGTGCGCGTGAGCGCGCCGTCGATGAGCGAGAAGGACCGCGAAGACCTGCGCTACGCGCTGCAGTTGCGCGTGGACTTCATCGCGCTCTCGTTCGTGCGCTCGCCCGATGACATCCGCGAGGTGCACGCGATCATGGACGAGAGCGGCGGCCGCCTGCCGGTGATCGCCAAGATCGAGAAGCCCGAAGCAGTCGAACGGCTCGAAGCGATCCTGCGCGCGTTCGATGGCGCGATGGTCGCGCGCGGCGACCTGGGCGTGGAGATCCCGCTCGAGCAGGTGCCGCTCGTGCAGAAGCGCGCCGTGCGCCTGGCGCGCGACCTGGCCAAACCGGTGATCGTAGCCACGCAGATGCTCGAATCCATGATCACGCACTCGCGGCCCACGCGCGCCGAGGCCTCCGATGTGGCCAACGCCGTGCTCGATGGCGCCGATGCGCTCATGCTGAGCGGCGAGACGAGCGTGGGCGCCTACCCCATCGAGACGGTCGAGACCATGGCGCGCATCATCGTCGCCGCCGAGGCGCAGGGACTCTCACACCTGCCCGATGTGACCACGCGGCCCGAGTCGCGCGGTGACGCGATCTCCGCGGCAGCCGTGCGCATCGCTGCCGACACACGCGCGCGCGCGCTCGTGGCGTTCACGGAGTCCGGTGCTTCGGCGCGGCGCGTGTCGAGCCATCGTCATCCGATCGCGCTCCTGGCGTTCACCTCCCACCCGGCGGTTCGCAGCCAACTCGCGCTGCAGTGGGGCATCGAGACGTTCGTGGTGCCGCGGGTGAATCACACCGACGAGATGGTGTCGCAGGTCGATCGCTCGCTGTTGCAACTGCAGCGCGCGGAACCCGGCGACTTCGTGGTCGTCGTCGCCGGCACGCCGCCCGGGACGACGGGTTCCACGAACACGGTTCGCGTGCACAAGTTCGGCGGCGCGTAGCCTCGCGGAACCGCCGCCACGGTCAGCGCCGCGAGGGCTCCGCAAGCGCCTCGCGCACGATGCGAGCGAGCGCGTCGGACCCGAACGGCTTGAGCAAGATCGCGAACCGGTTCGCCTGCACACCCAGCCCCGCGAGCGCATCGCCCGCGTAGCCGCTCATGAGCACGACGCGCATGCCCGGGCGTTCGCGTTCGAGTTCCACCGCGACCTCGGTCCCGTTGATGCCTGGCATGACCACGTCGGAGAGCAACAGGTCGATCGCGCCTTCGTGGTGGCGCGAGAGCTCGAGCGCTGCTTCGCCGCTCTCGGCCTCGAGCACGCGATAACCCAACTGGCGCAGGACGGCGGCCACGAACGTGCGCACGGCGCCTTCGTCTTCGGCCAGCAGCACGGTGGCGCGGACCTCGCCGGCCGCGAGCGTGCGGTCCGCCGCAAGTGGGAGCGCTTGAGCCTGAGATGGCATCGTGGGCGGGGCGATCGCCGGCACGAGCACACGGAACGTCGCGCCCTCGCCCACGCGGCTGAGCACCTCGATGAAGCCGCCGCTCTGCTCGACCACACCGTAGACCGAAGCGAGCCCCAGACCGGTGCCCTTGCCCGGCGACTTGGTGGTGAAGAACGGCTCGAACAGGTGCGGGCGCACGTGGTCGGGGATGCCTTCGCCCGTGTCGGTCACCTCGAACCAGCCGTGCGGCCCCGCGCGGCGCGCGCCGCGGCGCGCGAGATCGGCGTCCGCCACATCTTCGGCACCGATGCGAACGGTGAGCAACCCGCCGCCTTGCATGGCGTCGTGCGCGTTGATGACAAGGTTGAGGATTGCCTGCTCGATCTGCCCCGGGTCGGCGAAGACCCACGGCGCCACCGTCGCGGGCTCGATCCGCAGCACGATCTTCGGGCCCGCGACGCGCCGAATCAGCGGCTCGACGCCCTGCACCACGTCGGGCAGTGAGAATGCGCGCGGCTGTGTGGGCTCGCGGCGACCGAAGGCGAGCAGTTGCCGCGTGAGTCCGGCGCTGCGCTGCGCCGAGGCGCGGATGTGTTCGACCTGCTCGCGCAGCGGCGAGCCCGCCGGCAACTGCTGCTGCAGCAGTTCGGCTTCGCCCAGGATCGCCGTGAGCATGTTGTTGAAGTCGTGCGCGACACCGCCCGCCAGCCGCCCGATCGCTTCGAGCTTCTGCGCCTGCAGATAGCGCGACTCGCTCTCGCGCAGCGCCGCCCCCTGCTGGCGGGCGGCAGTCACGTCGCGAAAGCTCCACACCCGCCCGACGACCTTGCCATCGACACGATGCGGCAGCGAATAGCGTTCGAAGACGCGGCCATCGAGGAACTCGAGCGTATCGAAGCTTTCGGCGTCGGGCCGCGAGTACAACTCGAGCACCTTCTGGTGATAGGCCTCGGGATCCTTGAGCAGGAGCTTGACGGTCGCGATGATGGGCACCATGTCGCCGTTCGCGAGCAGGGCGCGATCGATGTCCCACATCTTCGCCAAGCGCTCGTTGTGCCGAACGATCCGCAGGTTGTCATCAACGACCAGGATGCCGTCGGCGGTGGATTCCAGCGTGGCGTTGACGAGCGCCAGCGCCTCGCGCAGCTCATGGACCGTGCCGACCTGTGCGGTCACGTCGCGGGCCACGCCCACAGAGCGGCCATCCGCCAGCCTTGCGGCACGGATCTCGACCAAGACCTTGCTGCCATCCTTGCGGCGTAGCTTCAGCTGCGACACCGACCGGCCGTCGCGGCGCAGCGCCTCGCCCGGAACGAGTCCCGGGGGGAGCGATTCCATATCGAGCAACGCGAGACCTTCCATGCCCACGAGCTCGGCGGCCGGGTAGCCCGTGAGCGCACACGCGGCTTCGTTCACATGAAAGAAATGGTTCGAGGCATCGGCCATGAACACTGCGTCCTGCGCATGGTCCAGCAGGAGGCTCAGCTCCTTGGCGGCCGCGGCTTCGCTCGCGGCGCGCACTGCGCGCGTGGTGCGCGCCTGCATCCAGCCCACGATCAAGGCCAGCGCCGGCATGGAGAACGCAAGGACCTGGACATTGCGCAGGTTCTCGGCGGTGTACACGAACGGATGGCCAGGATTCGAGAAGTACCAGGCCGCATGTGCCAGCGCGATCGACGCGGTGATCAGGCCTGGGATCCAGCCGCCCGCGGCGGCGCCCGCGGCGATGAAGATGGTCATGAGCGATGCGGGGTTGGGCACCCCGAGCGCCGTGCCATCGAAAAGCTCGCAGAACGCGACCACGAGCAACGCCGCCACCGGACCCCCGAACAGGCGGCCGAGGCGGCCGGCGCGGCCGCTGCGAGAGGAATCCTCAAGCGATCGGCGATCGGGGCTCAAGGGCACAGGCGTGGCTCCAGCGACGTCACGGATCGCGCAGTGGGGGATCACTGCCGGTCCGCAGAGGGGACTCTAGAGACTCGACAGCAGCTTGGAAAGTCTTTCCGCCGCGGTCGCCCGGTGCGAGATGCGATTCTTCTCGGCATCGCCGATCTCGGCCAGCGTCCGGCCGTCGGGCAGCGCGAACACGGGGTCGTAACCGAATCCGTGGCTGCCGCGGCGCTCGTCGAGGATGACGCCCTCGAGTACGCCCTCGGCGCACAGCTCGCGGCCATCCGGCAACAACGCGACCATCGCGGTGCGAAAGCGCGCCGTGCGCCGGGCCGCGGGCACGCCGGCCAGGCGCTCGAGCAGCAGCGTCACGTTGTCGTCGTACGTGGCGCTGGGGCCCGCGAAGCGCGCCGCATGCACGCCGGGCGCGCCGCCCAGCGCATCGACCTCGAGGCCGGTATCATCGGCCAGGCTCGGCAGGCCGGTGAGCGCGAGCGCCGCACGCGCCTTGATGCGCGCGTTCTCGAGCAGCGTCGCCCCCGTCTCAGCGGGCGAGAGTGCGCCGGCGAAGTCCGCGACCGGCGCGAGTGTGAGCCCCGGCAATGCGAGCAGGGCCTCGAGCTCGCGCACCTTGTCGCGATTGAAGGTCGCGAGCACGAACTTCATGCCTTTGCCGCCGCGCTCTCCGGCAGCAGGCCCGAGCCGGCCAGCAGCTTGTGCTGCATACGGGCGATGCGGCGGATGCCGCCCTTGGCGAGAGAAAGCAGCGCGCGCAACTCGGCGTCGCTGAACGTGGCGTTCTCGCCCGTGCCCTGCACCTCGATGAAACGGCCGCTGCCGGTCATGACGATATTCATGTCGACGTCGGCAGCGGAATCCTCTTTGTAGTCAAGGTCCAGGCACGAAGTGCCATTCACGACACCCACGCTCACGGCCGTGACCAGGTCCTTGAGCGGGCTGTGCTTGAGCGCGCCTTGATTGCTGAGCGTGACGAACGCATCGTGCAGCGCGATGATCGCGCCGTTGATGGCTGCGGTGCGCGTGCCGCCATCGGCCTCGAGTACGTCGCAATCGAGCGTGATCGTGCGCTCACCGAAGGCCGTGAGGTCGGTGACGGCGCGCAGGGAGCGGCCGATCAGGCGCTGGATCTCCTGGGAGCGCCCGCCCGTCTGGCTCGTGCGCGGCGTGCGCGTGTTGGTCGCACGCGGCAGCATGGCGTACTCAGCGGTCACCCAACCGCGTCCCGTGTTGCGCATCCAGCCTGGCACGCGCTCCTCCACGCTGGCGCTGCACAGCACGCGCGTGCGGCCCATGCGCACGAGCGCCGAGCCTTCGGCATGGCTCATCACCCCGCGCTCGACCTTGAATGGACGCGGATCGCGCGGCGCACGGCCGTCGTGGCGCGTCTCGGGTGCGGCGACGGGCGCCTGGGCTTCGCGGTCGCGGATCGGCTGGGGCTTGCGGGTCACAGGGTGTCGCCTCCGGAGAGGGTGGGCTGGCGGTGGGGCCGTTCGAACCACGGCAGGTCGGTCTGGTCCACGACGGTCACGTGCGGCAGCGGCCGCCCGAGGAACGCCTGGGCGATCGTCGCGAAGCTGCGGCGGCGCGGCTCGTCGCTCAGGAAGAAGTGATGCACGGGCGCCTTCGCGCCCGCAGCGGTGGATGCCAACTGCCCGCGCTCGGCCAGCAGGTGCGCGGTCGCGCGCGCGGCCTCGGCGCCCGAGTCGATGAGCGTGACGCCCGGGCCCATGAGCCGCGACAGCAATGGCGCGAGCAACGGATAATGCGTGCAGCCCAGGATCAGGCTCTCAAGGCCGGCATTACGCAGCTCGGCCAGGTACTCCTCGGCCACCGCGCGCGTGACGGCGTGATCGAGCCAGCCTTCTTCCACCAGTGGCACGAGCAGCGGGCACGCGCGACTGATCACGTTGGCGCCCGGGGCGAGCCGGGCGATGGCGTTGGGATACGCGCCGCTGCCCACCGTTGCCAGCGTGCCCACGACGCCGATGAGCCCGCGCGGGCTGGCGGCCACGGCCGCGCGCGCCGCGGGCTCGATCACGTCGATGATCGGCACACGGAATCGCGCGCGCAGCGTATCGAGCGCGTGGCTCGACGCCGTATTGCACGCGACGACGATGCACTTGACGTTCTGGCGCTCGAGGAACGACGCGATCTCGAGACTGAAGCGCGTCACCGTCTCCTTGGACTTGTTGCCCCACGGCAAGCGAGCGGTATCGCCGAAATACAGCACCGACTCGTGCGGCAGAACGCGGAAGAGTTCGCGGACGGTGGTCAAGCCACCGATGCCGGAATCAAAGACGCCGATCGGGCGCGGATCACTGGTGACGGGCATGTGTCCCTCAGGGCCAGTCGTGCGGGTCGAGTGCTTCATCGAGCGGCAGGTGCCCACCCAGCGTCGCGATGCTCGCGCCGCCGCAGGTGAGCCGCAGCTTCTTGAGTTCGGGCAGGTTCGTGGCCAGCGTGCGCACCAGCGAGCCGATCGCCAGCTCTTCTGCGTGCGAGCCGCCGCGGAAACCCTGCTGGAATGCGCGCGAAAGGTCCAGCGTGAGGGTGCCGCGCTCGTCCATGTACACGTGCAGCACACTCGTGCCCGCGGGCAGCACGGCCAAGCGGCCTTGCCGCGAGCCCTGATCGAGCGCCTGCACGAGCATGGTCACGCGATCGTGCAGCGTGGGCTGCTCGAGCATCTCGCGCGTCTCGCCTTCCAGGCTGTCGCCCCCGGCCGATGCGAAGTACAGGCTCACCGCGCGCATGCCGGCGAACGTGGTGTCGGACGCCGCGGCCGGTACGGGCGCCGCCGCGCGCCCCCATGGCCCGAACCGCCACACGGCGAATGCGATGGCGCCAGCCAGGACGGTCGCGGCCACCAAGCGAAGCATACCCAGCAGGATCCTCATGGGCGCGCGTATCCCGCCACGCCGTCGGCGATGCTCGAGGCGAGCTCGCGCAGGCCCTCGGGTGTGCCCACGCGGGCGCGGTCCTCCGGCGAGGTGAGCGTGGCGCATTCGAGCGACAAGCCGGTCGCGTTGACGCCGAGCAGCGCCACGGGCAGACGCTCGCGTACGCGCGCCGGCCCCAGGCCGCGCGTCTCGAGCGAGCCGGCGATCGCATCGGCGAGCGCGCGGCTGTCGACGGCGTGATGCATCGCCACGTCGCGCCAGGGCGTGAGCGCGCCGGTGGCCGCGGCGTGGGCTCCGGCGCCGCCCTCGGAGTACAGCGCCGGCGCGCACCACGCGGTGGCACCGCGCACACGCGCGCCGGGCAGGCCGTCGAAGTGCAGCGAGAGCACGACGTCGGCGCGCGCGCGGTTGGCGAACTCGGCGCGCTCCTGCTGGCTCATGTCGCGGTCATCGGTGCGCGTGAGCAGCACGCGTGCGCCTGTGCGGTGCGTGAGTTCGTCGGCCAGCACGCGCGCGAGCGCCAGCGTGAGGTCTTTTTCGATCGCCTGGTCCACATGCACGCCGGTGTCGGAACCGCCATGGCCCGGATCGATCACGATCACCCCCACCACGCGCGTGCCGGCAGGGGCTTCGGCCGCGAAGCGCTCCAGACCCGCGCCGCCGCGCGCGAGCTCCACCACCACGCGGCCGTCCTCGCGGAGCAATCGAAAGCCCTGCGCGTCCGGGCCGGCAGCCAGATCGACCACCGTGGCGTCGGTGCCCGGCACCAGTTGCACGGCGCGCAGTAGCGGGCCCGGCGCGAAGGAATCCACCGCGGCGCCTGCGAACGCGCCCGGCACGCGCACACGCAGGTGCGCGCGCCCGCGGCTGAGCACGGTCGCGCCATCGGCGCGCTCGGCGCTCAGCGTGAGGCGGGCGACGCCGTCCTCGATGCGGATCACGGGCGTGCCCACAAAGCCCGCTGCCGGCGCCACGCGCACGCGGCTTGCTTGCAGGTCGACGATGAGCCGCGCAAGGCTTGAATCGCGCGGCAACTGCGGCAGCAGTGACACCGGCACCTGGAACTGGCCGCCGAGCGAGGTCACGTCAGCTTCGAGCCGCACCGTGTGATCGTCGATGAGCACGAACGGGTTGTCGGCGGTGAGCGTGACGCGATGCTGGCCGGCGCGCAGCACGAGCTTGCGCACGTCGGCGCGCCAGAACTGCGCCGCATCGAGCAGGCGCGAGAGATCGTTCGCGGCCACGCAGGGCACGCCATTGACGCGCTGCACACTCGCCGAGGCGCCCGCTGCCGCGGCCGGGCGCAGTGCGCCTGGCGCCGCGCCAAAGGTGAGCAGGGCGGCGGCGGCCAGGGCCACGGCCAGCCGTGCCTTCACCGGCCGCGCTCCGCGGAGCGCTTGGCGCGATCGATCTCGCGCTTGGCATCGCGTTCGGCGATGGCCTCGCGCTTGTCGTGCGTCTTCTTGCCCTTGGCGACGCCGAGCAGAAGCTTCGCGCGGCCTTTGCTGAAGTAGAGCTTGAGCGGCACGAGCGTGTGGCCCTTCTGCGCGACGGCTTTGTGCAGCTTCTCGATCTCGGCGGCGTGCAGCAGCAGCTTGCGCGCTCGCACGGGGTCAAGGTTCCAGCGGTTGCCTTGGCTATAGGGCGGGATATGCATCTGCCGCACCCACACCTCGCCGTCGTCGATCGTGGCGAAACTCTCGGCGAGGCTCGCCTTACCGCCGCGCAAGCTCTTGACCTCGGTGCCAGCCAGCACGAGACCGGCCTCGATGGTGTCGAGGATCGAGTAGTCATGACTCGCGCGGCGGTTCTGCGCGATCAGCTTGTCGGCGGTGGACTCGCTCGCGGCCATGGCCGCTCCCTAAGGGAATGCGGAGAGGAATGCGGAGAAACGAAGAAGCCCGTCGGTGTGGACATACGCGGGCGGCGGCCCAGCGCCGTCTCCGGCGGGCGTCAACAGCGGGGGATCTGAAGAGTTCGAATGGTGCGGAAGGGGGGATTTGAACCCCCACACCCTTGCGGGCGCTAGAACCTGAATCTAGTGCGTCTGCCAGTTCCGCCACTTCCGCACACAGTCGGGCCGCGGATACTAGGGTTCGGCTTACTTCTCGTCAAATCCAGCGCGATCTGGCGCGAGAGGGCTTCCTGAGCGCTTGAACCCGTGAGTACAAGCGCGGGCGAGCACGAGCCCCGCCTGCCCCCTCGTGATCGCACGCGTCGGATGTCGCGGGTTCAAGGCCACGGCGGAGAGAGAGGCGGCGGCCACGCCCGGCCGAGGCGCCTCCGAAGGGGCAGCTCGGCCCGGGCGCGGCGGGTCGCCGGTTCACCGGCCCGAGGACCTCAGCGGTAGAGCGTTTTCAAGCGGCCCCAGGTCGTCGGCACCGTGGGCGTCGTGTTGCAGGTGTTCGCCGCACCTGGCGTGGGCGCACACCCGGTTCCCGAGGGCGTGAGGGTGCCGGAGTACGGGTCGAGGCCGTCGAAGAGCTTCCACTCGCCCGTGACCTCGTCTCGGCCTACCGAACGGTCGGCGGCGGCTTCGTGGCTCTTGAACGCGTAGTGGTCGATCAGCACCGTGTCGGCGCCGCTCACCTGCCACAGCATCACGGCGTCGCCCGAGTTGCTGAGCGAGAGCCCCACAGCGCTCTTGCCCACCAGCTTCTCCCAATCGAAGCTCATCTTGCCGGTCACGAGCTTGAACGCGCCCGGTGCCAGCACACCCGAGAGCGCGTAGCGCGGCAGTGAGTCCGCGTCGGTGATGTAGAAGCCATCCAACGTGAGTGGTGAACTGCTCGTGTTCTTGAGCTCGACCCACTCATCGTCGCGCGAGGAGTAGGTGCCGCTGCCGTCCCAGTCGCGGGCCGGGCCGGCGAGGATCTCGTTGACGCGCAGCAGGCCTTGGGCACAAGCCGGCCGCGCGGACGCGGGCAGGTGGATGAGAGAAGCGAGGAACAGGAACAACGTGAGTCGCGCGAGGCGCATGGCGCTCTCCACGCGGGGGCGAGGGTGCAGCGGTGGCGCCGGCAGCGTGCCGGCACGAAGACCTACTGCACGACGCGTGCCGCTGCGGGACCGGCGCCGCACCGCGCCGTTTCGCGTCGATCGGGCACAGGGCTGCAGGCGCACTGACGCCGATGTGGATAGGGCGACGACAACGGCGACGGCAGCGTGCCCGCGGGCACGCGCCACCGCCCGGTTCACGCCACCGGCTGGTTCACTCGCAGAAACGCCGCGATGCGGCGCAGGCCTTCGTCCAGGTTCGCGATCGAATTCGCGTACGAGAGCCGCAGGTAGCCTTCTCCTTCGTCGCCGAAGCCGGTGCCGGGAAGCGTCACCACACCCGCTTCATCGAGCAGGCGGTCCGCGAGTTGAACCGACGTGAGGCCCGTGCCGGTCACGCGTGGGAACGCGTAGAAAGCTCCCGGCGGATCGAAGCAACTCACTCCCGGGATCGCGTTGAGCCCGTCGACCACGTGGCGGCGGCGCAGCGCGAACTCCGCCATCATGGCGCGCACGTCGTCCTGCGGACCCGTGAGCGCCGCCTCGCCGGCCTTCTGCACGAACGACGCGGTGCAGGAATTGGAATTATTCATGAGCGTCGCGATCGGCTTGACCAGACCCTCGGGCATGATGCCGAAGCCCAGGCGCCAGCCGGTCATCGCGTACGTCTTCGAGAAGCCGTCGACCACCACACAGCGATCGGCCATGCGATCGATCGAGCCCATCGACGTGAAGGCCCCGTCGTAGACCATGTCGCCATAGATCTCGTCGGCGAGCACGACGAAGTCGTGTTTCACGGCGAGGTCGCGCACGGCTTCCAACTGCTCGCGCGGCAGCACGGCGCCGGTTGGATTGTGCGGCGAGTTAAGGATCAGCAAGCGAGTGCGGTCCGTGATGCGCGCGCGCAGCGCGTCCAGGTCGAGCGTGAAGCGCTGCTCCTCGCGCAGTGGCAGTGGGACGACGCGCGCATCGAGCATGCCGGCGATCGACGCATACGTGGGGAATGCCGGGCTCGGGATGATCACCTCGTCGCCCGGCTCGAGCAGCGCCAGCATGGTGAAGAACAGGATCGGCTTGGCACCCGGGGTCACGACCACGTTCGCCGCCTCGCACGGGATGCCGCGGCGATCGCGCCACGTCCTGGCGATGAGCGCGCGCAACGTGGGCAGGCCGGTGGCCGGGCCGTAGTGCGTCCAGCCGGCTTCGAGCGCTTCGTCGGCTGCCTTGCGGATGAACGCGGGCGTGTCGAAGTCGGGCTCACCGATGCCCAGGTGCACGATGCTGCGGCCCTGGGCCTCGAGTGCCTTGCCGCGCGCGAGCATGTCGAAAGAAGCGGCGGTGGTCATACGGCTCATGCGCTGCGCGAGTCTCATCGCGGTCTCCGTACATAGGCTCATGGCGTCGGCGTCGCGGTCCCGCCGCCAGGCCGCATCGAGCCTAGCGCCGGACGCGCCGCGTCCACTCCACCGACCAACCCGGCGTCGCGCGCGGCGGCGACGGATCGGTCCATACCAGCGAGGCTCTCGCCCGCCCGCCGAGTATCGGCAGTGCGGCCTGGAGTCTCGTCCGCGCACCTGTGCCCGACAACGAGCGCAGCGTGACGCGGTCCACTTCGTCCTCGGGAAGATACAGCCGTTCGCCTTGCGCGGTCCGCCACACGGCATGGCGCACGCTCAAGCGCGCGCCCGCAGGCAGTGGCATCTCCACACCTGCGGCGAGTAACCGGCGCACCTCGACCCGCGCGAACGCGCGTTCTCCCCACAGTTCCTGCCGCAGTGAGAACACCTGTCCGCGCCCGGCCGTGGACCACTCCGCCCAGACCCCTTGCCGCATGCCGGCAGGAGCGGGACGAGAGAGCGCAGCGGGAACACGACGCAAGCCATGCTGCTCTTCGCAGCCAAGCGAAGCCGTCGCATGGTGGCCCAGCGGCCTTTGCACTTCAAGCGCGGCGCGCGAGCCGTCGAGCCCTTGGCCGAACGACCACAACGCCGCGTCGGCACGCACGCGCGTGGCCATTCCGGTGTGGGCCGCGCCGACGGCCAGCAGTTGGGCCGGGCCACTGCGCGCGCCCTCGGCGAGTGAGCGATACGCAGCGTGGCCCGCGCGGGCGCGAAGGATGATCATGGCCGCGCCGGCTGCTTCCTGCATGCGGCCTTCGGCGCGCCAGCGCCCGCGCGCATCGCAGGCCCATTCGCAGGCGGCGTCGGACTGTTCGAACGCGGCGCTGGCTGCGGCATTCGCAGTCGCGGGGGCGCCGCGCGCGGGCACCATGGGCGCGGCTTGCAGCACGCCAAGTGCAAATCCACGCGCGCCGACACGCGCGCCGATCATGGCGCGCTTGGCGAAGCGCCCGGCGAGTGCGTCCATCAAGCACACGCCACCAGCGGCGGCGTCATTCACATAAAGCGCCCCCTCGCCGGCGCGGCCGCGAAAGCGCGCCGCCGCGCCGCGGTCGGACGCATCGCTGCGCCAGGGATCGGCGGCGGCGCCCAGCAGCAGGCCGCAGCCCCAGCGCGGCGAGAGGCGGCCCCAGGCGAGCGCGCCACCGCCCAGGCGCGCGCGATAGCGGCCGCCGGCGAGCACGTCGTCGCCTTCGACGAACGAGCCTTCGCTGCCGTCGCCACGAAAGCGCACCGCCCGCGTCTGCTTGGGCGCGCCGCCCGAGCCGTGCGCGCCGAAACGTGTCTCGACGCTGCGGTCGCCGATCTCGTCAGCGCGCTCAAGTGTGTAGTCGCCGTCATCGGCTTCGGGCGGCGGCGAGACGTCGCCGGCATCCTGGGCGAGCGAGTCCTGCGGCGCCTCTTGCGCGCAAGCAGGCGCGGCGGGCAGCGCGAGCGCACACACCAGCCACCACGCGAAGGCGAGACTCCACGCGTGCGTCATCGCGGCGCCTGGTTTCTGTCGCTCGCGCGCTCAGGCCCGCGCAATCCCAGCTCGAGCGTGGTGCGTGTGCCCAGCCACGGATGCGCCTCCACCCGCACCGCGCAGGTGAGCGCGCGCACGCGCGCAGTCACCCCGAGCGCAGCGCGCCACGGGCCATCGCGGCCCTCGCCCCAGAGCTCGCACGTTCCGCGCGCGAGCGCCACGCCAAGCGTGCGTTCGCCATCGCCGCCGCGGCCGGGCGCCTCGATCGCCAGCCACGCGCGCGCGAGCGCCCCCGCAAGGCTCGCGCCCAGTTCGAGCGGCCGCACCTGCGGCGGCGGGGCGCCGCGCGTGGCGCACTGCGGCGCCTGCGCCCACAGCCGCACGCCAGCGCAAGGCGCGATCCACGCGCCGCCGCCCATGACGAGCGAAGCGCTCGCGACGCTGCCCAGCGCCGAGACTGCCGCTGCGTTCGCGCGGTCCCCGGTCACGGCGACACGCAATGCCGCGCCCGATGCGCGCGTCGCGGTGCCGGCCGCCAATGCTGCGCACGTCCAGCCCCACTCGGGTTCGCCCGTCTGCGACACTCCTGCCGCCAAGCGCAGCGAGCGCCACGCGCCCTGCGCCGCGAGCGCGCGCGTGCGCAGTCCGGGCACGAGCGCAAACTCAGCCTGCAGCAATTCAGCCTGCAGCGCTGTGGCGCCCAGCGCTGGCGCCTCGCTGGGCAGCGCGCGCTCGAGCATGGCACAGGCACCCGGCGCGGGGCCTGCGCCCGCCGCTGGCGCGAAGTCCTGCGCGGCGAGCGGCGGCGGCGCCAGCGCGACCACCAGAGCGAGCGCGGCCATCCCGAGAACGCCCGCCCGCATCATGGTGTCCCTCGCGCCACGATCCGCAGCGGCTGCGTGCGCGTGAGCGTCGCGCCCGCGTGCTCGGCGCGCAGCACGGCGATGAACACACCCGGTGAGGGCGCGATCGCGCGCAGGTCGCGGCGCTCCTCGCGGCCCGCGGGCACGGCGTCGAGCCACGTCGCCGCGCGATGCCCCTGCACATCGAAGAGCGCGATGCTCACACGCGCCGTGGGCCACGGCAGCGTCCACGATACCTGCAATGCGTCGCCCGGCGCCGCGATACGCGCCGGCGTGACCGCGAACGCGACCACGCCCGGCGGACTCTCGCTCGGGCCCGCAAGCGGCGTGCCCGGTGCGCCCGGCGCAGGCTGCCAGCGGCCATCGCGCTTCTCGAGCGTGACGCCCGCCGGCACACCGGCCGCATCGTAGGCCACGCGGTCACTGAGCAGCTCGCTGCTGTCGCGAAGCGCCAGAACGTCGGCGCTGCCATCGGCACCATCGCGGTCATTCAGGTTGGGCCACGGCGCGGCCGCGAACACGCGCGCCGCATCCAGCGTGGGGATCGCCGCCAGCAGCGCCGCGCGGTCTTGGGCGAGCAGCGCGTACGCGCCTTGCGCGAGCACCGCCGCGTCGCGGACCTGCGCGCGCGTGCCGCCGCGGTCGGTGAGCGTGAAGCCGCGCAAGTCCACATCGCTTGCGCTCGCTCGCACCTCGATCCACTCGCCCTCGCCCAGCGCCGGATGGAACTGGATCTCTGTGATCTCGAGCGGCCCGTGGCCGATGCGGACGCGCAGCGAGTCACGGTCATTGCTCGGGCGTTGGTCGCCTGCCAGTTCCACGCGAACGTCCAGGCCGCGCGCGCCGTCCGCGCCGGCGATGCCCGGCAGGCTCACGCGCAGCGTCTCGCCGGGAGTGATCGCGGACAGCGCCTGCACGAGCGGCGCGGCCAGCGCATCACCGCCGCAATGCAGCACGCCCTCGCCCGGCGCGTACGCCGATGTGCCGCGCGCGAGCAGCGTGACACTCACCGTGACCGCAGCGCCGGGCAGCGGAAGATCGGGCGCCAGCGCGAGCGTGCCCGGCAGCACGGCAAGATCGCGCGCGACCACGTTCGCGCGGCCCGGCGATGGCTCGCTCGCGCGAAAGTCGAGCGAGTCGGAACCCCGATCCGCGCCATCGGGCACACGAGCGAGCGAGAAGCCCGCGGCGACGTCGCTCGCCGGCGCGCCGCAGAAGTACTCGGCGTACTCGAGTGCGCCCCAGCCCACCACTTGCGTGGCACCATCGGGCCAGCGCAGGCGCATGGCGTCGGGGCCATTGCCCAGCGAGAGCGTGACCACGGCGTCGGGCGAGGGCGTGACCTTGGCGCCGCCGATGACGAAGCGCGCGTGCGGTGCGATGGTGTCGCGCGCCGCGCCCGTCCAGCGCAGCGTCCAGCGCCCAGGCGCCGCGCCATCGCCAGCCTCGAGCTTGAGGCCGTTCAGTGGGAATGGCGCATCTGCGGGATTGTAGAGCTCGACGAACTCCTGGCCGGTGTCATCGCCAGCGGCGTCGTAGTACACCTCGTTGACGTACGGATGCAGCGGCGGCAGGCACGAGGCGGCCAGCCACAACACGGCGGAAGCAGACGGCGCTCGCATGGCGCTCCACGCCGGGGGCGATGAGGTGGCGGTGAGGTGGCGATGCTATGGCCATGCTGTGGCCATATACGTCGGGCGCGCGCGCCCGCATCACGCTTCGCCTTGCAGCATCCGTGCCGCAGGAGCCTGACGCGATCAGCGGCTCAGGGCAGCCCGCGCCGGCGCCGCCAGATCCACTCGGCGGCCAGCATCGCGATCACCACCGCGAACACCCACGGCGACTCCCAGAGCCGCGTGCTGCTCGTGCGCGAGCGCGTGAGTTCGCGCGTCTCAAGCGCGCGCGCCCAACCGGCGGCATCGCGCGCATGCGCGTGACGGCCGCCGCTGGCTTCGGCGACCAGCGCGAGCGCCGCACTGTCGGGCTCCGAGCGCAGCGACTCCAGGCTCCACGTGTCGACCGCGAACTCGCTGCGCGCATGGCCGGCATCACGGCCCTTGTCGCTCGCTCGCACCTGCACCTGCCAGCGACCCGGCGGCGGCGAGGGCAGCACGGCCTCGTAGCCGCCGCTGCCGCGCGCGGTGAACGTGAGCGGCAGGTCATGACCATGGCCGTCGTTCGCGCTACCTTCCACGCGCGCACCGGCGATCGGACGGAAGGCGTCGTCTTGCAGGGTGGCGAGCAACTTCACGTCCTCGCCGCCCGACACCAGCCAGTGCTCGGGTTGCACGCGCAGCGGCTCGCCCTGAACGGGCTCGGCCAGCCAGCGTGCGAGGTGGCGCCACAGGCGCTTGCCGCGCTCGGCGGCCAACTCATCGTTGCCCGAGAGCGACCAACGCCACAGGCCGCTGCCGTTCACCATCAGCACCGGACCGCGGCCCACGTGGCGCGAGAACAAGAGCGGCGTCTGCGAGCTCGCGCCGCGCACCAGAACGCGATCGGCGCCGGAAGCGCGCATGGCGAGCACGTCCTGCAGCGGCGCGGCGGCGCGCCAAGCCTGCGCGCCGCGCGCGGGATCATCGTCCCACGCCAGCACCAGGTCGGCCGCGGCAGGCTCGACCTGCGGCGAGAGCGCACCGGCGGCCGCGGGATCGGCGCCCGCGCGTTCGATCACCAACTCCCGGCCCAGCGCGCCGCGCGCATAGCGCGTCAGGCCGGGAGCATCGGCACCCAGCAACATCAATCCGCCACCCTCGCGCACGAAGTTCGCGAGCGCCGCATCGAACGCAGCGCCCACATCGGGCGCGGCGATGCCATCGAGCACCACCACCGACACGCCGTGCAGCGCGCTCACCTCGAGTGCGCCCTCGCGGCCACTTTCGAGCGCGCGCCATGCACCACCGCGCTGGCGCACGCGAGTGTCCAGCGCAACGCCCGAATCGCCCTGGAGCGCGCGGCGCAGGAACGTCAGGTCCCAGTCGAGTCCCGGCGCGATGATGAGCACGCCGGTCTTGCCCGGCGCCACCGGCACCGCCACCTGGCGCGCGTCGTTGCGCGGCACCGCATCGCCGCGCAGGGGCGCCACGCTCGCGGTCCACACGCCAAGGCCTGCGCGCGCGGGCGTGACGTGCATCTCGGCCACGGCCTCCAGGCCTGGGCCCGGCGCGGCGACCTTGGCGGTGGCGAGCACGCGCGCGTCCTCGCGCAACGTGACGTCGATCGCCGCGCCGCGCGGCTCGCTCGATCGCACGTGCACGCGCACTGGCGTTGCTTCGCCCACGCGCGCCTGGCTGCTTGCCTCGATCTCGGCGATCGCGCGGTCGGCGCCGAGCGCATCGCCCGTCACCAGCGTGTGCACGGGCACTCCCAGCGTGCGCGCCGCCGCCACGGGATCGCGACCCGCATCGGTGATGCCGTCCGAGATCACGACCACGCCATCGGGCTGCTGATCGGCCGGCAGCGCCGCGAGCGATGCCAGCGCCTCGCCGAGCGCGGTCGCCTCGCGGTCGCCCGCGCGCGCGGTGTCACCCACACTGCCGCCCACGAGCGTGGCGGCGAAGCCGCGCACATCCACACGCGCGCGGCCGCGCAGCGCACTGGCGACTTGCGCTGCCGCGTCAGCGGCCAACTTGGCGCGACTGCCGCCCGTTGGCGTCGCGGCGAGCGCCATGCTGCTGGAGACGTCTTCTAAAATGTAGACGTGCCGGCCGCTGGCTGGCAGCGCCTGCTCGAGCACGGGCTGGGCGAGCAGCCACACGATGGCCAGCAGGGCGAGCACGCGTAGGGCCGGGAGCACCCGGCGCGCCAGCGCCGTGAGCGGCGGGAAGCCAAAGCGGTAGGCCCAGATACCCAATGCAGCCAGCGCCAGGGAGATGGCTGCAAGCGCGAGCCAGGGTGCGTGAGGGGCGAGGTGCAGGGAGAGATCGGGCATGGTCGGGGAGGGAGCATAGAGAGTTCGTAAGAGGCTCACAAAGCCCATCTGCGACCGAAGGCCGCGAATAGGGCGAGCGCCGGCGGGGCGAATTGACATACAATCGTTAGATTCCGGGCACTCCCCCGCACGACCGCCCGCCTACTTCCGGAGGGACCGCATGATGCGCATCCGCACCACTTCGCTGCCATTCGCGCTATGTCTTGCTATCACTTTCAGCGCGGGTTTCGCCTCCGCTGCGGTCTGCCCGCCGGGTGCGTCACTGCTCGCGAGCGGCGTGCCCTCGAATGTCGGCGCCGATCCGGTTGCCGTCGTCGCCGGTGATTTCAACCACGACGGCAAGCTCGACTACGTGGTGGCGATCAGCCACCTGAACTCCGGCGTCCAGAACGGCCAGATCCGCGTGATGCTCGGCAATGGCGACGGCACGTTCACGCAGGGCCAGCTCGCGCCCGCCGGCGTGTGCCCGCTCGGCATCGCGGTGGGCGATTACAACCACGATGGCATCGCCGATCTCGCCGTGACCAACTACGGCACCTCGAACGTGAGCGTGCTACTGGGCAACGGCAGCGGCGGCTTCGGCGACGGCACGTTCGGCCCGCCCACGCTCTACTCGTGCGGCGCCTCACCGCACCAGATCGCCACCGCCGACTTCAACGGCGACGGCATCCTGGATCTGGCGACTGCGAACAACGGCAGCTTCGCCAAGAGCGTCTCGGTGCTCATCGGCAAGGGAACGGGCGGCGCCGGCAATGGCCAGTTCAATACGAATGTCGACTATTCGCTTAGCGCCCAGACCTTGGGCATCATCGCTCGCGATTGGGACATGGATGGTAAGGCCGACATCATCGCCACAGAGTCGACCAGCGGCACCGTGGCATTCCTCAAGGGCAAGGGCGACGGCACGTTCTTCCCGGCGGTGCACTTGAATGCGGGCATCGAGCCGTACGGTGTCGACATCGCAGACCTGAATGCCGATGGCTTCCCCGACCTGATCGTCTCGAACTCGAACAGCGGCGGCATCGCCGTGCTGCTCAACAACGGCACCGGCGGCGTGCTTTCCTCCGTGATCTATCCCACCGGCAACACCGGTGCCGCACATGCGGCTGACATGAATGGCGACGGCAAGCCCGACCTTGTCTACAGCACCTCGATCTCGCCGGTGATGGGGGTCCTTACCAACAATGGCAGCGGCGCCTTCACGCCGGCTTCGACGGTGAGCTCCGGCGGCTTCAGCGTCTACTTCGCTCTCGCGGACTTCGACAACGACGGCAAGGCGGATGCCGCCACCATGTTGTACACGTCAGGCGTTGTGAGCTACTTCAAGGGCGGCTGCTTCACGACCCCGAGCGATCCGAACCTGCCGCGCATCACGCATGTGCAGGACGTTCCGAACGACCAGGGTGGCAAGCTGTTCCTGACCTGGACGCGCAGCGCACTCGACGTGACCGGCGGCGCGGTCAACGCCTACCGCGTGTGGCGCCGCATCCTACTTTCGCCGCAAGCCATGGCCGCGCGCATGACGCGTGATGCCGGCTCATACCGAACCACGCAGGAGATCTGCCCCGACGGCACGACGGCCACCGTTTATTGGGAAGCCGCTGCCGTGCTGCCGGCCCAGCGACTGCAGGCTTACGGCTACACCGCCGCGACAGCGCAGGACTCGCTGCCGGGCAGCAATCCCTACACCGCGTTCTTCGTCACCGCGGCCACGAGCAACATCGACACATTCTACGATTCTCCGGTCGACAGCGGCTATTCGGTCGACAATCTGGCGCCCGCGCCGCCAGCAGCCTTCGCGGCCAGGTACCTGCCGAGCCAGGTGCAGTTGCACTGGCCCGCGAATCACGAGGGCGACTTGGCGGGCTATGAGCTCTACCGCGGCTCGTCGCCGTCGTTCCCCGTGGATCCCGCGCACCTGATCCACGCTGCGAACGATACGTCGTACACCGACGCGTCGAACACGCTGTCCAGCTATAAGCTCTTCGCCATCGACGTGCATGGTAACCGCAGCGCCGCCGTGCTCGTCTCGCCGGATTCCCCGACCGCTGCCGAGATCGCGTTCGCGGCGGCGGCGCTGAGCGAGACCGGCGTGCACGTGGAGTGGTATGTGGACCACAACGTGGTCCCCAGCGCCGACGTGCAGCGCTTGGACGGTAGTACGTGGGTCACGCTCGGCAGCGCGCTGCCGGACGGCACAGGCCACATCACGTTCGACGATGCGAATGTGCAGCCGGGTAGTGCGTACACCTACCGTCTGGCGTGGTCGGCGAGCAACGGTACCCGCACGGGCGGCGAGACGTCGATCGTCGTGCCGGCGCTCACATTGGCGTTCCATGGCGCGCAGCCGAATCCGTCGAGCGGGCTCGATGCCGGGCTCTCGTTCACGTTGCCCACGCAGGGCAGCGCGTCGCTCGCGCTATACGACATGGCGGGCCGCCGGGTGGGATCGCGCGACCTGAGCGCGTTGGGTGCCGGTACGCATCGAGTGGCGCTGCGCGAGTTCCGTCTGCCGGCAGGTGTCTATCTGGTGCGCGTGAGCCAGCGACAAGCGTCGGTGACCGGACGCATCGTCATCGTGCGCTGACCCGCGTAGCGTCTTGAAACCACCTGCGGCCCGGCTCGTGATCGGAGCCGGGCCGCAGGTGTATCCGTGCGAACGACGCCTACGTGGCGCTGCGCGCCGCGCGTTCCTGATCGGCCAAGCGCAGGCCTTCAAGGATCAGGCGGTCCAGGTCCAGGTCGAGCTGGATGTCCTCGCCGATCGACGCTTCTCCGGGCACGAAGCGGAAGCGGCCGTCGCGCCAGAGCAGCACGCCGTAGACGATGCGC
>JANYBS010000067.1 GCA_025360715.1 Candidatus Eiseniibacteriota bacterium | reverse complement strand
GGCCATGGGCTGCGCGACCGAGTGCGCCAGGCGGTCGGCGATCTTCACCGCCAGGACCGGATCGAGTTCCTTGGGCACCTCGCCGATCGGGTCGTGGTGGTTCTGTGCGGCTTCCAGGATCACGCTCGGCAGTCCCCACATGCCCAGCAGGCACGCGCCCACCGCGCCGTGATGTAAGCCCAGGCGGCGCAGTTCCACCTCGTGCTCGGGATCGTTCGTGCGCTCGGATTCCAGCACCACATGCTCGTACGTCTGAGCCAGTTGCGAGCCCAGCACGAGCTTGCCGATGTCGTGCAGCAGCGCGGCCGTGAACGCCTCCTCACGCCATGCCGCGCCCGGCTCCAGGCTCGAGGCGATGCGCGCCACGAGCGATGCATGCGACTGCATGCGCTCCAGCCGCTCGGCGAAGAACGGCGAGACCGGGAAGCGGCCATAGACCTCGGCCGTGAGCACGAGCGAACGCAGTAACCGCGTACCCAGCCGCGCGGCGGCAGCCTCGATCTTGGTCACGCGCTGCTGGTGGTTGAAGTACGCGCTGTTCGCCAGGCGCAGCACCTGCGCGGCGAGCGTCATGTCGCCGGCCACGATGCGGCCCAGTTCGAACACCGACGTGTTGGAGTCTTCCAACTTCACCGCCAGCTGCGCGTACACGCTGGGCACGGCGGGCAAGCCGCCGATGCTGCCCAGCAGCTCGCGCATCTCTTCTTTCGCGACAAGGTTCGTGAGCAGCAGCATGCGCCGGATCATCTCGATGAGGTCCGCGCTATCCAGCGGCTCGCTCACGGCGCGGTGCGCGAGCTTGAGCGTGCGCAGCGACTTCTCGGTATCGCCTTCGACGCCGATGACGATGCGGATCGTCTGCGGCTTCAGGTCGCGGATCTGCGCGAGCAGGCCGATACCGTCGAGCAGCGGCGGCTTCGCGGCGGCCGCGACCACCTGCGGCTCCCAGCTCTCGAAGAGCTCCATCGCCTGAGCCTCGGATCGCGCCGCGCGTACCTCCCACTCGCTCTCACGCTGCTGCATGCTGCGCAGCGCTCGCTCGAGTGTGCGGGCGTCGTCGTGGACGATGAGGATGCGTGGCATCGCGTCTCCGGGAACGGGGATCGGGGTCACCCGCCGCGCGCACGGCTGCCCCTTCACCACCGTCATCGGCATGCGCGCCCCCGCCGCTGAGGGCGAAATCCCAGCACTTTTGCGCACAGGCGCGGGCATTTTCGGCACCCCCGAACTATCGGCACCGCCGACCAGAGGCCGGCCTATCCCAAGAGCCTCGCGCTACCCAGCGGCTCGTACACCGAGCCGTTCTTGCCAAGCACACTCTTCACGAGCAGCACGCTGTCCACCTGGAAGCGAACATCGACCACGGGCGATGCGATCAGCCGCTGCGTCATGTCCGCGCTCTCGCGCAGGCGGCCGATCGTGAGGTGCGGCTCGAACTCGGTCTCGGGCTTGGCGAACCCATGCCGCGCGAGGGCGTCCTCGAGCGCGCTCGCCAGGCGCCGCATCGGCTCGCTGCCTTGCAGCAGCCCGATCCACAGCACGCGCGCCTGACGTGCGCTGGGGAACGCCGCGAATCCGCCCAGCGACACGCCGAAGGGTGCAGTGCCGGCAGTGGCCTCTTTCGCCGCCTCGCTCGCCGCGCGCGCCTCGAGCGCCGTGGCCTCGCCGAGGAACCTCAGCGTGTAGTGCAGGTGGTCGCGGTGCACCCACGCGATGTCGTCGGCCTTCTGGCGGAACGAAGCCGCCGCGCGCGAGGCCGCCATCTGCGCATCGGCGGGCGGAAACACCGCAAGGAACAACCGCATGGTCTCGCGCGAGGCAGCGCTCACTCGAACGACGGCTCCAGCGGCAGGCCGCTCAGGTGACGGCGCAGCATATCGAGCGCGCACTGCGCCGCGCGTTCACGCACTGTGGCGCGTGTGCCGAAGAAGCGGTGCACTCGCGCCGCGTCGCCCTGCGGCGAGCTCACGGCGATGAACACCGTGCCGACCGGTTTCTGCTCGCTGCCGCCATCCGGGCCAGCGATGCCCGTGATGCCCACGCCCACGTCGACTCGCGCGCGCTCGCGTGCGCCCTGCGCCATGGCCCCGGCGACCGCCTCGCTCACGGCGCCATGCGCGGCGAGCATCTCGGGATCCACGCCAAGCAGTTCCACCTTGGCCTCGTTCGCGTACGTCACGAACCCGCGGTCCACATAGCGGGACGAGCCCGCCACATCGGTGAGGCGCTTTGCCAACAGTCCGCCCGTGCAGGATTCGGCGGTGGCGATGCGGTAGCCCAGCTCCTGCAGCTGCTGGCCCACCACTTCTTCCATGTTGCGGCTGCCTTCGGAGTACACGACCGGCTGCACGCGTGCATACAACTCGTTGTAGGCGCGCAGCGCGGTGTCGTGCACGGCGGCGACGTCGCGGCCGGCCACGGTCACGCGCAAGTCCACGCCGAACCAGCTGGGCAGGTACGCGAGGCTCGCGCCGCTCCACGAGTCGCCCAGCACGCCGATGCGCTCGTGCAGGATGCTCTCCGCGAGCCCGTAAGTGCGCAGCGTGAACGTCTCCACCGCGCGGCCCGTGCGCGCGCGCAGATACGGCAGCACGAACTCCTTGGCGAGCGCCTCCATCTCGTGCGGCACGCCGGGCAGCAATA
This sequence comes from Candidatus Eiseniibacteriota bacterium, assembly GCA_025360715.1. Taxonomy (GTDB): domain Bacteria; phylum Eisenbacteria; class RBG-16-71-46; order RBG-16-71-46; family RBG-16-71-46; genus CAIXRL01. Next base: position 21,529 of record JANYBS010000067.1, on the reverse strand, counting down.
TCACCGGCTGGCGGTCCTTGTGCACGATCAAGATGCCGGGCGCGGCGCCCACGGGGTTCGTCCACACTTCGGCGCCGCGCGGGATCAGCGCCATGCTCTCGACCGATTTCGGCATGCGCCACTTATAGCGCGCGATGCGCTCGCGAATCGAAGCCAACACATTCTCTTCTAACGACAGCGGCCGGCCGAGCACGGTGGCCACCGACTTGCGCGTCACGTCATCGGGCGTGGGCCCCAGGCCGCCGGTCATGATCACGGCGTCGGCGCGAGCCAGCGCGCGCGTGAGCGCTTCAGAGATCTTGTCGGCCGCATCGCCGCACGTGGTGTGCCACGCCACCTGCACGCTGGCTTCTTCGAGCAATCGCGCGAGGTACGCGAAGTTCGTATCGATGGTGCGGCCCGAGAGGACCTCGTTGCCGATGGTGACGATCTCGATCTGCATGGAAGACTCGCGGACTCCGGTCGCGCCGGTGTGTGTATCGCCGAGGTGGATTGCCGAGCGCGGAGGGTGCCGGAGGCAATGCGCGCGCGCAAGCGGCGTCGCCGGGCGCGGCAGCTAACGCGGCCGGATCGGAGGCAGTACGCCTTCCCCGTACGTGAACGTGAAGCACGCGCGGCCGGCGCCGTGTCGCCAGAATGGCGCGACGCCCTCGCCGTAGGGGCCCAGCGAATCCGCACGGTCAAAGGTCGCGCACAACTCGAAGTTCATACTATCGACCGGCGTGTACACGAACGGGTCGCGCTGTACCGGGTCGTTGAGCACGACGGGCCCGGTATCCGGCTGGCGCGACACCTCCGTGAGCGTCGTGGGGAATGCGCCGTGCGTCTGGCGGTAGCGCTGCACCACATGCGCGATCATGTTCAGGTCTTGCAGGCGCTGCTTGTCGAGCGCCTCCTTGCGCACATCTGCCGGGCGGCCCGATATCAACATAGCCATCACGATCGCGGCGAGCACGCCCAGCGAAGCCAGTCGCGCGAACCATGCGGGCGTAGCCGTCCGGGGAGCCGCATCCTCCTCACGCCGCAGTCCGCCCAGGTAATGTGAGAACAACCAGCCGGCGATCGCGCCCACCACCACGACCTTGGCCAGGAAGGGCGCCGTGAGTTCCCCCTTGAGCGCCCCGAGCAGCGTGACGATGAAGTCGCCGATCAGCACGCACGCGGCATTGAACAGCGTCAGGTAGGTGAGCCAGCGCCGCACGCCGGAGTTGCGCTTCTCCGGATCGCGCGAGACGGCCTGCGATGTGAGCCGCGCGAGCAGCAGGAACACCGGGTACGCCACCATCAGCGTCGCAAGCGAGAAGCGTACCTCGTCGCGCACACGCTCGAACGCCACGTCGCCGGCGTACAGGGCGTCGGGCCAGTGCACCCGGATCCATGCGAACGCCACGGCGCCCACGTGGTACGCCACCAGGTAGAGCGCCACGAACATGAGCAGGTGCAGGAACGCTTCGCGCGGCGAGATCGCCACGCTGCGCCGCGGCACGGGCACCGCGAGGCCGGCGTCGTGCCAGGTCGCCAGTTCGGCCTCGACCTCATCGGGCGACCAGCGCGCCTCGAGCAACGCGCGGCGGACCTCCTCGCGCGGGATGCCGCGCGCGAGCGCATCGCGGACGAACTGATGCAGGTCAGCGTGCGACATTCGAACTCTCTGCGGTCAGCGGAGGCGTCACCCCAGCCAGTGCACGCCGAAGTGCAACATCCCCCAGCGAATGCCATGAAACGCCAGGCACGCGTAGATGCCGGCCATCACGTCGTCGGCCACCACGCCCCAGCCGCCGGGCAGGTTCTGCGCTTGGTAGGCGCCGAGCGGCTTCATGACATCCAGCACCCGGAAGAGCGCGAACGATGCGAAGAACGCCAGCGGGTTGTGCGGCACCAGGATCAGCGCCAGCGTCTGGCCAACGGCTTCGTCGATCACGATCGGGTTCGCATCGTGGCCCAGCACGTGTTCGGCCTCACCGGCCGCCCACACGGCCACGAGTGTTCCCAAAGCCAGCAGCACGCAGAACATCCACACGGGCGGCACCGGCAGGAAGTAGCCGATCAGCGCCACGACCGCGCTGCCATAGGTGGCGCGCGGCCCCGGCGGCATGGCGACCGGCCCCAGCATGGCCAGCCACTTCGCCAGGGTGCGCACTACGAACGTCCCGCGTTCGGATCGCGCGCGGGCGGCTTGGGCGCGGTGCTCGGCGCGCCTGGCGTGGCCGGCGCCGTCGTGCCCGGCGACGTGTACGTGCGCGGCGCGAATGCGCTCATGGGCGAGGCCGGCGCGGGCGGAGCGCTTGTGCGTGTGGGCGCAGCAGTAGCGGGCGGACGCGACGCGAAAGCCGCGCGCGACAAGAACGGCCGCGGCGGCGCGGGTGCCGGCACGGGCGTCGTGGCCGTCGTGGCCGCGGGGCGCATGGGCGGCGCAGGCGGCTCGGCAACCGCCGTGGCCGAAGCGGCCGCAGCAGACGCCGGGGCGCTCGCTGCCGCCACTGCAGGCGCACTCGCCGCCACGGGCACCGCGGAAGACGACGTGGGCATGGGTCCCGACAGCCGCGCCAACACCAACTTGCACATGGCGCGCAGCGATTCGGAGACGCCCTTGCCCTCGTTGGCGACCGCTTCGAACTCCGGATGCGCGTGCGGATTCAGCATCGCGCGCATGCGCTCGAGCGGCATGGCCAGCGCCACATCGCGCTTGTTGTACTGGAACACCCACGGGATCCGCGCGAGCGACGGCCCCTGCATGCCCAGTGTGCGCAGGTGCTCGTGCAAGTCGGCGAGTGATTCGCGATTGGCGGCTTCGCGCGCGGGATGCGAGTCGGCCACGAACACCAAGCCGTCGACGCCCTGCAGCACCGCGCGCCGCGAGAGGCGGTAGTAGACCTGGCCCGGAACCGTGTACAAGTGGAAGCGGGTCAGGAAGCCGTTCACCTGGCCAAGATCGATGGGCAGGAAGTCGAAGAACAGCGTGCGCTCGTGGTCGGTCGCGATCGAGATCAGCTTGCCGCGACGCTCCGGCGGCAATTTATCGTGCAGGGCCTTGAGGTTGGTGGTCTTCCCACACAACCCAGGTCCGTAATACACGATCTTGAAATGGATCTCGCGGGTCCGATGGTTGATCAGAGCCACTGCGTTCTCCGAGGGTGGAGAGGACCGCGCTCTGGCGACATAGGCTACTCGCCGAAAAGCGCGTCCACCTCGCTGGCTGCGGCCGCGGCGAAGTCGGGCGTGCCGACGAATTCCGTCGGAGCTTGATCGGCGATCCCCACCTTCTCGAACAGTCCCCGGAACACGGAGTCGAGCATGTCGGCCGCGCGGCGGGCGCGGAAACGCACCAAGCCCAGCGTGCTGCGGCGGTCGAACACGGTGCACAGGATCACGCGGTCGGCGAGCATGCAGCTGTGGATCGAGCGCGAGCGGCCCTCGTTGACCACGGCGTCGACACCGGTCTCGCCCAGCAGCGTGGCCAGTTCGGTGTTGGCCGTGTAATCGGCCGCGACCAGGCTCGCGAAGGACATGGTATCGAAGTCGTCGACGCGCCCGGCCGAGGTGATGAGCTGGCCGGAACGGTCGATCAGATGCGCGCTCAGAGCGTTGGTACGCTCGAGCAACTCGGCAAGTACGGTATCGATCGTTCGAAAGTCATTTTCGAACAGAGTCCACTGCGGCATGATCCCCCCGCTCTCGAGGCGGTTGTGGGTAGGCCAAAGATGGTTGGAACTCTGTGGCACGTCCATGTTCCGTGCGAAGATTTATCATGGCGCAACTTCTTGGGCAAGTAGAGTTTCGCCGCCCGACGCGAAAACGCCGAACGGGAGTGACCATTTCGGCCACTCCCGTTCCTGAGGCTTGTCCTCTTCACGCCGCGGCAGCGGCGCTACTTGGTGGTGCTGGTCGCCTCGGCCACCGCGTAATCCGTGTAGCCCTGGGAACCCGGCGAGTAGAACTTATTCGGATCCGCCGCCACTGTCGCGATGCCGTGTTGCGTGCGCGCGACGAAGTCAGGGTTGCTGATGAACAGCCGCGCGAAGCCCACCAGGTCGCCGGCGCCCGCATCCAGCGCGGCCGCGGCAGAAGTAGCGTCAAAACCGCCGGCCACGATCAGCGTCCGCGGCCACTGCGCGCGGATCGCGTCCTTGGTGGCCTGCGGCACGCTCGGCGCGCCCATCGACGAATGGTCGACCACGTGGATGTAAGCCAGGCCGAAGCCTTCGAGCTTCTTGAGCAGCTCGAGATACGTGGGCAGCACATCGGCATAGGGCTTCATGTCACTCGCGGCGCCATGCGGCGAAAGGCGGATGCCGACCTTCTCGCCACCGATCGCCTTGGCGACGGCATCGGCCACCGCAGCGGCGAAGGCGATGCGCTTCTCGAGCGTGCCGCCCCATTCGTCGGTGCGGCGGTTCGAATCCGGGTTCAGGAACTGTTCGATCAGGTAGCCGTTCGCACCATGCAGTTCCACGCCGTCAAAGCCCGCGGCGATCGCGTTCTTGGCCGCCTCGACGAACTCCGCGATGGCCACGCGAACATCGGTGTCGGTCATGGCGCGCGGCGTGGCGTTGGGCTGCATGCCCTGCGCGTCGGTCCACATCTGGCCTTCGGCTGCTACCGCGCTGGGGGCCACGACCTCGGCGCCAGCAGGCAGGTTCGCGCCATGACCGATGCGGCCCGTGTGCATGATCTGCGCGAAGATCGTGCCGCCCTTCTCATGCACGGTACCCGTGACGGCCTTCCACGCCTGCACCTGCTCGGCGTTCCAAAGGCCCGGGATGCGCGCGTAGCCTTTGCCATTGGGCGAGGGCGCCACGCCCTCGGTGATGATCAGGCCGGCGGTGGCGCGCTGGCCGTAGTACTCGGCCATCAGGTCCGTGGGCACGCCATCGGCGGTCGCCCGGCAGCGCGTCATCGGCGACATCACGAAGCGGTTGCGCAGCGCGTATGGCCCGAGCGCGTACGAGGTGAAGAGGACGTCGAGCGACATGGTGTGCTCCCAAGGCAAGAGTTGCCGGTGTGTGCGCGGCGCAGATCAAGAAAAAGCAGCAAGGCCAGAGGCTTCGCCTTGCTGCTTCGTGAGATGCCGCGCGCAGGGGCACGATTCTGTGTTTCAACAACTAATCATGCTCGTCCTCGATCTCGCCGACGATCTCCTCGAGGATGTCTTCTAAAGTGACAATGCCTTCAAAACGTCCTGCCGCGTTCTTGACCACCGCCATCTGGCGGTGCTCGCGGCGCAGGCGGGCCAATAGGCGAGCCACCGGCATGTCGGGGACCACGAAAGTGGCGGGGTACATGGCGTCCATGAGGATCACCAGGCCGCGAAGGCTGAATACGTGGAAGAGGTCCTTCGTATTGACCACGCCCACGATGTTGTCGACCTCGCCGTCATAGACCGGCATGCGCGTGTGCGCCGTCTCGCGGGCGATCTCCAGGATGTCGTCCTCGGTGGCGGTGAGCGAGAGCACCGCCACCTTCTCGCGCGCGATCATGATGTCGGCCACCTTCTTATCCGACAGCTCGAACACATTGCGCACGTAGCTTGCTTCGTCGGTGGGGATCACGCCGGCCACCTCACCCTGCTCCACCAGGCGGTCGATCTCGTCGGCCGAATGCACCGTCTGCTCGGCCGTCGGCTCGGGCACCTGCAACATGCGCACCACCAAGCCGCCCGACTTGTGCATGAGCGAACTGAGCGGCCGGAACACGCGGCCAAACGCCCACAAGGGCGTGGCAAAGAGCAGCGCCACCGTCTCGGCGTGCGTGAGCGCGATCGCCTTGGGCGCCAGTTCGCCCAGCACCACGTGGAAGTACGTGATCACCAGGAACGCGATGGCGATCGCCACGCCGTGCTCCACCACGGTGCTCCACGGCAGCGGCAGCGCGTGCAACCACGGGTGGACGATGTGGGCCAGAACGGGTTCGCCGAGCCAGCCCACGCCCAGCGAGCACAGCGTGATGCCTAGCTGCGTCGACGCGATGGTCTGGTTCAGATTGCCGATCGCCGTCTGCACGGCCTTGGCGCCCAGCACGTTCTGATCCACCAGTTCATCGACGCGCGTCCAGCGCACGGTGATGAGCGAGAACTCGGCCGCCACGAAGCAGCCATTGAGCACGATGAGCACCAGGATCCCGACGAGGGTGCCTATATCATGCATGGCGGGTCAGTCCGCCTGCGCCAGCGTGACTCGACCCGACATCTTATTCGACCTCGCGGCGGCCTTCGAGCGCGCGCGCGAGGGTGACGAGGTCGGAGTATTCCAGGTCGCTGCCCATGGGAACGCCGCGGGCGATGCGCGTGACCTTCACGCCGAGCGGGCCCAGGAGTTTGGAGAGATACAGCGCCGTGGCCTCGCCATTCACGTTCGGGTTGGTGGCCAGGATGATCTCGGTGATGACGCTCGCGCCTTCGGCCGTGGTCTCGCGCAAGCGCTGCAACAGCTCGCGGATGCGCAGTTGCTCGGGGCTCGTGCCCTCGAGCGGCGAGAGCGCGCCGCCCAGCACGTGATAGCGCCCACGGAACTGGCCCGTGCGCTCGAACGCCAGCACGTCGCCGGGCTGCTCGACCACGCACACCGCACCCGAGGCGCGCTGCGGGTCGCGGCAGATGCGGCACGGGTCTTCTTCGGAGAAGTTGCCGCACTGGCCGCAGAAACCCACGCGCTCGCGCACGTCGCGGATCGAGTCCGCGAGCCGCAGCGCGTCTTCCTTGGGCACGCGCAGAAGATGCAGCGCCAAGCGTTGAGCGCTCTTCTGGCCGATGCTCGGGAGCTTGGTCAGCTCTTCGATCAACTGCTCGAGGTATTTAGAGGAGTACACGAGGGGGCTTTGGGCTTACATCGGCAGGCGGAAGCCGCCCGTGAGTTTGGCGTAGGCCTCGGCCATCTTGTCGGCAGAGCTCTTCTGGGCCTCGCCCACCGCCGTGATGATCAGGTCTTCCAGGAGAGACGCGTCGTTGTCCTTGAACGCTTCGGGCGAGATCTTGAGCTCCTTCAGGATCTGCTTGCCGTCGACCACCGCCTTGACCATGCCGCCGCCAGCGGAGGCCTCGAAGCGCTCGTCGCCCAGCTTCTCCTGAAGCTCCGACATCTGCTTCTGCACCTTCTGCGCCTGCTTCATCATGTCGCCGAAGCTCTTCATCGCGTCTACTCTCCTGAGCCCTTGCGGTTGCGCCAGAACTCCTTGCCACGTTCGGGCGCACACGCTGCTGGGCGATTCGGGTCTTTCTCGATGATCTCGCCGTCGAAGAACGCGATAGCGCGATCGATCATCGGCTTGACGTCTTGTTCGCTTGCGCGCTTGGGGCCACCGCCCGGCGCGAGCGCTTCGATTCGAATGTCGAGCGGCTTGCCGAACGCGCGCGCGAGTTCCTCGCGCATCATCTGGCGGATCTCGCCGTCATTGAGCACGCTGCGGTGCATGTCGTCCATCGCCAACACCAAGTGCGTCCCCGTGCAGCCGATCAACGTGCTTTGCTCCAAGAAAGCGCCGATCATGCGTTTGCGGCTGTTGACTGCGGCCACCGTGGCCGTCCAGCAGCCCTCGATGCGCGCGTCGAGTTCGGGCGCCTCGGCGACCGCGACGGCCGTAGCGGGCGCCGGTGCCGGTGCGGGCACGGGCGCCACTGCCACCGCCACCGTTGGCACCGCCGTCGCGCGCACCGGCGGCGCAGTCGCCTGCGCCACGGGCGCCGCGACGTTCATCGCGCGCGGCGGCGTGCCGCTGCGGGGCGCGCCGCCAGAGGGCGCCGAAGGCGCGCGCGTGGCCGCGGGCGCCGCGTAAGACGCCGAAGGCATCGCGCCGCGCGGGCCTATGCCACCGCCCCCCGGACCTGCGCCAGCGCCGCCCGTGAGCCTGGCTTCTAGTTGCTCCAGCCGCGCGATCAGCGTCGCGATGCTCTCGGAGGGCTCGAGCGTCGCCATCTGCAGCATGGCGGCTTCCAGGTGCACGATCGGTTGCGGCGAATCGCGCATGGGCCACAGTGATTCGGCCGCGATGCGCACGAGCCGCAACAAGTCGGCCTCGCTCCAGCCCTCGCCCTGCGCGCGCAGGCGCTGCAGGTCGGCGTCGCTGGCCGCGATCAGCTCGCTGCCATGCTCGGGATCCACGCGCAGCACGAGCACTTCGCGGAAGTGGTTGGCGATACCCTCGGCCAGGTCGCGCGGGTCCATGCCGCGCTCGAACCCGCGGTGTAGCGACTGCAGCGTGGCCGCCGCATCGCGCAAGATGATCGCATCGGCCAGCGCAAAGAACTGCTCGCGATCCGGAATGCCCAGCACGCGGCGCACGAACGCTTCATCAATGGTGGGCTCGCCCGCCGAGACCGCTTGGTCGAGTGCGCTCACCGAGTCGCGCATGGAACCCTCGCCCTTGTGGGCGATCAAGAGCGCCGCGCCGTCGGTGAGGTTGAACTTGACCCCTTCGCGGTCGGCCGCCTCCATGCGCTGGATGTCGAGCAGACGATCGGCCACCTTGCGCAGCGGCACGCGCGCGTAGTCAAAGCGCTGCGTACGCGAGCGGATCGTGTCGGGCAGCTTCTGCGGATCGGTGGTGGCGAAGATGAACACCAGGTGTGCCGGCGGCTCCTCGAGCGTCTTGAGCAGCGCCGCGAACGCGTCGCCCGAGAGCTGGTGGACCTCGTCGATGATCACCACGCGGTAGCGGCCGCTGGTGGGCGCGAAGCGCACCTTTTCGCGCAGCGACTGCACATCGGCGATGCCGCGGTTGCTCGCGCCGTCGATCTCGACCACGTCAAGGCTCACGCCCGAGGTGATCTCGGTGCAGCTTGTGCACGCGTTGCAGGGCTCATGCGATTTCTGCACGCCCGCAGCGCGCTTTTCGCAGTTGAGCGCCTTGGCCAGGATGCGCGCCGAGGTGGTCTTGCCCACACCTCTCGCGCCCGTGAACAGGAACGCGTGCGCGACACGGCCACTGCCGAGTGCCGAACCCAGCACCGACGTGATGTGGTCCTGCCCGATCAGGTCGGCAAAGACCTGGGGGCGATACTTCAGGGTCAGCGCACGATGGGCCATGGGATGCAATATAGGGCCAGGGGGTACAGCGGCACACCCGAAGGATTGCTTACCGCTGCTACCTTCCGGTCCTGACGGAGTTCACAAGGTCGGGTCGCGCTGGGCCTGGCCCAATTGGAATGGTGGAGATGATCGGGATCGAACCGACGACCTCCTCGTTGCGAACGAGGCGCTCTCCCAGCTGAGCTACATCCCCACCCAATCTTTTGCGACGCGCCCTGGGCCGCGAGGGCCTCGGTACCGGTGCGTCGAGGGGCGACAATATCGGCCAAAAGTGGCGTTCGGTCAAGCCACCTCTGCGGCGCATGCAACGCGCTATGCCGCGGCCCACTGCGAGCTTATCGGCCACGAGCGCCGCCGGCTTGAATTGCCGAGTCGCCAGCGCGGGGGCGCCGGCGACTCGAGCTCGCGACCGCTACTTCGACGTGATGTCCGACTTGCGTTGCCTCTCTCAAGCCGCCGCGCAGTTCTCGCAGCGTCCGAAGAGAAAGAGCTCGTGGCCTTCGAGGCTGAATCCTCGTGGGAGGATCTGCTTGAAGGCGTTGGGGCAGCCCTGCATGTCGTACACCTTGTTGCAGTTGTTGCAGCGGAAGTGGTGGTGATGCTCCTTGCCCGCCACTTCATAGCGCGGCGCCTCGCCGGGCAGCTCGACTTGCTGGAGCCAGCCCTCATCGAGGAGTCGCTTGATGGTTCGGTACACCGTGGCGATGCCCAGACCCGGCGCGATGATTCGCGCCGCGTCGAACACCTCGGGTGGACCCATCGGACGGCCGGACTCTTCAAAAGCCCGGTGGATCGCCCGACGCTGGACGGTGTTGCGTTCCATACTGTGTTCGGCTGACACGGTTCGGCTCCCTGACGAGCGGAACTGATCCACGCCCACGAGGCAGGGTTCAGAGGGGGGGCCCATGCGAGCGCCATCCACACCACGGAGTTCGCTCAGGCAACCGTGGTGCGTATGGATGGCGGAGAGAGTGGGATTCGAACCCACGAGACGCTATTAACGTCTACACGATTTCCAATCGTGCTCCTTCAACCACTCGGACATCTCTCCGCTCAGGATGCTGCTTTGTCGCACTTGGCTCCCGCGTGCAGGGGGTGCACAGGAGCCCTGATCATCCGGCCGGAACCACTGGGGGCAATCCCGGTCCGAACGTCCGCGAGCCCGGCAGACTGTGCATCGAAGATCGGACGGATGAGCTTCGGCGCCTCGGGGGTATCTGCCATGGGACCGCGAGCACAAGGTAATGGCTTAGCAGGCGCTAGTTCAAGCGGGACCGCCATCGGGGCGCGAATTGACCCCGTTGATGACCGCTAAGGGCGTTATGTGGCGCGAAAGGGCGTGGGCGGGTCAGTAACGCGCCGCGCGGGCCGGCGTGCTAGCGCTTTTGTCCCCAGCAGGGGGCGCCGCTGAGGGTTGCGGCGGGCGCGCGCACTAGTGCAAAGGCGAGAGCAGGAGCAGCGCCTTCTCGGCGCGGATCACTTTGCCTTGGAATCGGCGTACGTCCTCATAGCTCGAGGCCGGCAGCCGGCGCGCAGCGATCGTGAGTTCGCGATCGATCTCGAGCACACCCGCCCTTGCCACCGCGCTCACGCGGTACTCCCCCGCCGCCTCGCGCATTTCGGGCTCGGGCTCCACGCTCGCGAGCCCGTAGGCCGCGGGAAGCTTGAGTGCGATCCGCTCGCGCACATGGTCCGCCTCGAGCATCACATCGCAACGGCGCGCATCGACGCGCGGCAGCTTGTCGATCGCACACGCGAACAGCCGGCGCGGCATCGTCAGGGAGCCGTCGCTGGAGCGCTGTGCGAATGTCGGCAACGTCAGGTCGTATTCGACGCGCTCAGCGCCATCGTCCGCCGATGTGACGTGCGGTGCGCCGACCGTGGCATTCGCGAACATGGCCGCGGCCTGATCGCGCAGTTCCGCACTGACCGCCATCGCGCCGCGCGTCGCGATGGCGGCCACAAGCGCGGCCGCATCTTCACCACGGCGCACTTCCCGCACGCGCCCATGCAGCGCACCGTCGGCGCTGAGCTCGGCTTCGACTTCCCGCCACGTGCCCTCCGCCTCGGGCGGCGCCTCCGGGAGGCGAACCAGCTCGCCTCCCTCCGGCCAAGCCAGCAGCGCGTACGCACCCTGGTCCGCGCGCGGCAGCTCACCCACCGGTGTGTACGGATCGGTCGCATCGATGAACAACAGATGCCCCAGTTTCGGATGGGCGATCACCGCAGGTGCACGCAGCGTATCGCTCACGGCAACTGCGACGATGCAGTGATCGAACTGCTGAGGAGTGGGCCAGTCCGCCCGCACGTCCTGCGCGTCGCCCGGCCGCGTGGCGGCAAGATACGCGGCGCCGCCATTGGCGCGGATCAGCGCGGCGATCAGGTTCGCCTTGTCCTTGCAGTCGCCGAAGCCATTGGCGAAGACCCGCGTCGCGGGACGCGGTTGATAGCCCCCGCCACGACCCAGGCCCAGCTGGATCGACACATAGCGCACACCCTGCGCAAGCCTGCCCACCGCTGCGATGCGACCACGTTCGGTGGGACTCGATCCCCACGCGCCACTCGCGGCGGCGCTCAAGGCACCGTCGGCGGACGCTTGCGGCGCCGCCAGATGCGCGAGCCAGGCGCCCACCTGCGCCCAATCGCTGAAACTCGCCGCGCTCACCGGGTGCGCCGGCGTCAGGCTGATGCACAGCCGGGCCGCACGCTGGATCTGCGATGGCGCCGCAACTTCGTCGGTCAACGCCTCGCGGTCGCGGCTCGACCATTGGAGCGCGCCCGCCTCGTCGACGATCGCCGTCGAATCCGCACCAAAGCGATACACCTGCGCCTGCCACTGCGCGGGAAGATGCAGGGCGACTTGGCACTTCTGCGTGGGCAGGGATCCCTCGAACGCATACTCGAATTGCAGATATGCCGGGCGGCGCTCGATGCGCGACTCGAACGCGAACAACGCGCCAACTTGCATGTGGCTGCCCGGCGAGAGCACGAGAACGCGCGCTTCATGGAACACGTCATTCGGGGCGGCATCCAAGTCAGCCGCGGCATCGCGCGCCAGCGAGACACTCTTGCCGTCGCTCGGGATCACCCACGCGTTCAGGTCGAGCACGCGACTCTCGTTGGTCACGTAGGGCGCGGTGGCCACCGCGCGTTCCATCGCCTTTGGTGCGCGCACGCGCATGGCGACGCGGTGGGACTCGAGCATGCGGCCGTCGGGCTCGAAGGTCACATCCGTGCGGTCGAGCAGGATCACCGCGTCCCCGGACAGCGCAGATGCCTGGGAGTCGGCGAGCGCGCGCACCCACTCGGGCGGCGGCACGCTTACCGCGTTGGCGCGAACCGGCGCGAGCACGAGCAAGGCGCAGCCCAGACACATCACGCACGCCGACCCGATGAACGTTCGCGAGGGCGAGGCTTTCAATTCTTCCCCGGGCGGCCGCTGACCGCGCCGCGTGCCGGCACACGCAGACTCGCCACCGTGTGCACACGCATGAGCACATCGCGCAGCCCGGCGTAGCCTTCGGGCGTCACTCGACGCTCGCCGGCACCACCCACTCGCGCGCGCCACGAGTACTCGACGGTGCGGTGATCGTCGAGCAGCTGCAGATGCGTGCGCCCCTCGCCAATCGGCGCAATGGCGATCGCATCTGGCGGCGATGGATCGATGTGGAAAGCAGCCGGCATCGTGATGCGCACGGTGTCCGTCTCGCACCGCCCCCACGGGAGCTCGATCGGCTGCGTTCGCCGCGAATCGTTGAAGCTCAGATCGGCCAGGCGCGGGAAGTACGATAGCGGCACGACCAGCTGGTCCCCCACCGACTGCGCATGGTCCGGCAGTGTGAGGTGATATCGCGTCTCGCAGGGCTGCGCCACGTCTTCAAGCCCGAACACCAGCGCGTGGTCCAGTTCGATCGCGGGGTAGACATCACGAGCATCGCGCTCGATCGCAGACGCGAGCCCGGCCGCGTCGAGCCCGCGAAGGGCCTCGCGATAGCTCATGGCTTCGTATCCGGTTCGGCGCTCAACGACGTCGCCGGTCAGGGTGCCATCGGAGCCGAGTGTGAGAGTGGCCACGCGCTGGAGCTCGGACTGCTCGGGCGTTGCGTCAAGCGTGTGACCCGACGTGGCGTACGAAAAGTCACTGAAGATTCCTGGCGCGCCCTGCAACTGGGGAGGGATCATCCCGAATGGCGTCCAGTAGTCCCCCGGCTGTGACCAGATGTACCCGTCTTCGGCGCCAACACCGACGATCATCGACGAGAAGCTCTCGGCCGCGCCGAGTCCCGGGTCAAAGGCTTCGAACACCGGACTCACGAGCAGTCCTGCATGCGTATCGAGCCTCGCCGTGCGGCACAAGGCCATGTATGCAAGGTCGACCCATGCACTCGAACCCACGCGCTGCACGAAGAGTGTGCGTAGCAGTCCTGGTCCGAACAGGCCGTCGGGGATCTGCGCCTTGCCTGAATCCGGCCCTGCATCGTTGTTGCGCAGCTCAGCGTGGCAGAAATCGAACAAGGCCCGCGCACGTGCCTTATCGCCATCGATACCGTATGTGACGCGGCGAACGATCGCGTAAAGCGAGTCGTTGGCCTGGTCCTTCATCTGGCCAAGCTCGCGAAGCTCCGACTGCGCAAGATTCTTGAGGTACGGTATGCCTTGGCTTGCTGCGGGCTCGATATAGGAGCCGAGTACCATGGCGCGCGAATCGATAGCGCTTGGGCCCCTGGGCTCGTGGCGGTACGCGGGCAGATCGGTGGCCGACACACGGATGCGGCCACCGGGGTCGGTCTGGACACTGCCGACACTGGCGAGATGGGTGTTCGTGCGCATCACGAACGGCACTTCGACCCAAGGCCGCACACTTACTGCGAAGCGGCGGACGGGCACATCGCGCTGCATGGGAAGCAAGACCGGCTCGAGCGATTTCGCATCGAGTAGCCGCAGATGAAGGTCAGTCTCGATCCGGGAACCCGCGACCAGGCCCGGCAGCGCAAAGGTCTTCTCGCGCATCTCGAAGCGGCCCAGGCGAACCGTCAGCCGATCGAACATCTTTTCAGGCCGCAGCGTGGTCTTTCGCCCCGTGGGCGACGTGCACGTGATGCGAAGGTCCGCGATGTCCATGCCTTCGAGATACGGGATGCTGCCCGTGCTTTGATCCTGCGCACCGGCAGCCGTGAGCACGTGGACGACGCGATGCAGGATGAACTCCCGCGAGAACCCCTGCGGCACGACGCTGTCCTGGATGTTGTAGTCATCGAGTAGGATCTCGACCGATGGCGAGTCGGAGGAGTCAGCCGCCGCCGAATCCGAAGCGGCACCCTGCGCGAGAGCCGCTCGACTCGAGCAGGCAGTGACCACCAAGACGAACGCAGCGAGAATCCCAAGCGGGGATCGGGCGGCCATGCGCATCTCCGGTCATGTCGGGGACCGGCCAACACGGCCGGCGGAACGGTCCGCGGCAAACGGTGGGCACCGTAGCCGCGAGAGCTTCGTCGCTGGGGGGCGCGAGGCGGCGAGACTAAGCTGCCGGGACGCGCGGATTCAAGCGATGCGTGCGGCGTGTGCGGTGCGTGCTGTGCATGGGGCGCTCAGGCGAGCGTCCCAAGAAACTCGCGGGCTGCTGCGATCAGCTCGGCGTTCCACTCGTGGCCGCCCGCGAAGGTGAGCGTGGTCACTTTGGGCGCGTAGGCCTGGAGCAATGCCACGTCCTCGGCGAACCTCGCCGGCGTGTACCACTCATCGGACGCGCCCGTGGCCGCGAGCACGCGCGGCCAAGGCTGCGTGGCCGCGCCGGTGCTGCGGTACTCGGGCGGCACGTCGCCGCCGGCGCTGATGATGCCCGCCGCCGCCCGCGCGCCCGAGAGCGCCGCGCGATACGCCATGGCCACGCCTTGCGAGAAGCCCGCGAAGACGATGTGCGATGGCGCGCCGAACTCGGCCGCGAGTTGGCCGCAGACGTTGTTCACGTAGGCGATGTTGCTGGCAATGTGCAGTTCGCGGTCCTCGCGCGTCATCCAGTTGAAGCCCGCGGCGCCCGTGCTGCGGACTGGGAACGGATGCAACGCCTGCACCGAGGCGACGAGCCACGCGGCGCTGGGGGCCGCAGCCGCGAAAGGCTCGAGCATGATGGCCGCGGACTGCGCCTGACCATGGAAGCCGATCAGCCACGGGGCGGCGGTGGTCGCGGCGGCCCCGGCCGGGGCGCCCGCGGGCGGCCGCACGAGGTAGCGGCCGTGCACGGTGGCCGGTGCGTGGCGGACGAGCGCGCGGGCGGCGGGATCGGTCATGGCGGCGGCTCCGTGAGCGGAAATGGCAACATGGCCAAAAACAAAGAAGCCCGCCACATGGGCGGGCTCGCGACCGCCAAGCTCGAGGCGCGCAGCGACTCAGGCGCACGTCCGCGGGCTGGCGGAGAGGGAGGGATTCGAACCCTCGAAGGAGTTACCCCCTTAACGGTTTTCGAGTTCTAGGCCCGTCACGTCAACTGGTATCGGATTGTATCGCCGAGTAGCAGCCGCAACAAGTTACCGACGGCCGCTGACTGTCCTGTACCGGCTTGTAGCCATCAGTGGAGGAGTTGGTTAGCAAATCGGTTAGCAATCCTCTGCCTTGGAGCCCCAAGAAACGAGAGCCACGAACCGCCCACGCCAGCCACCAAAGTTGCTGCCCGCGCACGCTCAAAGGCGACTGGGCCTGCACCTAGCCAGCTGTTCTGGATTGACGGCGCAGAGTCTCGACTGCTTCAGCCACTGCAACCGGGTCGGGCGCCCTATCGCCCCACTCCTGCCAGACATTTCGAGTTTGGCTGAGCGGCTCGATCGTAGGGAACTTTAGCTTGATCCGGGCGGGCAACAGGATTGCGTCGCCGAGCAAAAGGGCTTCACCAGTGTCGAGGAGCGGCAATCCGTCGAGGACACCCCCCAGCGAATCAGGCATCAGGCGCCACACATGAAAGCGGAAACCCGCCCGTGGGGGACGCAGGCGGGTTTCACGCTACAGGCGCTGTCCATTGGGCTTGCGCGCCAAGCTGGGGCTGGTGGAGTGAGGGAATCGTCCGTAATCAACGCCAACACGCCTGCCCAACCGGGGCCGGCGTGTTGGTGTTCGTTGCGTCGTGTCGGGTCGGAGATCGGCCCGCCGACCATGCAGCGCTAAGGCGTGGGCACGACCACGGCGTTGGTCGCGAGCGTGACCGCGCCGATCCGGGCGAGCGCCCTGCCATTCAGCGACGCCCCGGTGCTCAGGGTGATCGATTGATTCGCCATGATGGTGCCCTTGAATACCGATGTAGAGCCGAGGGTCGCCGAGCTGCCGACCTGCCAGAAGACGTTCGTCGACTTGGCGCCACCTGCCAGGATCACCGAGCGACCGGACGTCGTCGTCAGCGTCGAAGCCATTTGAAAGATGAACACGGCATTCGGATCGCCCTGGGCGTCGAGCGTTAGATCACCCGAGGAGATCGCGAGTGAGGACGTCGACTTGTAGAGGCCCGGGGGCAGCGTCAGACCACCGAGATTTCCGGCGACCGTGACCGGTCCCACGGTGCGGCCCGCCGCATCGTTGTAGGCCACGGTCAGGTCCGCCATGGCCGCTGCGGAGGTCGGGTCGCCGGCGTGCTTCGCACCGGTGAAGGTGCCCGGCGGGAAGCCCGTCACGGCCGTTCCGGGGCTCACACCCAGGTCGCCGGTCAGCCCGGTGGCGCCGGTGTTGGTGACCGTCGAGCCGGCCAGAACCGCGAAACCGGAAGCCGACGCGAGGACCGGCGCCGACTGGGCGCTGGAGGCCGCGAGGGTCGTAAAGGCCCACGCCTTGTTGCTCGCCATCGAATTACCCGCGGCGTCCTTGGCCCCGGTCGTGATGGTCGCCGTGTATGCCGTGCTGGCCGTGAGGGCGCTGGTCGGCGTAAATCTCGCCGTGTTGGTCGTCGGGTTGTAGGTCACGGTTCCCGGCACGGAAGTCGCGCCCGGTCCGGTCACCAGGAAGCTCATGGTGGTGATCGTCGAGGCGGTCATCGTCTCGCTGAAGGTTGCCGTGATGACGGCGACCCCGGTGGCGCCGTCGAGCGGATTGGTGGAGATGACCGTCGGGGCGGTGGTGTCGACGATCGGCGAAATTGGGCTCTTGCTGTCCTTGCCACATCCGGCCGAGACGGCCAGAAGCGTTGCCAGTGTGAATACGGCAAAACTGCGGTTGCGGAGATACATCGATTCCTCCTTTAGTCGGGCGATGCCCTGAGTGTGCAGGAATCTTTGCGGCCTGCCTCACACATCAGAAAGATGCATGAACGGGGCCACCGAATGGGTGCGATTGTCGTATGGTCTCAAAGTGGTTCCTAGGCGCCGACTAGCACCCAAGGGTCGTCATCGCGGGACTCGCCTGCGGCCGAGATCGCGAGAGCGGACACGTAAGACGTTCAATTCCAGGTCCGGTCTTTCAAACGCAGAGGACGGGGCTTCGCGCGGGTCGGTCGGCGGGCTGCACTCCAGTGAGGTGAATGGTGCCCAAACGACGGCCCGTTTCACCGCACTCCATTGTCACCCCGCTGACACGCGTGCGAGAGAACTGACGAAGATCCCTTCGATGAGCCGTGTCCAACCCATCGCCTAGGAGGAGGAGAACTCGATGAATCTGACCCGAGCCGCTCTCAATTGATCCTCGTGACCGGTTGCGCACTCGATGTCGCGGCGGCGTCCACGCACCGGCACCCCGTGCGTCGTTCGAACCCCGCCAACTCGGACAGGGCCCTTGCGGCGCAGGCGAAGATCACGAAGGCAGCCGCCACATCGACCGCGCTCGCCAGGGTGCCGAATGGCGTGGTCCAGTCCGTCGAGCTCGAGCGCGAGCATGGCAAGCTGATCTATTCGGTTCGATATCACCGTCGCGGGCAAGCCGGGCGTCGATGAGGTGCAGGTCAACACCATCGACGGCGGCGCGCCGGGCCGCGACCGTCGTCAGTCTTTTCCCAGCGCCTCTTTCAGGATCTGAATGTTGAGCGTCGGGTCGGCCACGATCCGCTTGAGTCGGCGGTTCTCGTCCTCGAGCGCCTTCAACCGCCGCGCCTCGCTCACGTCCATGCCCGCGAACTTCAACTTCCAGCGGTAGTACGTGTGGGGCGTCACGCCGTGCCGGCGGAGCACCTCACCCACGGTATTGGCGGTCTCGGCTTCCTTCAAGGATCGCGATGATCTGCTCTTCGGTGTCGCGCTTCCCGGTGCCTGCCATACGTCCTCCTTCGCCACGAAAGCTAGCAGAGGACTGGCAACTCACACTGAGTCAGCTTCTGGGGGGAAGGTCAACGCTGTCCGCAATGACTTGGCGTGAAGCGTTGATTTCGGTCGAAAACTGCGTCCCTGTGCTTAGGAAGCTCCTTGACTGGGCTGCGTCTCGGTCAACGGCGGTTCAGCGTCGCGCCGGGTACCCTTTGGGTACCCCTTCAGAGTCCCTCGGTGACCGAAGCTGACCATTCGTGGCCACTGAAAGCAGAAACCCGCCCCCGGGGGATTGGCGGGCGGGTCTCGTGCTACAGGCGCTGTCCATTGGGCTTGCGCGCCAAACTGGCGGAGAGGGAGGGATTCGAACCCTCGAAGGAGTTACCCCCTTAACGGTTTTCGAGACCGCCCGATTCAGCCGCTCTCGCACCTCTCCGCGGGTGTGTTTACACGAACTTACGGGGTTCGCGCAAGTCCCTTGGAGAGCGCTGGGTACAGATCTATCTCTGATTGCCCCTCACCACTCGACCGCTTGCCCGCTCGACGCGATTTCGACGCGCCAGTTACCGCGCCTGCTCAGCGTCGCGGGCGGGTAGGGTCCCAGCCCCCAGCGGCAACCTCGAGCGTCACCTCGCCTTTGAAGTCGGCCAGGTGCTCGACGAGATTACTGATCGAACTGCCGGCGGTACGGCCGGTGCGCCAGTGTTCGCGGTCGATGGTTCCCAGGATGAGGTAGTCGAGGCGGCTGCCGGAGGCCCGAATCGACGGGAAGCTCGCCGCGATCAGCGGCTCGAGTTCCCTCTGGCGGACGATTGACATTTCGCACGATGGGCACACGCGGCACGACTTCTGGAGTACGAAGAGCCCCGCGCCTTCAACGTGGATAACGAGCGGGAGCTTCCGAACACGCGTGAAGACTGCACACCGCGGGCAGCTCGTGAACCGTTCAGTGGGGTGATGGTTCAGCGCTAGAACATACTGCGGCGGCCGTGAGCCCATTCGCGGGCTCGTGGAACCTTGGCGTGCCGGGCGGGCGGGACGCTCATTCACCTCCGGGGGAGCCGGTCTGGACCTGCGGGAAGTACCGGGCCGTTTCACTCCCACGGCATGTCTTCCCAGCCCACGAACTCCTGAATGGCGGTGTCAATGATGCTGTAGGCGTCGCCGCGAGCGTTGACGCGATTTGGCGAGACGCCCGCGTCGCGAAACAGCTTCTTGAGCACCTCCGGGATCTCCCCGTGCTCGCCCGATGCATCCAGATCTTCCGTCGCCGCGATCAACGCCTTGCATGCTTTAGCGCTGGGCGCCCGGCGACGGCTCCGGCGCATTGCCACGTTCACCGCATGCTGCAGCATGCCTGCAGCTACCACAGCGAGTCGGTGGGTCCGTCCCTGCGGCACCAGCGAGCGCAGCATCTCCACCCAGGTGGCGTATGTCTCCGGCCCGACCACATCGACGAGTCCGGAAAGAACTTCATGATCGCCCGCACGAACGCGTCTCACCTTCGGCGCTTGCCTGGCTGCACCCTGGGCCATCTTTGGCGTCACTCGGACACCTTCCGAATCTCAGAACTCAATGCTCACCCTCCAGCGCCGTCGCGAAGAACTCGATGGCTCCGCGGTAGTTTTCAACGACGGCAGGCGGCGCCTGTCGCTCAACCAACCCGTTCGCAATTGCCTAGGCGACGGCCCACCTGTGGCCGCCGTTGTAGGGCTCGCGGGCCGGTCCGTCGTGAAACTCGTGGATGATCTGCACGAGGTCTCCACTCTCCAACCTGCCCGCCTTCAGCTCATCGAGCGCGGCCGAAACCGGCAGCAGCGCGCGGCGCAGATCCTTGCCTTGCGCGCGAGCGGCCAGCTCACGCAGGGCACGTTTCACGGCTTTCGTCGGTGGCTCCACTGTTCGCCTCTTCCGACACGCTCAGCAGCCGGCGCGGGGCACACCACGTCGCCGATCCCGCCCTGCAAGCCAAACTCAGGGACGCAACTCCGGCGGCAACTTCGCGAGCATTGCCTCGTAAGCCTCGCGTGCAAGGGCGAGCGCACCTTCAACCTCGATTCGGGTCGGCTCCTCCGGGTCACCGGGGTACCGAAACGCCCACGCGAAAACGCTGAGGCGATCGGCCCGCTGGCAGACTGATTCGAAGCTGGCGTCGTTCGCAACACAAAGGCCGCCGATCGCCGCGAGATCGTGCGTCTTGCCGAATGGCAGGTCATGCCAACTCGGGTAGCCCTTCAGCGACTTCTCGGCGGCCTGTTGGCAATGGTAGTCGGCCTCACCGAGCAGGGGCGGCGTTGCTGCCAGCAGCACCGCCGCAGCCCGCAGATCGTGGTCCGCCTTCACGAACCACGGGCGCGCCTCGGCGATCCGTGCCGGATCAGGCGGCATGAAGGAGCATCCCGTCGCGAACGACCGTGGCAGGCAGCGAAGCCTTGAGGGACAACCGGCGATCGAAATCGTCGCGCGCCCAAACGAGGATGTCCGCGGAGATTCCGAGTCCCCAGACGAGCGTGTGGGCCTCCTGGGCAATCCGGTAGGCAGGGCCTTCAAGCCTGTCGAAGGCCATCAGCAGGTCGTAGTCACTGCCCGGCTCCGCGTGTCCCCGGCCTCTCGAACCAAAGAGGTAGAGCCTCGCCGGCTGGTAGGTCGCCACCAGGCGCCGGACCAACTCAGCGAGCTTCGGGTCATGTTCAAGGAGGTCACGGTTGGTCATCGATGCCTCATGGGCCTGGATTCAGCGTGGCGACATTGCCGCCGTAGGCGGCGAGAATAGCAGACGAGTCCCTTGCCCGCGACGGTCGCGCGTGGCCGCACAAAGACCGAGTTGGAGTGACCCTTGAACCCCTCGGATGATCGTGAAACCCAGCTCCGTGTGATCGAAAAATCGCGACGCAGGCTGGCCGAGTTCGACGCAGAGCGACTGGAGCTTGCGGCCGCGCTTTCGGTGCTGGAGGCCCGACTCGCGGCGAGCATCACCGAGCCAGAAGTCGTGGGACCGAGGGCGCAACCTGCGGATTTCGGTCCATCGTGAACACTCGGATCGGTCCATCGTGAACAGCCATCCCGGAACATCGTGAACGCCGGGATCGGGATCGTGAACACCTGGATCGGCATCGTGAACAGGTGGTCCGGTCATCGTGAACAGGCCATCCTGCCCAGCTGACCGGGCGGGTGTCCGAGCGGGACGCGGCACTGGGGAGTCCAGGCGCCCATCCGCCCCTCACCGAGGGGCAGGGATGGCGACCGAGCGACTTTCCATGCGGAAGATCCGAGAGATCCTGAGGTACAAGTGGTCGCTGG
>JANYBS010000046.1 GCA_025360715.1 Candidatus Eiseniibacteriota bacterium | reverse complement strand
GCGCGCAGTTCGCTGAGCACCTTGCCGAAGGAGGCACGCGCTTCGTCATACGCCTTCTGGTAGGTGCCGGTCGGGCCGGCCGTGGTGGCCCAGAGCGAGCCGGTGATCAGATCGGTGCGGCCCTTGAGCGACATGCGTGCCTGGCCCTCGTAGCGCGTGAGCACGTCGTCGCCATTGAGCGATTCGTCGATCTCCTTGAGCCGCGCCTTCAGGGAGGAGAGCTCGGCGAGCGCAGTTTCATCGACCTTGGGCACGCTCACCGCCGCCGCTTCCAGATAGGGCAGCACCTCGCTCAGTTTGGAGCGATGCGCATCGGCTGCGGCGATCGCACGCGCGAGCGAGGCGACCTTCTCATTGAACGCACGCAGGCCTGGCAGATCCGAGGGCGGTACGCTTGCGAGCCGCAGCGGCTGACACTTGATGGTCTGCGGCGAACCCAGAGCCGTGAGCTTGCGGTCCTGATAGCGGTACATGGCCACTTGGTACGAACCGGGCGTCACCATGTAGCCCTGATCCGGCGAATCCCACGGTGCCGGGTTCGCCGGCGGCTCGAGCGCGATCGGCACCACCGGGCTCGTGCGGAAGTCCCAGGTCACCCGATGCACCCCCGCTTTGATCGGTTGCTTGATCTGGCGGATGGCCCGTCCCGCGCCATCGGAGATCACGAAAAGCAGGTAGGGATCCTGCTCGGCGGCTTCCTTCTTGAGTGTCTCGTAACTCGGATAGGCGACGTCCTTGCCGGCCTCCTGAAGCTTCGTCTCCGCTGCGTCGCGCTGCTTCTTAAGCGACTTGTAGTCCTCTTTGACGAAATAGGTGATCGTGGCGCCGATCGGGGGATTCGCAGCGGTGAAGAACGATGCGCCCTGGAAGCCCACGCCCGGGAAGCCCAGCGGATCGGCCTGCACGAACATCGGCGCGTCGGAGAGTGCGAACATCGCCTGGGGCTCGTCCAGCCGCTTCGCATCGAGGCTGCGCAGCGGCGTGTAGTCGTCGAGGATGTACACACCGCGGCCAAAGGTGGCGGCCACCAGGTCGTGATGATCCTTTTGAATGGTCATGTCTGTCACTTGCACGGTCGTGGGCAGGCCGGCCTTGAGCTTGACCCACTCGATCTTCGGCGTGTTCGAGACGAACACGCCCGTCATCGTGCCGACGAACAGCAAGTCGGGGTTCACATCGTCCACGGCGATCGACCAAGTGGATCCGCGCACGGGGAGATTCGCGTTGATCAGCGTCCAATGCGCGCCGCCATCGATCGTCTTATAAAGATACGGCGCGTAATCGCCCGCATAGAAGTTGTTGCATGCGGCGTAGGCGACATTCGCATCGGTGGGCGAGGCGGTGATCTGGTGGATCCCCGCGGTTCCGGGCAATCCTGGAAGCTCGCCGCGCTGCCACGTCTTGCCGCCGTCGCGCGTGAAGTTCAGCAGTCCGTCTCCGGAGCCGGCATAGAGACGCTTCTCGTCGACCGGCGATTCGGCCAGCGCGGTGATGTGGGCGTTGTCGCCCTTGGTGACCATCTCATCGATGCTCCAGCTGCGGCCCATGACACGCGTGAGTTCCTTGGGGACGCCGCGCGTGAGATCGGGGCTGATCTCGCGCCAGTTCTCGCCGCGGTCGTCGGAGCGCAGCACCATGTTCGCGCCCTGATAGAGCCGCGTGTGGTCGTGAGGCGACACGAGCAGCGGTGTGTCCCAGTCGAACCGGTACGCGGGCTTGCCCGAATCCTCGAAGCCGCGCAGGTAGAGCCGCTCGCCGGTCTTCTTGTCGTAGCGCACGAGCGCGCCGAACTGGGCCTGTGAGTAGACGATGTTCGGATCCGCCCAGTCGACCTGGGATTGGAAGCCGTCGCCGCCTTCGGTGAACGTCCAGTCGCTGTTCGTGATGCCGCTGGAGTTCAGCGTTCGCGAGGGGCCACCGAGACTGTTGTTGTCCTGCGTGCCGATGTACACGTTGTAGAACGGCTTCGCGTTGTCGACCGTCACCTTGTAGACCTCGGCGATGGCCAGCACGGACTTGAAGGCCCACGTGGCGGCGCCGTCGAACGATTCATAAAGCCCACCGTCGTTACCCGAGCGCAGGTGGCGCGCATCGTCCGGATCGATCCACAACACATGGTTGTCCACATGCTTCTTATCCTCGCCGAGTCGCGACCACGTCTTGCCACCGTCGATCGAGACCTGGTTGAACATGTCCATCGCGAAGACGCGATCGATGTTCTTGGGGTCGCAGAACACCTTCTGGCAATAGAACGGATACGTGGACTCGTAGTCGCTCGCTCGCGTCCAGCTGGCGCCGGCGTCGTTGCTCACGTACGTACCCTTGTCCTTCTTCTCCTTGGCGTCGACGAGCGCGTAAAGGCGATCGGGATCCACCGGCGACAGGTTCATGCCGATGCGCCCGACTTTCTTCTGCGGCAGGCCACCCTCGAGCCGGGTCCAGATCGTGCCGCCGTCGGTGGTCTTGTAGATCGCACTCTCGTCGCCGCCGGAGACGCCCATGCCCGGGGTGCGCTGGCGCTGGTGGGCCACGGCGTAGAGCACGTCGGGGTCGCGCGGATCCATGTGCAGGTCCCAGCAGCCGGTGTTGTCGCTTGGGTGAAGCACATTCACCCAGGTCTTGCCGCCATCGGTCGTCTTGAAGACGCCGCGGTCGCCGCCCGAGGTCCGCTGCGGACCGTAGGCCGCGACCCACACCACGTTGGGGTGGTGCGGATGGACCACGATCTCGCCGATCTGCTGCGAGGCCTTGAGCCCCTTGTTCGTCCAGCTTTTGCCACCGTCATCGCTTCGGTAGACACCGTCGCCCGGCACGACATTGGATTGCGCATTGTTCTCACCGGTTCCGACCCACACCACATTCGGATTCGACGGATCGATCGTCACCGCACCGATCGAGAACGAGGACTGGTCGTCGAAGACGGGGGCGAACGTCACGCCCGAGTTGGTCGTCTTCCACAGCGAGCCATGTCCCGATGCCACGTAGTATTCGGAGTGATCGCGCGGGTTCACTTCGATGTCGATCACGCGCCCGCCGGTGACCGCTGGGCCGATGCTGCGGAACGCCAGGCCATCCAGCGAGACCTTCTCGAGCGCGGGCGTCGGTGGCGCGGCGGGCTTCGCTGCTGCCGATGTCGTGGCGGCGCCGCTCGGGTGCGCTGGCAGAAGCAGGAGTGCGATGGCATGCAGCATTGCGATCATGATTCGCGGATCACGACCCTTCCGGTCAGCCATCGGGCACGCCGGGGTCCGTCGGGTGGGGAACGTGTTCATGCGGGAGCGGCTCCATGGAAGTGGTCGGAGTGCACGAGGGGTGAAACCGCCAACCCTAATTGCACCATGAGCGTCCCACCAGACTCGATGTGTCGAGCGGCAGGAATCCGGGCCCCGGCGCGTGTGTCGCGACGGCCATCGCCAAGCATGACCCCGGAAAAGGCAACGCGATCACTCCGCTCGCGGGAATCGAATGTAACAACCAGCCCGTCTTGTAGTTCCTGCTCTGCGGCCTATGTGAGCGAGGGCCGACCCTACGCGGCCGCCACGGTTGCTGAAATGCCGCTTGTCGCATGCAAGCGCATCGGAGCGTCCGCGTTGGCGCAAGGCGGGTGGAGGCTTCACGCCGCGTACGTTTCGAGATTGTCAGATACTCGCCCGGTGGCCTCGCACTTGCTTGTGGGTGTGTGGGCCATGCGATCCGTGCGCCGGCTGGTGTACGCTTGTATGGTCCATGCCCGGGTACGGTTGGCGTACTGGGTGACGAGGGTCTCCGTCATGTGCAACTACTTCGGCGTCGGGAACGCGATCGTTCGAGGCCTTCGGCTCGCGCTCGCGGGATCCCGAGAGACGTCCCGGTGAGGCGGTCGCGTTTCATCCCCGTGCCCTCAGCGCGGTGGGTACTCATGCTGATGCTCGCATGGATTCCCGCATCACTCGCGCACGCGGGCGCGGCAAGCCTGCCGACCGGTTTCAGCGACGCGGCGCTTTCGACCGGACTCGACTCGCCGGTGGGACTCGCACTGGTTCACGATCCCGTGGGCCGACCCGCGCGCATCGTGTACGTGGAACAGCGCACCGCGCGCGTGGGGCTGATCGTCGGCGCACTCTCCTACACCGTGGGTGTGGTGCCGAACGTGACCGCCGTGGATAGCGAGCGTGGGTTGCTGGGTGTGGCCGTCGATCCTGATTTTCCCGCCGCGCCATATCTGTATGTGCACTATTGCGATTCGCGTTCCGGGAACCATGTCGCCATCTCGCGTTTCACGCTCACCGGTGACCTTGCCGGCACCGGTACGGGTGCTTTGCAGTTCGCGGCCGCTTCGCGCTACGACCTTCGGCGCGATCTTCCGGATGACGCGGTGAACCACAACGGGGGCACGGTCCGCTTCGGCCCGGATAAGCGTCTCTATGTGAGCCTTGGTGACGACGCGCAGGGCTGCCCCGCGCAGGATCCCAAGGTGCTCGTGGGCAAGATCCTGCGACTCGACGTAAGCCGCTTGCCCGCGAGCGGAGCCGGTCCGGCGCCCTACGCGCTGCTGACAGCCGCCGGGAATCCATTTGCAACCTCCACGGATTCGACCGCGCGCTTGGTCTGGACGATCGGCCTTCGCAATCCATTCCGTTTCCAGATCGATCCGCTCGACGGCGCGCTCTTCATTGGCGACGTCGGCGAGAACACGTGGGAAGAACTCGATCGCGTCCCGACCGGCGGGGCGAACATGGGCTGGCCACTGCTCGAAGGCCCGGATCCCTACTCCACTTGTGCCGGTATCACTACGGCCGGGATGACCGCGCCGATCTATTCGTACACGCATGCGAGCGGATTGGTCGTGATCTCGGCAGGCGTGTACCGCCGTCCGGCCGTGGGCACTGCCCGGTTCCCAGTGGAATACGAGGGCGATGCGTTCTTCTTGGACTACTATTCCGGCATGTTCCGGCGTCTCCATCAGACTGCGGGAGTATGGGCGATCGCGCCGCAGGTGGCCGGCCAGGCCGATTCACTCGATTTCGGGACCGGCTTCGACCAGGTCACCGACTTCGTGCAACTGCCCGACGGTTCACTCGTCTACGTGCGCCAGGCGGTCAACTATGCCTATCAGACGGGCGAGATCCGGCGGATCGCGTACACGAGTGTGGCGGGCGTGCCCCCGGGCCGCGTATCGGCGCTCGAATTCGCAGCGCCGTTTCCAACTCCCACGCGCGGTGACATGACGCTCGCGTGGTCGCAGCGGGACGAGGCCGACGTTCGGCTCACGGTCCTCGATGCTGCCGGTCGCGAGGTCCGCGAACTCGTCCCGAACGCTCGCTATGCGGCGGGCGCACACGTACTCCATTGGGACGGGCGCGGTGCACTCGGAGCACGGAGCGAGCCCGGCGTCTATTTCGCGCGTCTTGCAGTGTCCGGGCAGACCCGCGTCGTAAGGGTCGTCATCACCCGGTGAGCCGGATCAGGTGCCGGCGCTCGCACGAGCGCCGGCCACCTGTTCCCAGCTCGAATCAGGCATTGCTCTCGCGCGAACGCGCCGAGAGCCACGGCAGATCCCTGTAAGAATCCGCCACGACCCAGCCGGCGGCCATCAAGGCCCATGACACCACCGCCTCGCTCCAATCCCCAGCGCTGGGCGTCGCCGCCAGGACGGGCGCCCACACCAGAAGCGTGAACAGGCCGATCTGGAATACCGACAGCATGGCCGCCAGCCGTGCAAGAACGCCGGTGAGTACCGCCAAGCCCGCGGCGATGAACGTCACGCCGAAAAAGCACGCCCAGGCCTGATGCCACGGCAGCCACGCCGGCACCATCGAAGTGGTCCGGGCGAGGTACGTGAAGTGCGCGACGCCGAACAGGATCAACGGCAGCCCATAGAGCGCGCGCGCAAGGCGCAGCCACAGTTCACCGGCGGCGAATGCGCGCCGCGGACGATTCCCATCGCCAGCGAAGGCCTCGGACAAAAGCCAGGCGGTCGCCACCAGAACGCCTGTCTGGCTTGCTGCGTACGCGACGGGGATGCCGGGTTCGCGCAAGAAGAGGTACCCGTCGATCAACACCAGCCAGGCCAGTAGCAGCAAGAACAGCAGGCCAGCGGCCTTCGCAGCCGAGCGCCGCCAGAACAACCCGAATCCCGATGCGAGCGAGTTCACCGCACAGAGGTACGCCAGTGCCTGGTGCGCGGGCAGGTGGTTAGGCACAGGCAGCCAGATCGGCGCGAACTCGCCTTTGACCAGACCCAGGATCCCGATGGCGATTATGGTCGCCGCAAAGACCGCATGGCCCCAGCCTGCGATGCGCATGGTGGACCGTGCCTCGAAGGGTGAAGGTGGACTGCGGATCCCCGAGCGAGGATGGCACGCTCACCCATGCCCATCCAGACTTTGTGCACGGATTCGCCTGCCGCACGAGCACCGGAAGAAACCCCTCGCGTGTCATTACACCTTATGGTGTAATATTCTCATGGATCCGTTGACCGATGTCATGACTGCGCTCTCGCACCCGTCTCGCCGCGACATCCTCCGGCGGTTGGCGGTGGCGCCGGCGCGCTTCACCGACATCGCGCGGCCGCTCGATGTCTCGCTGAACGCCGTCACGAAGCATCTCAAACTGCTCGAGCGGGCAGGCCTCATCGAGCGCGAGAAGAGGGGCCGCGAGGTCTTCGTCTCGCTGCGTCCCGAGCCGCTGAAGCTCGTCTCGAGTTGGGTGCATGAGTATGAACGGTTCTGGAACAACCGCTTGGATCGGTTCGAACAGCACTTCACGAACAAGCAGAAGGAGAAGAAGCGATGAGACACAAGACGAAGCCCCTGACGTTGCAGTTCGAGCGCATCATCCCGGCGCCTCCGGCCGAAGTCTACGACGCCTGGCTGGATCCCAAGATCCCGGGCAATCCCTGGTCCGAGGCGGACAAGTTGCTGCTCGACCCAAGGGTCGACGGGTTCTTCTATTGGCTCGTCGGCAACACTGCGCACTACGGCCGGTTCACGCAGACCGAGCGTCCGGCTCGCCTGCAGCACACCTGGGTGTCGCCCTACACGCTTGGCGAAGAGTCCACGGTGACGCTGACCTTCGAGCCGCACGCAGAGGGTACCAAGATGACGCTGGTGCATTCCGACCTGCCCGAGGATGAAATGGCGAGGGCGCACGAGAAGGGCTGGACGCATTTCATGGACCTCTTCCCGGCGACGCTGGCCGCCCGCGCTTTGGGCAGTCAGTAGCGGCAGAGCCTGCGTGACGGGCGGGCGCGCTCATGCGCGTCCGCTCGCCTGCCGCCGCGCATGCTAGGCTGATACAGACTCGCGATTCCTGAATCCTGCGCCGACCCGCCCATGCCGAGGCCGAGCACACATGTCGTCGATCAGTCGAAATAGCCAGTGCCCGTGTGGTAGCGGCAAGAAGTACAAGCAATGCTGTCTGGGGCAGGAAGAGCCCGCCACGAGCCCGCTGGGCCGACTCGCACGGCAACGGCTTCGCACAGAGCGACCGCTCGCGCAGGACATCATGGCTTGGGCTGAAGGCACCTACGGCGACTCCTGGATGGCCGCCGGCCTACATGGCGCAGCGGCGGTGGAACCAGTGGACCCGGAGGAACTCGCGCTCATGGTTCCATGGCTGCTCTACCAGCTTCCGCACGGTCTCCAGCCACCGGCCGCCGCTTTCCTCGCTCAAAGAGGCACACGACTTTCGGAATTCGAACGAACCACGCTTCAAGCCAATCTCGCGGGCCGTCTGTCGCTCTGGGAGGTTCACCGCGTGGAGCCGGGTGTGGGGCTCGAGCTGCACGATCGCCTCTCGCAAGAGATGCGTTTCGTGCACGACGTGAGTTGTTCGCGCAGTGCCCAGCGCTGGATGACGTTCTTGGCGATCGTCGTCGACTACGGGGACGTCACCGCCTTCGGCGGCCTTCATCCGCGGCCGCTCATGCCTGTGGAATCGACCGACGTGATCGCGGGTATCCGCCGGTTCTTGCGCGTGCGCACCAAGAGTCTGCCTGCAAAGAGAATGCAAACGCCCGAAGCGCAACTCGCGATGATCGTCGAGTGGCGCTTCGCGGTGGGCGAACAGGACCGGCGGCGCATGGAGCCACGCGTCATGCAGAACACCGACGGAGATCCACTCGTGTTGTGCACCGATCACTTCCACGTTGCAGAGGCCGACCGGCCGACGATCCTGGAATCGCTCGCCACCCTCGAGGACAGTCACCTCGACGAACATGAAGATGGCGACGTGGTGAGCTTCTCGCGGCCGGGAAACCAGTTGCACGCCGGCTGGGACAACACTCTGGTGGGGCGGGCGCGGATGCAAGCTGGCCTGCTGCTTCTCGAGACGAACTCCGTCAAGCGTGCGGATGCTCTGCGCAAGCGCGTCGAGCGCTTGGCCGGTACGCGTATCAAGCACCAACGACGCGAAAAGCGCAGTGCGGAATCCATGATGCGCGAGGCGCAGGCCGATCCTGCACCGCGCGTCGCGCGGCCCGAGCCGCCGGCCGAGATACGCGCCGTCATGCGCGAGATGCTCGAGCGTCACTACTTGACGTGGCTCGACACGGCTTTGCCCGCGTTCGGCGGTCGCACCCCTCGGGAGGCCGCGGCAAGTGCGACGCTGCGGCCGCAGCTCGTCGCGATGCTCAAGGAGTTCGAGATCGAGGATCGGCGCAAGCCTGAATACGAGCGTCACGACTTCGGCCGCACTTGGGCTGCGCTCGGGCTCGACCCTGTGAGCGACTCGGCTGCGGCGCCACGGCGCGGAGTGAGCGTCGCACCATCCAAGCCGATCGCCACCAACGCCCGCCCGTGGGGCGCCATCGACGTGCTCGAACTCATGGTGACGCTCCGCGACGTCGAGCCCCGCATCTGGCGAAGGCTTCGGGTCCGCGCCAACATCACGCTCCCCGCATTTCACGACGTACTGCAGAGGGTCATGGGCTGGACCGACAGCCACCTTCACCTGTTCCGCGCCGGCGGAATCGAGTACGGCGTGCGAGATGACGAACTGCCGCAGATTCGCTCTGAGAAGAGCGTGCGGCTCGGCACCCTGTTGCTCAAACCTGGCGATCGGCTGGTGTACGAGTACGATTTCGGCGACTCGTGGGAGCACGACATCGAGCTCCTGCGCGTGTTGCCGCCGGATCCCGGACACGGCAAGTATCCGTTCGTGCTCGAAGGCGCGCGCGCCTGTCCGCCTGAGGACTGCGGTGGCGTTCCGGGCTACGAGGACTTGTTGCGAGTGCTCGCTGATCGACGCGATCCTGAGCACAAGAACACGCAGCGATGGGTCGGGGGTGCGTTCGATCCCGAGGCGTTCGAGGCGTCGGCGATCAACGGGCTGTTCCATCGAACCTGGGTGCTTCCGGAAGAGCCTCCG
Source organism: Candidatus Eiseniibacteriota bacterium (assembly GCA_025360715.1). Lineage (GTDB taxonomy): Bacteria > Eisenbacteria > RBG-16-71-46 > RBG-16-71-46 > RBG-16-71-46 > CAIXRL01. The sequence goes on along the minus strand of JANYBS010000046.1, from coordinate 26,335 downwards.
CCGATCGGCCGTCGAACTCTCCACAAGCGGGAGCCGGACTGAGGAGCACCTGTGTCGCGAGCGCGCCCCACGAGGGCATGCCGCTTCGCGCTCGCGCGGCACGCCCCTCGTAGCGCTTGCATCACGTCACCGCTCTGCGGGGCTGGGCTCGCCGGCGATCAAAGTGCCTTTCGCGCTCGTGCCCGCCACGCGTGCAGCACCGCGCGCGCATCCTCGTCAGGTCGCGCGGCGAGCTTGCGATACTCGGCGCAGTCGCTCGTGCGCGACATCAGGCGGTGATTGATGAGTTCGCGCCTCAGCGTGACGTGATCCTCGAACAGGTTCGCTGCCTTGAGCACCGCGTTGACTTCCTTCTCGGTGTACACGCGGCGTAGCTCGAACCGGCTCCACAGGATCCACATCGCGAGCCGTTGCACGGCGAAGCGGCTCGGCCACTGGGTCATCCGGTCGCGGCTGTCGAACAACCGCAGCGCCTTGCGCGCATGCGGCGACAGCGGCAGCGGCGTGCGGTCCTCGGCGGCGAGCGGCGTCGCGGGTGCTCGGTGTGCCGCGCGCAGCGCCTGGAAATTGCGATGGCCGGACGCGCGCGCGAGCAGGTTCAGCATCTCGACATGGCTTGGTGGATCGTCCGACTCGCGTGCGGTGAGTGCGCGTGACAGGGCGCGCGCGAAGACACTCAGGTCAGCGACGGCGAAGGGGATCGGCTCTCGGGGCATGACGCATCCTCGCAAGACGGTACGCGCGCTCATGGCCTGCAAGACGCAGGTGCCGGGGGTCGCCATCTTGCCAGCCGGGCGCGCGCCGCATACGCGGGTGCGACTCGAGAAGGGATGCTGCGCGGCAGGTTCAGCTCGCGGTCCCACGGGACCACGTGGCGACGCCTGGGTGGTCTGCCGACCCGGCGGAGAGTCTACCTCAGCCCGGGCCAGCCTGCCGCCATCTCGGCTATCCATCTCGGCTATCCTCGCCGCCATGATCTCGCCGAACGCGCCCGAGGCGGCGCTGCAGGAAGGACTCTGGGGCTGGGACGCGACGCCGGGCATCGTTTCGGTCTGGGCCGATGCCGACGGGCGCGCCTCGGTGTGGCGCCGCCTGCCGGCCGACGGCCGGCTCGTGCACGAAATCGAGCCGTTCCGGCCTTGGGCGCTGGTCGATTCGCTGCGCGACCTCGAGCATCTGGGCGCGGACCTCATGCCCGACGGCGATGCGCGCGCCACGTTTACCTACCGCGAACTCACGGGCCCGGGGGCGCTGCGGTTCCTCGTCACGGCGGCCGACGGAGGCAAGCTTCGGCGCGCACTGTTGCGCGGTGCCGCGCGGCGGCTGGGGCGCGAGCCCGACGGTATGCGCGAACTCGGCAAGGAACATGTGCTGTTCCTCTCGCCCGAGGAGCAGTACCTGGTCACGAGCGGTCGAACGTACTTTCGCGACCTCGCGTTCGATCAGCTCCACCGGCTGCAGTTCGACCTCGAGACGACTGGGCTGGCGGCCAGCGCGAGCCGCATCTTCCTCATCGCGATCCGCCATCCCGACGGCCGCGAAGAGCTGCTCGAGAGCGCGCGTGACGACGACGCGCATGAAGCCGATCTGATCCGGCGCTTCGTCGCCAGCTTCACCGCGTCGGATCCCGACGTGATCGAGAATCACAATCTGTTCGGCTTCGACCTGCCGTTTCTTGCAGAACGAGCGAGGCGCCTGGGCGTGTCATTGCCGTTGGGCCGCCTTCCGGGGCTGGGCCTGCGCGAACGCGCGGCGGCACGCGACGTCAAGCGCCTCGTGATCCCCGGGCGCGAGTGCATCGATACGCTCGATGCCGTGCGGCGCTACGATTTCGCGATCCGCGAACTGCCCGGGCATGGACTCAAGGCGGTCGCGCGGCACTTCGGGCTTGCCGCGAGCGATCGCGTGCTCATCCCGGGCGACCAGATCCACACCACCTTCCGCAGCGACCCCGACCGCGTGCGCCGCTACGCGACCGCCGACGTGGTCGAGGTCGCGGGTCTTGCGCGCCTGCTGGGCGGCGCTGCGTATGCGCTGGCGCAGATCGCGCCGCGGCGCTACGAGCGGCTCGCCGACGCGGGCGCGGCAACGGGCGTGATCGATCCGCTGCTCGTGCGCGCGTACCTGCGCGCGGGTCAGGCCTTGCCCGCGCATGAGCCGAATGACGGCACCACGCACACGGGGGCGGCGCTGCACCTGTTCGCGTGCGGCGTAGCGGACCGCGTCGTCAAGGCAGACGTCGCGAGCCTGTACCCGTCACTCATGCGCGCGTTCCGGATCGGCCCCAAGCGTGACACGCTGGGAGCGATGCTCGCGCTGGTCGATGCGCTTGTCGAGCGCCGCCTTGCGGCGAAGGCTGCGGCCAAGGCCGCTCCCGCGGGCTCGGGAGAACGCTTCACACACGAGGCCACGTCCGCTGCGATGAAGCTCGTGGTGAATACGGCGTACGGCTACCTGGCCGCCGGTGGCGACCTCACGCGCTTCGCCGACGTGCATGCTGCGAACGAGGTCACGCGCCGCGGCCGCGAGATGCTCGCGCGCATTTGCGCGGAGCTCGAAGCGCGCGGCGTGACGCGTCTCGAAGCCGATACCGATGGCGTGTATTTCGCGGTGCCGCCCGACTGGAGCGAGGCCGATGAGCGCCGGGCCGTCGCGGAGGTCGCGGCGCTGCTGCCTGCGCTCGTGACTCTGGAGTTCGAAGGGCGCTATGCGGCGATGCTGTCGCACGAGCCGAAGAACTACGCGCTGCTGGGCTACGACGGCAAGCTCACTCTCCGAGGCGTCGCGTTCCGATCGAGCCGGCTTGAGCCGTTCGGCGAAGCGTTCCTGCGCCGCGCGGTACGCGCGCTGCTCGAGCGCGATGTGGCCGGCGTGCGCGCGGCCTATGTGGACACGGTGATGGCGCTGCGTGCGCGCACTTATACGACGAACGATGTGGCGACGCACGTGCGACTCACGAAGACGCCCGAACAGTACGAGGCCACGCGTCACGCGCGGCGCGAACTACCCTACGAGGCCATGCTCGCCGCCGGTCGCGCGCGCTGGCGCCGCGGTGAACGCGTGCGCGTCTACCGCACGCACGAGGGCGGCGCGGGGCTCGTGCGCGAGCGCACTACGCAGGCGGCCGACTACGACGTGGCGCACTACCTGCGCGTGCTCGTGCGCAACTACGCGGCGCGTCTGCAGCGCGCGTTCGCGCCCCAGGATCACGTAGCGCTCTTCGCCGATCCCGCACAGGGCGAGTTGTTCCCGGCGCGATTCGAGGTCATGCAGCCGGTGCTGAGCATCTTCGAGTGAGGCTGGGGCACGCTGCCGCCGTGCCGGTCAAGGAGGTTCGATTGCTGGGAGATGTTGCCGGCGAAAGTGCAGGTGTGGTGGCGCGCGCAGGAGGCCGTCCGCGTGAGAGAACAGATGCGCGCGCCTCTTCGACGATCTCAGGCGGCCGTGGCGCGGCGCGAGGGGCTGGCCCAATAGCGATGCGCAGGCGCCAACTGCAGCAGAACCGGCAAGCCGCCGAGCGGGCAGCAGGATTCACGCGCATGGGTTCCAGCGTGCGCGATTCCATGTGATGATTTCCGGGGCGCGGGGTTCCCCGTAGCGGAGCCGCCTGCGTGCCTCGCGACGGATCGCCGAGTGCCCGCCACCATTGACCACATTCACGACGAGGTCCGCCATGCCCCTCACGCGCCGAGTCCCATCGATCTTCATCGCCGTGCTCGTACTAGCGGCCCTTGCGCCGCGAGCGCAGGCGCAACTCACGCTCACCGAGCCCGGCTTCATCGGGGCTCAACTCGCGGGCGACTTCTCCAAGCAGATCGAGCTCAGCGTCGGGCCGGATTCCTGCCTCTACTACGGCAGCTTCGACGGCCTGACGCGGTTCTGCCCTTCGAACAACAGCACGTCCATCTGCGATACCACGCTGTCGTTCCCGGTCGGCTTGGCATTCAGTACGAGCGGGGCGTTCGGCAACTTCCTTTACTCCGCCGACAACAGTCTCGGCGAGATCCGCCGCGCGGCCGGTTGCACGGCCAGCACCACGTTCGCGACGCTCGCGAATGCGGGTGCCCTCGCGTTCCCGCCCAGCGGCAGCGCCTACGGCAGCTTCTTGTATGCGTGCGTGGCATTCTCGGGCCCGATCTACCGCGTCTCGCCCACCGGTGTGCTCACGTCGTGGAACGCGCTCGCCACGGCCTATCTCAAGTTCGGTCCCGGCGGCGTCTGGGGCAACGGGATGTATGCGACACAATATGGTTCCGCCACCGGAAGTGGGATCTCGAAGGTGTCGTCGACCGGAGTCGTGAGCCCGCTCACCTCCGGTCTGCTGGTTCCCGAGGGCTTCGACTGGGGATTCGACGGTGACATGTTCGCGACCGACATGAGCGCGGGTATCCTCTATCGCGTGAAGAGCACGGGCGTTCGAACAGTATTCGCCACGCTCACGGGTGCGGCGGATGTCGCGTACCGCCCCAGCGATGGCGGACTCTATGTGGTGAGCAATCAGGGCGGGCTCTACCGCATCCGCAAGGGCTCGACCACCGGCGTCGATGCGGGCGCGCTCGCCGATGCGCCACCGGTCGTGGCGCCCAATCCGACGAACGGCGCGTGTGCCTTGCGATTCGTCCAGCGCGCAGCCGGCATCTCGCGCGTGAGCGTGTTCGATGCGCAGGGCCGGCTCGTGCGACGTCTGCCCGAAGCGTGGCGCTTGGCGGGGGCGAATGTCGCAGCGTGGGACGGACGGGATGACCAAGGGGCCGTGGTGCGGGCGGGTGCCTACTTCATGCGCCTCACGGCCGGCGGCCAGTCGCGCACGACGCGGGTGACGATCGCGCGCTGACCCGGCGTTTCCTCGCAAGGGATGCGGAAACGCGAGACAGGCGAGTGGACGGCAGGACCGTCCGCTCGCCCTTCGCATTTTCGGCCCAAAGCGTGGCCCTCTTATTGCATAGGGCAGTGGGCAACGGGCGTTGGGCCTGTCGCGACAGGTCTCAACGCCCGCGCTTGCCGCAGCGTGACTGGAATGACGCCTGAAATGCCCACCGTGGCTCGGTCTTTCCTGCCAACGCTTTGTAATATTGGCAGCCGTTCCTGAATCCAGGAGCACGTCAGCATGCGTGACCACAGCAGCAAGCCGCAATACGCACATTGGCGCCACCGGTTCTCCCAAGAGTGGGCTGGCGTCCTGATGCTCCTCTTTGTTCTATTTGCGATCGGGGTCATCACCGTCGCCCACGGCAACGCGGGTCCCGCCCAAAACGCCTCGGCGATGAGCACGACGGCGGGGAGCGAACTCTGGATGGACGGAACCTCGACCCTCCATGACTGGGAGTGCCGTACGAGCCATGTGAAGCTGGAACTCATGCGGGCCAACAGGCACATCGAGCCGGCCAGCAGCGCTGCGTTCGAGTCGCTGATCCGCGGTCATGCGTTCGATGGGCTCGAAGTGGCGATCCCCGTGAGGGCTTTCCGCGCGGTTAGCAAGGGCTTCGAGAAGAAGATGCTCAAGGCCCTGCAGAGCGATCGCTGCCCCGAGATCCACTTTCACATGCAGCGCTATGCCGTGACATCTGCAGCGCAGGCCGACACTTTGGCGATCCGCATGGAAGGCGTGCTCACCGTCTCGGGCGTGGCGAAGGACGTCAGGATAGCGGCACGCGCCTATACGGGTGAGGGCGGCGAGTGGTTCGAAGGCAGTGAAGCCCTGATGATGTCGGAATTCGGCTTGGATGATTCACGTTCGTTGAATCCGTTCGAGCCTCCCAAGGAAGTGGGTGTCGCCGACACGGGCATGCGGTTGAATTGGGATGGCGCCTTCACTCTGCAGTTCCAAGCACACCATCACACCAACTCGGCGACGCCGAACGTGATCGCCGAAGTGAACCAGAACCCGCTCATCGGCAGCCGTGTTGGATCGCCGTATTTCGACGTGCCACCGAACACGACATCCACGGTCAGGGCGCAGGCATGGAATAGCGATATCCAGCCCGGCTTTCCAGAGAGATCACCGCGAATGTCGTGAACCCGTTCGTGAAGTTCCATGGCTGCCATGACACGTTCGATGTCGCAGGCTGATAGGTCATCGCCAAGGGCCGCATGTTCGCCATGACGAACGACATGACGGTCGATCGCCTGCAGATCGGTGGCGGGCTCTTCTTGACGTCGAAATTGATGATGAAGGCAGAGTTCTTGCATCAGCAGGACAAGGACTACCCGGTCACCGATAGCTTCTCCGGCGGTGAGTTCGAGGGTGCGATGTTCTCAGCCGCGATCTCGGTCTGAGTCGTACGGGCCAACTGCTGCTCGTGTGCTTCCTTTGGGTGGTGGCGCTGAGAGTGACGTGGGCGGCGGAGTCACGATCAGGGGGTGTGACTGTCGTCGTGCGCGAAGTTCGCGGCGTTTACCAGGTTCACCGTGCGTTCCAGGTGGCCGTGCCGGTTGCGGTTGCTTGGGACGTGCTGGTGGACCACGAGCATATCGGTGCGTTCGTTCATTCCCGCCCGGATGGCAAGCGCGTGCTTCGGCAGCGCGCCACCGTCACGAGGTCATATTCCGCCGCTTGAGTGACATGAAACCGGCTATGCACGAGATCTTCGGGTCGAAGGTCGAGTCCCACGACGTCTCGCATCGCGATTTCGTCCGATAGGACGGTCCCTGGGGCGTGGCAAGGGGCTCGCTGGGCACCACGATCGACTTCAAATGGGAAGGCGCTCCGATACGCGCGAGCGATGCCAAGCTGGCGGCTCCCGCAGGCAGCGCCTGCTGCCCGCGACCTGTCCGACCGGCAGGTGAGCGTGACCGCCGACGAACGCTTCGGCGACGGCATGTTCACCATGGATGGGAGATATTCCAGATGAGCACGCACCGAAGGATCAGTCATGAAGACCTCTGTGGATGTGAATACGGACTTGCAGCTCAAGGCGGATGTCCTGGCCGAGCTGCGCTGGGAGCCCAGCGTCGATGAATCCAAGATCTGCATGCTGGTCGATGACGGCATCGTGACGTTCAATACCACTGTGCAGCATTGGGTGGAGCGCGCTGCGGCCGAGCGAGTCCTGATCCTGACGACGCTCGAACCGTGCGGCGGCGACAAGAAACGCGCGGCCCGGATCCTTGGCGTGAGCTTGAAGACGCTCGACAACCGTCTGCGCCTCTGAGCGAACTCCGAATTGCTATCCCGCCCGAGTCCCATCTTTTGTAAGAATGGGTGTGTGCGCGAGGCCCGCGCTCCGCTGGGGCGCCGCAGAGCCGCCAGGGATCGGCACTCTGCCCCGCCCCCCGACGTGTGGAACGGAGATGCGGTATCGGGTAACGACTCGCCCACGCAAGACTTGGGGCCCTAGCCTCGAGACTGCGCGCATCGCGGATCCACGGAAGTGAATTCCCTCCTCGACGCGGCCCGACCCTTGCTCAAGCCCGTGCGGCATGTCCGGCTCGCCCCAACCCGCGCATGCTCGAATGGTGGCGCCACGGACTGGATTCGCGGAAGGCGGTGAGCGGGTTGAGCAGGCTTGCGCATTGGGCTTTGATCGCGTTGGCGATCCTCGGGCTCGTCATCGGCGCGAGCGGCTGCTCCAACGACGCGGAGTCGAGTGCGATCACGCCTCTGCTCGCGCACCACGAGAGTGATTCGCATGTGGTGGAGCAGGCGGCATCGGCGCATCTCGCGCGTTCGCGCGCGCGCCTGAAAGCCCTTCGCCACTCGTGGGCCGCGTCACGGCAGCCGATGGACGATGTGCTGCTGCATGAAGTGGCAGAGGTTGAGTATCGTCTGGAAGCCGCTGCTCGCTCGCTTGCATTCGTCCAACAAGCGGGCGGGGATGACCTAAACGACATGCGTGAAGGCCTCTCGCCAGCGCTTGACGATGTGGACACACGCATCGACCGGCTTCGTGCCAGGACCCGCCGCGCTATGGGCTCGATCGCGGAGAGCTCCCTCGCGCTCCGTAAGGCCGCGGCGGCGCCGGCTGCACTTGGGCCCAAGCGGTATTGAAGTCCGATTCGGACCTTTCACCGGCCACTTTCCTCGGGAGTCCATGCATGGCCTCACCCATCGCGCAGCCCCGGATGATCGCTTTGGCTACGGCATCGCCAGCTTTCGTGGTTCGGCAGTCCGATGTGCAAGGACTCGCGCAGCGGTTGTTCTCGGGGACGTTGGCGGCGGCACCGGCCCTGATCAAGGTGTTCGATCACGCCCGCATCGACACGAGGCACGTGTGCGTGCCGCTGACATGGTTCGACGAGCCTCACACGTTCGGCGAGAAGAACGACCGCTACATCATCGACGCCCAGCATCTGGCGTGCGAGGCCGGCCAAAAAGCATTGGATCGGGCCGGCCTGCGGGGCTCGGATGTCGATCACGTGGTGTTCGTCTCGTCGACCGGGATCGCCACGCCGAGCATCGAAGCGCGGATCGCCGGCGTGATGGATTTCCGCTCGGATATCCGCCGCACCCCGATATGGGGATTGGGCTGTGCCGGCGGCGTCGCCGGATTGGCTCGCGCGCGCGAGGTGGCGCTGGCCGATCCCACCGCGCGCGTACTGTTCATCGCGCTCGAGCTTTGCAGTCTCACGTTCCAGCATGGCGATACCTCCAAGCGGAATCTAGTCGCAGCTTCGCTGTTTGCGGATGGCGCTGCGGCCGCTGTCGTCGTGGGCGCAGACGTTGCGACCGCCATCCCGGTTCCGCGAGGCGAGGTGCGTGTCATCGCGTCGGCGAGCACGCTCTGGCGGGACTCGGTCGATGTCATGGGTTGGGAGGTCGACTGCGAGGGACTGCACGTCGTGTTCTCGCAGGACATCCCCAGCATCGTCCGCGCCCGGCTCGGTCCCAGCCTCCGGGCGTTCCTTGAGACACGTGGGCTCCGTGTGGCCGACATCGCGCACATGGTCGTCCATCCCGGCGGCGTCAAGGTGCTGCGCGCTTACGCCGAGGCCCTTGAATGCGAGTCCGATGCACTGCGGCATGCGCGAGATGTACTTCGCGAACACGGCAACATGTCGTCGCCTTCCTGCTTGTTCGTCCTCGAGCGCTTTCTGGCATCACTTCAGATCCAACCCGGCGAGCTGGCGCTCATGGCGGCGCTGGGCCCTGGCTTCTGCTCGGAATTCGTCCTGCTCGAAGGTGCAGCATGAGTCCGGGCACGTATTCTGGATCGCTGGCGAGTGGCGGCTGGCTGGCCCTGTTCATCGCGGTGGTCATCGTGCAACGCATCGTCGAGCTCCACGTCTCAAGCGTGAATACCCGCGGACTTCGCGCTGCCGGCGCGATCGAGCACGGCGCCCGGCACTTCCCGCTTCTCGTCGCCGTACATGTGCTCTATCCCATCGCACTCGTCCTTGAAGTCGTCTTCCTCGGCGCACGCCCGGGTCTCGCGTGGCCGTTGTGGCTCGCACTCTGGCTCGCCGCGCAGGCGTTGAGGTATTCGGCCGTGCACGCGCTGGGACCGCGTTGGAGCGTGGGGATCTGGGTCGAACCCGGACGCCCACTCGTGCGCACCGGGCCCTATGCGCATATGCGCCATCCGAACTACTGCGCCGTCGTCATCGAGCTTCTGAGCGGCTCGTTGATATTCGGGGCGTGGCGAACGGCTCTGGTCATCTCGCTCCTCGACCTGATCGCGCTTCGCGTGCGTACTCGCGCGGAGGAACGCGCCCAAGCCGAGTCCTGCGCACGATGATGTCCCGGTCCTGTGCATCGCTCTCGCGCTTTCCGGCGCGGACTGCTCGCGCACGGCCCCGGCGCCTGACCGTGAGGGGGGGAGGAAGCGCGCGTGTCGTTGCCGACTCGGTGCTGCTGCATTCGCCGCGTGATAGCAGGCCTCGTCTTCTGGCCTGTGGAAATGCGGGGGAGTGCTCGCGATCGCCGGCGGGAGCGTCGACGATCGCGTCTCGCCCGCGTCCCGGACCTTCTTCGTGATCGCACTGACACTCGTGGTCGGCCGCATGTTCGAGCGCCCCGTAGGTCTCGACCATGCCCTCGAGAGGGACGTGGTGAGTGACGAGAGACCTGGGAGCGACGCGATCCGATCGAGCGCTCACCGGCTCTTGGAGCCGCGGAACGGGCACGATCATGAAAGCCTCCCGCCGAATGCTTCTGCTTGCGACATCCTCGCTGACGCTCGTGTCGGGCTCGGCCCGGGCCTGCCGTTCGCCCCCTCCGCGCGGGCACCGAGTTTCGCCCGCGAGCAGACGTGGAATCACCCAGCGCTGGTCGTGATCTGAAACAGGGGCGTTCGCCGCCGCAGGTAGCACCGATCGATGACACCGCGCGGACGCCCATTCCTTGTTGTCGACACTCGTTCCGCGCACTCTCTTCCATTCGGCAGGCAGCTGCGACCCGCTTGCTGCAGTGCTGTGTCGTGCTGCGCCAGCCCATCAGGCGCATAGGGCATTCTCGCAGGACCCGGCGCAGGCTAGAAATCCTCTTCTCTTACGAGGCTTCCCGTGGCTCAATGGGCATGCCAACGAAATCAGTCACGGCTGTCATCCTCGCATGCCTGCTCGCTCCAGCTGTCGTACAGAGGCTTGCCAAGCAACGAGGCTGGTCGAACCTGGCCCGGGTTTGAAACTTCGTCCTACGCTTGCAGACTCTTCTCCTGCGCACCGAGGCCCAGACCTGTGACCGACACAGCGAGAAAGCGCATAACCGATTTTGCTGCAACGACCTAAGTTGGGTCGCGCCGCGCCTCGCGACACTGGCACTTTTCGTGCTTCGCAAACCACCACGGTGACGATAGCGCGATGGCCTGCTCTGCGTCCCTTTAACGTATTCGCAGGCGCTGCCGATGGCGCGCTCGCATCCACTTTCGGGGAGACCTCCATGAAGCCCTTCACCTTCAATCGCAATTCTGTAGTCCGCGCTGCCCCGGCCATGGTTCTTGTGGCACTTCTGCTGGCCGGACTTCCGGCCCGTGATGCCGCTGCCGCTTCGATGACCGAGCTGATCCCTTCGGTCGGGATCACGAAGTCGACCGACACGAATGCCCCCGATGCCAAGGCCTATGCGGGACTCGCCCTGCGCACCACGCTCGCCCCGGTGCTCAAGGGTGAGTTGGGGATCGCCTACCGTCAGGACACGTTCGGCCCGAGCGATGCGCTCAAGATCCATCAGTGGCCCGTCACCGCTTCGCTCTGGCTCGTGCCGGCGCCGTCTCTCTATTTGGGCGGTGGTGTGGGCTGGTATCGCACCACGCTCGACTACTCGAGCGCGATTCCGATCAAGGATTCCACTTCGGACAAACTCGGCGTGCATCTGGGGGGTGGTGTCGACCTGCCGCTGGGCCCCAAGCTCGGCCTGGATCTGCAGGGGCGCTACATCTTCATGAAGGAAGATGCGAAGACCCTGACCGTACCCACGACGTTCAACCCGGACTTCTGGACCGTCAGCGCCGGTCTGGCGATCGGCTTCTGATGAACATCCCCCGTCTCGATCCGCGCGGTGGCGCTTTCATGCCCTACCGCTTCTTCCTGGGTGCTGGCAGCCTGTGCGGCCTGCTGCTCCTGGCCGGATGCAAGCCCTCCAGCCCGACTGCCGACGCTGCAACGCAGGAGCACGTTTCAACCCGCGCGATTCCGAGCGGTACCCGGTTTCGGGTCGCGCTTGGATCCACGCTGTCGTCGGAGACCGCCAACGTCGGCGACCCTTGGCACGGCACACTCACCGAAGCGGTGCCGACTCAGAACGGCGGTATGATCGCTGCCGGCAGCCGCGTAAGCGGTGTGGTGGCTGGCGTGGGGCGCGCCCAACGCGGCTCGCGCGCGATGCTGGATCTGGCAGTGCGGAGCATCGACGTGGAAGGTCAGATGGAGATGATCCGCGCCAATTCGGAGGCGGTGGTCGCAGGCTCCCCGCGCGCCCGTAACCTGGGCGCGATCGCAGGTGGTGCTGCTGCGGGCGCCCTCGTCGGCAAGGTGGTCGGTGACGGGCACAACAGTGCAGTCGGAGGTCTCGTCGGCGGCCTCGCGGCAACCGGTCTGGTCGCACATTCGAAGGGGTATCAGGTCGTGCTACCCGACGGCCTCGTGATGAGCTTCACGGTCAGCCAGACCGTGGCGATGCGCTAGGACCAGGAGGCCGAGATGCTGTGGACCATTGCTGTGATCCTGATCGTGCTGTGGCTGCTGGGTGTCGTCACCTCCTACACGATGGGCGGTTTCATCCACATCCTGTTGGTCATCGCGATCGTCGTCGTGTTGCTGCGAGTCATCCAAGGCCGCAAGGTGGTCTGAGTCCTGCCGCGACGAAAGGAATACGATCGATGAAACGAATCGGAGCCGTACTCGTGGCGGTCGGAGTGTTGGTTCTTCTCTTTGGCGGATTCCGCTACAACCGCGAGCGCACGCTCATCGATGTCGGGCCGATCAAGGCCACGACGACGGAACATCACCAGGTGCCGATCTCGCCGATCCTGGGCGGGGTGGCGATCCTGGCCGGATTGGTTTTGCTCGCGTCCTCACGACGCTCGCTCACAGGAAAGGATGTCGGCTGATGAATCGTTCATTCCGAATCACCACCGCTCTCGTGGTGGCGCTGTGCATGAGCACCCTCCAGGTCACGCCGGCGCTCGCAGGGTTGTCGGCATCGCGCGTCACGGACGTCACGGCGATCGGGTCTCCGCGTGACGCCGACATGCTCGTCGCCCAACGCGGACTCGAGAACCGGATCGTAGCTCAGAAGCTCAAGGACTACGGTGTCACGCCGGCCGACGCGCAGGCCAGGCTTGCGTCGATGTCGGATGCGGACCTGCATACGCTCGCGAGCGCGACCAAGGGCCTGCCCAGCGGTGGCGACGCCGCCGGCGGCATCATCGGTGTGCTCGTCGTCGTAGTGCTTGTCATCGTGGTGATCCGGCTCCTGCATCATGACGTGATCGTGCGATGAAGCCGCGCATCCCGGGATCTCCCACTCGGGGCGGCCGCACTTCTGGGGGCAGCGCCGCGATGCTCGCGGCGCTGCTGACGCCGCTGCATTTCACAGCGCCGGCGGACCTCGTGGGCCCGGACCATCAAGGGCACACCGTCCGCTCTGATGCGCCGGTGCATGCGTACCATTTCCAGCGCCGGCGGCCGGGAGGCGAGACCGATTCGATCCCCGGCTTCCGTGATTCGCTTGGGCACGTCCTGCTGTCGCCTGGCGCCCCGGGTACGCGTGAAGTCGTCTGGGTGCCATGGCAGGACCGGGACGGCCCTGTCGAGATCACCGTACGTTCGAGTGATGTGGCCGGCAATCGCAGTGAGAGCAGCAACCCTTGGACCCTTGCCGATGCCGTGCCTGGGCGCCTTGCGCTGGCCCGCCCATCATCGGCAACGCAGCTTGCCCCGATCCTACTGGACGTACCGAACCTGGTGCAGAGACGCGAGCGCTGCGGGCAAGCCTCGCTGGCGATGGTCCTGCGCTTCTACGGCGCAGACGCCTCTGCGCTGCAGCAGGTCGAAAGTGCGTACGACCCTGTGCTGCATGGCTCACTCATCACCGATCTCGCAGGTGCGGCGCGCCGCGCGGGCTACCGTGCCGATATCCAGACGCTCACTGCAGATACGCTGATCGCTTTTCTGGAGCGGGGTGTGCCCGTGATCCTGCTCTACCAGAACGGCTCCGGGCCCGTGACCGTACGCCACTTCGGCGTGCTCATCGGCTGGGATGCCAGCCATGCCACATTCACGCTTCACGATGGCACATCGACTCCTCGCAAGGAGCGTCGCGACGAACTGCAGAAGCGCTGGAATACAGCCGGATCGCAGGCTCTTGTCGTCACTAGGATGACGCCATGACGACGACCGGCATGCGTGTGGTCTGCGGACTGGCTGGTGCGTTCCTGTGTCTGTCGCTCACCAGTTGCGCGCATCTGGTCGTGCTGCACGACCCGCTCGACGCAAGCGAGCACAACGACCTTGGCGTTGCCTATGAGCGCACGGGTCAGAGCGCGTTGGCCGAGAAGGAATACCGGCGCTCCCTGCGTCTTCAACCCCACCAGAGTCGCACCCGGGTCAATCTTGGGAACATCCAGGCGTCGCAGGAGCGCTGGTCGGCGGCCGAGCGCACATATCGCCGGGCCCTGCGGGACTCCGCATCGGATGCCGATGCCATGAATAATCTGGCGATCGCCTTGCTGCGTCAGCGGCGGCTTCATGCAGAGGCTCGCGCCTGGGCCCAACGCGCGGTCGCCGCGGGTGGTGCGCACGATTCGCTTTACCGCTCGACGCTCGCCGAAGTCGAGCGCGCACCAAAGTGAGGTCATGGCCCATCGGCGTATAAAGCGCACGTTTGCTTCCGCGCGCGTGACACTCGCGATGATCGTGGCCATGTTCGCGCTGACCGTGTGGGTCCTGCGCGACTTGGCGGTGCTCGTGGGCTACTCCATTCTGCTGGCCTACGCGCTGCTACCGGCGATCACCGCGGTGGAGCGTATCCGCGATCCGCGGGGACGACGGCTGCCCCGGAGCGTCGTCGCGGCGATCGTGATGGCGTTCGTCATGGCGGTCTTCGTATCGGCGATCGTGCTCGCGATCCCCCGGCTTGGTGTCGAACTCGCGCACCTTGCCGCGAGCACACCCGTGGTTTTCGCGAAGATCGTCTCGGACCTGCGCTCGTTCGGCGTGGAGCGCCAGTTGAGTCCATGGCTTGACCCGGCACTCGCGAGCCTGCAGGACGAGGCGCCTCGCATCTTGCAGCATGTGGGTGGCACCGTGGCGCACGGCGCCGCCGGCGCATTGGGCCAACTGCTGAGCTTCGCGCTTCTGCCACTCCTCTCGTTCTATCTCCTGGCGGAATCCGATGCCGTGTTCGTGAGTGTGATGCGCCTGGCGCCCGAGGAAGCTCGCCCCGAGATCACACGTCTGGGCAGCGCCGTGGGCCGGTCGCTGCAGCGGTACGTGCGCGGACAGGCCATCGTCTGTGCCGTCACCGCCACTGCGGTGGGAGCGGGGCTGGCGATCGCACAACATCCTGCGGCGCTCGTGCTCGCGCTCCTCGCAGGGCTCGCGGAACTGCTGCCGTACTTGGGCTTCTCGGTGACCGCGCTTGCGATCGGGATCGCAGGTTGGAGTGTGAGCCCCTTCGAGGCGTGGTTCGGTCTCGCGATCTACGTCGCCCTCAACTGGACCATCGGCACGTTCATCGCGCCTCGAGTCCTGGGTCGGCAGCTGCGCATGCATCCGTTCGTGGTCACTGTGAGCGTCCTTGCCGGAGCAAAGGTGCTGGGTCCCGGCGGCGCGCTGCTCGCGCTCCCGGTCGTTGCGGGCTTACAAGCGATCATCGGCGCCCTTGCGACTGTTCCCGCCGAGGGACTCGACAGCACCGCCTCGCAACGGGTCCCGTGAATGTCAGCCCGCGGGGCTCCCGCCGTTGGCCCTCTTATTGCGGTGAGCTGCCGGCAGAGACAGCGCAGCGCGGCAGGTCGCTGCGCCGGACCCACGCCGAATCGCGATGCCACCCCGAAATACGAGAGGTTCACGATGACGCCTTTGGTCCAGATCTGCATCGTGGTTGTAACTCTTTCCTTCGTGGCCCTTGTCGCCGTGACATCGGTGGCCATGGTCCGTGTCGGACAGGCGGCCGCGCGCCTGACGGCCACCGCCGAACAATCGATGGCGCAGATCGAACGCATCGCGATGGAGACCCAAGCACTTCTGGTCTCGATCCGTGAAGTCGTCATGCCGGCGCAAAGGGCGGTGACGGGCCTGGAACGCCTGAGCGTCCGAGTGACCAGTCTCTCGCATGTGCTTCTCGATGAGGTCGAGGAGCCTGTATTCGCCGTCGCCGCAGTTGCGCGAGGTGTACGTGCCGGCGCTGTCCGTCTTGCCTCGCTTTGGAGCCGCCGTATGCAGTCGCAGCCCTTCTCGAATCACGGAGCCCACGACGATGAATGACATGAAGCAGTCCAAGAATGATGGCATGAACCTGAACCCGCTCATCGGTTTCGCCCTGGGTGCAGTGGTCGGCGCCGCGATCGCGCTTCTGATGGCCCCCGCGAGTGGGGAGCAGACGCGCCGCAAGCTCAGCTCGGTGGCGCAGCGCTTGGGCAACGACGCGGGCCGGTCGATTCAGGACATCCGCGAGAATGTCACCGACACGGTCAAGGAGGTAGCGACCGAGTTGGGCGCCGACGCGAGGTCTGCGATCGATGCAGACCGTCGCGCTTCGCTACCCCGAACATAAGGAGGCCTGAAGCATGCCGAATGTCCATACGTGGTGGGAGCACTTGCCAAAGGAGCGTTTCTGGCTGGGAATCGATAGCGCGGGAGCCGCCGAGGGACTCGCTGCACCGAGCACGGAAGGGCATAGGCAACGCCGTGATCTGCCCTCGCTCATCCGCCATATCCGTAGCGGTGAGACCGTCTTCCACTACGACACGGTCGCGCAAGCGATCACCGGTTGGGCGGTCGCCAGCGGCAAGGTCCGTCAGCGTGGGTTCGTCCGCCGGAATTCGCAGGAGACTGCGGTTCTGCAACCGCCACGATGGGTGCCGAGTCTGGTGATGGGACTGGGTCCGACGACGTCGATCGAGCCCTCCGTCACGCTCGCGCATATCGCGCAGGTGCAGTGGACGCTCTTCCCGGTGTTGCGCGAGTTCGAGGACCGTGTCGGCGATCCGCTCTACTACCCCTTCACGATCGAAGGCCCCGGCCTCGCGACGTTACAGTCCGGCCATGTGTTCAAGCTGCCGCGCGCGCTCGTGGAGGCCATTCCGTCGTTGCGAGCGGCCCAAGCCGTTTCTGCATCGGAGTAAAAGGACTAGGTTGCTGAACGGCGAGGTCGTGGAGGTGCCGCGGTGCTTGAAACCGCGCGGGCGCCAGAGACGCGCTTGCGAAGCCCGTCAGGCGCGCCGACCGCCGCAACGTCCATGCCGCGGCTCTCGCCCCGTCCACTCCTGCGAATCGATGAAGCATCCTCATCGCGAGGTGCCTTCATCGCAGTGGCGCCACGGTCTGATAGGCCTACACGTTCCCCGGCGCCACCCATGGCTCGGCAGCCGCGGTCGATGGGGCGGTCGATGGGGTCTTGCAGCAGGGTTGGATGAACCGATAGCGTTCGCGGCCGCAGTCCACGTTGCGCTCTTACCATCCTTCCGGAGGCCGCACATGTTCCTCGTTCGGGAAACCATGTTCTGCAAGCCAGGCAAGGCCAAGCCGCTCGTCGAGAAATTCCTCGCTATGTCCAAACTGTCCGCCACCACCCGTATGCCGAAGATGCGAGTGATGACCGACTTCACCGCCGAGCGCTACTGGACGGTGGTGTCCGAGATGGAAGTCGAGAACCTGCAGGCGTTCGAAGAGATGATGTCGGGCAAAGGCATGGATCCCGAGATGGGCAAGCAGCTCGAAGAGATCATGAAGGGCTATCACGACCTGGTGGAGTCCGGCCGTCGTGAGATCTACCGCATCGAGGGGTGATCGCTCGAAGCGCAAAGGCGGCGGGCGCCAGGCACTTCGCGCCCGTCGCAGTGCTTCAGTGGCTGGTGCCGAAGGAGATCATCACACCGTTCGCGCCCTTACCGTTGACTTCGCGGAACTTGTCGAACACCAGATGGAAACGCACTTCGAGGACCGTCTGGAAATCGTATGTGCGCATCGTGAGCATGCCCGCGTACAGATCGAGTGTCGGCGTGGTCTTCGACTCCCGTGTGGGCGTGTAGTACGAGTAGTACGGCGTCACGAGCAGCGGCGGGTGCCGGTCCCCGACCGTGACGGAGTGCAGGCCCAGCGAAGCGCCGGCGAACGGGTTGATGTCGTTCATGCTGAAGAGGCGCGTCACGCCCACGTCGAGCATCGTCCAATCGATGGAGCCTTGGCCCCAGGTGAAACCCCCCAGCGTCGTCGTCTCGATCGGGAAGTCGCGCAGCTCGTACTTATAGACGCGGCATGACGTGGTCAAGATCCTCCTGCGTCGTGGCCACGAGCTGGTCGCGGTAGTAGGGCGAGTCGTCGCCGGCGCGGATCACGTCGATGCTCACGCGGGATATGCGCGGGCGTCGGCGCCGATGGGCAGTGACGCGTCCTCGTCGATCGTGTCGCGTACTGGTACGCCAAGATCCACCAACGCTGTCCGATATCCGAATTCAGTTTCACGAGTGTCCCTTACGTGGCCGCCCAATTCCGGCCTCAAGGTGACGACAAAGCGTTCGCGCGGTGGACGCACGCGCTCGTCCTGACTGAGGCGAGCGTGGCGGACGATGCGTGGCGACTCCGCCACACTCTGGCGCAGCGCGCGTGCGCCTTCGTGCACGGGGACTCGGTCGCAACAGCCCGGACGCGTTGCCCTGCTGGCACTTGAAGCGCGGTCGCAGGATGAGTGCGCTGGTGGCATCGGCCTTGCGTTGCAGGCCCCCGGGTCCCTTGGGCGGGCTCGGAGTACCGGGAGCACTCACGGAGGGATCCATGACGCCACGATCGCGACTCGGGGCGGCAGGCTTGATGCTGCTCGCCTTGGTCCTCTCGCACGACATCCTGCACGCCGCGACGTCGACGCCATTCACACTCATCTGGACCGCGCCCGGAGATGACGGCACCGCCGGCACCGCGACCGGTTACGAACTGCGCTATTCCGCGCAGCTCCTGACCGCCGCCAACTTCCTGCTCGCGACGCGCATCACGGGGCTGCCGGCGCCGGCTGCAGCGGGCACGCGGCAGAGCTTCGTCGTGAACGGTCTCGCCGATGGCATCACATGGTATCTGGCCCTTCGGACCATCGACGACGTGGGGAATTGGTCCTCGGTCTCCAACGTGGTCACGCGTGCGAGTGTCACCTCCGGCGTCGTGCGTGCCGAGCTCCCGGTCAGCTTCGCCGCGCCGTGGCCGAACCCGGCGCGCGACGTGGCACACCTGCGCTACTCGCTTCCACGGGACGCGAAGGTCCGTATCGAGGTGCTCGACGTGCTCGGCCGCCACGTTCGGACGCTGCGCAGCGGGCAGGGCTCTGCGGGCAGCGAGGACGTTGACTGGGACCTGCGCGATGATCGCGGTGCCGCGGTGCGCTCGGGCACCTATCTGATGTTCGCGCACCTGGGCGAGACGCAGTTCACCCGCGTGTTCGCCATCGTGCGCTGAACCGCAGCAGCTCGCGCCGCGGCTCGGCTGTGCCGCGGGGTCAACTGCGCGGGAACGTGTCGAGCCAGTCGCGCGCGGCCGCCAGTTCCTGGGGCGTGAGCGTGTGGCCGGAATCGTGCGCGAAGAGGGTGACTTGAGCGCCGGCGCCGCGAAGCAGTTCAGCCAGATGTTCCGCTTGCGCCAGCGGCGCGGTCGCGTCCGCACGTCCGGCGCCGATGAACACATGCGCGCCGGCCTGCGTGGGAGGTGGCGCCGGCTCGAACGGCAGCATCGGACTAAGCAGGATCGCGCCCTTGAAGACGCCACTTCGGGTGAGCAATAGGTTCGCGGCGATGTTCGCGCCGTTGGAAAAACCCACCGCGATCACGTTACCGCGCTCGAAGCCGTAGGCGCGCGCGGCGTCGTCGACGAATGCGGCGAGCTCCACACTTCGCACCGCAAGGTCGTCGAGGTCGAAGACGCCCTCGCGCAGGCGCTTGAAGAACCGCGGTGCGCCGCGCTCCATCACGTTGCCGCGCGGGCTGAGCAGTGCGGCGCCGGGCCAGAGCGCGCGGCCGAGCGGCAGCAGGTCCTCTTCGTCGCCGCCCGTGCCATGCAGCAGCAGCAGTGTCGGCGTGCCCGGGCTCGTCTCGGGCGCCGCCTTGATCCAGCGGTGCAGGAAACCGAGCGTCGGATCCTCGCCTTCGCCCGCGGCGGTGTCGGCGAACTGCCGGGCGAGCGACGCTTCGCCAGGCCTGTGGATGGGCGGGAGTGCGCGCTCGATCGCCGCGCGCTCGTTCTCGTACTGCGGCGGGAGCTTGAGCGCCTCGCCCAAGTGCGCCGCGTCCTCATCGATCGCGAATCCCGGCGGGATCGTGGCGAGCTCGAAGAGCACACCGCCGGGCTCGCGGAAATAAACGGAGTGAAAATAATTTCGGTCCACCGGCGTGGTGGGGTGCAGCCCGGCAGCAATCACCTGCTCGCGCACCTGCATCTCGGCGTCGTCGTCGGCGACGCACCACGCCACGTGGTGCACGGTCCCGGCGCCGCCGAGCCCGTGGCCGAAGCCGCCGATCGCGCGCAATTCCATGCGCAGGCCCGGACCGCCATCGCCTATCGCGAAGCGCTTGCTCGCGCCGTCCTCCGAGACCAGACGCCATCCCAGCGTCTGCGTGAGCACGCGTTCGCTCGTATCGGCTGCTTCGACCCACATCGAGACCGAATGGAAGCCGCGCAGCGCGACGTCCTGCGCGATGCCCGGCGCACCGCCCCACGCCGAACGCGCAACGGCGCCGGCATGACCCACGATCTCGAGCAGGAGGCCATCGGGGTCCTTGAACGACAGCGTTGTCTCAAGCTCCGCGCCGGAGCCGCGCTTCTCGGGGCCGCGACAGGCGACACCTGCTTGCAGCAGGCGGTCGATCCAGAACGCGATCGCATGTGGCTGCACCGCGAACGACGTGACCGCGACCTGCCCCGAGCCCACGCGCCCGCGGCGCGCGCCGGGCATGGGGAAGAAGGTCAGGATGCTGCCCGGGGAACCGGTCTCATCGCCATAGTAGAAATGATAGGTCTGGGGATCGTCGAAGTTGACCGTGCGCTTGACGAGCCGCATACCCAGCACGCCCGCGTAGAAATCAATATTGCGCTGGGGATCGCTGGCGATGGCGGTGACGTGATGGATCCCAAGGACGCTCGTCATGCGAGCTAGATCCCCATGTCGCCGAGACCCTTGCCGATCTGCACCAACGTGGCGGTGAGGTCCGGGTGCGAGACCTCGAATCGCGTCGCGGCGTCGCGCATGCGGTCCAGGATGCCCGCGTGCGCAGTGTCTGCGGCGGTAGCGCCAGAGGAGTCGAGCAGGGCGTGCAGGTCGCTGGAGAGTTGCTCGAGCGACGCGCGATCGGAAGCATCCAGCGTCTGCGCGGACTGTAGCTTGGAATGAAGCACCTGCGCGAGACTGCGAAGGCTGGGATCGGACATGAGGTGCTCCATGGGTGCGCCAATCAGAAACAAGGTGCCGCGGGCCGCTCGTGGGGGCCGGTCACGCAAGGCTAGCACGCCGGGGCGCTTGCGTCCGGCGAGCTCGAGGGCTACCGATTGCAGATTCCGTCGCACGCAGCTTCCCTCAGGAAGGCAGTCCTGGTGTCGCCACGCGCACGCAAGCCCGGTCCCAAGCTCGGCGCTCGCTTCGAAACGACCTTCTTGTGGCGCTGTCTGACAAGCTCCACAACCTGCGCGCTCACCAAGCGCGGAACTCATGCCACCCATCCGGCAGACACGAGAGCGTCACGCCGCATCATCCGTTCTTAACCTCTTCGTCAACAGACCGTCATCGGCCCTCCTTTAGGTTGCCCGCACGACGCGCACCCGCAGACTCCCACTCATGCACGCGTCGCGAACCCCACATCGGAGGTGCCAGGTGTTCAAGGCTTCGCCACTTTCTATTGCACGTCTCGCCGTGCTCGCCGGTCTCGTGGGGGCTTCGGCCGCCTTCGCGGCCGATCCCTACGCGGTGGCCCCGCCGTACGCTCGTCCGATCGCTCCGGGCACGGTGATCCGGCCGATCATCACCACGGGTCAGAAGGTATCGCTGATCGGCGGCGCGCCGGGCGCGACCTATCGCTTCCCCGGTATCCCCGACGGCCTCGGCATGGTGTCCACGGGCCCAGGCCAGGCGACGCTGTATTCGAACCACGAACTCACGTTGCTCACAAGCATCGCATCGGGCCCGCTGGCGAGCGGTGCGCGCATCTCGGAGCTGCACCTGAACGTGAACCCCGTCGGCCCTTCGGCGAGCGTCGTCGAAGGCCGTCAGTGGATCCAGAACGTGTACGCCGGTGAGCCGCCGATGCTTGTGGCTCCGGGCACCGCGAAGTTCACGCGCTTCTGCTCGTCGTACCTGGGCGGCCCGTGGTCGGGTCTGGATCGCCCGATGTACTTCACGGGAGAAGAAGTCTCCGGCGCGGCGACATTCGACGGCAAGGGTGGCTCGGCGACGGTCACGTTCGGCGGCGACCTTTACGTGCTGCCGCGCCTGGGTCATACGAACTGGGAGAACCTGGTGGTGCAGCCCGGCACCAGCAACAAGACGGTCATCTTCGGCAGTGAGGATAGCTCCGGCAGCGGAACGGGCCTGAACTCGCAGTTCTACATGTACCTGGGCGCGAAGAACCCGGGTGCCGGCGACCCGCTGTCGATCAACGGCCTGAACAACGGCGCGCTCTATGTCCTGAAGGCCGAGGATCCGGCCCACAAGGACGAGGCGACGTTCACCGCGAAGGGCACGTCGGTGCCGGTGTCGTTCGCGGCGGTGAACTACAACCAGACCGATGCGCAGCTGGATACCCAGTCGAAGGCCGTCGGCTCGTTCAACTTCGTGCGCATCGAGGACAACGCGTATTCCAAGACGGCGCCCGGTGTCGCCTATTTCGTCACCACGGGTTCTTCCGGCACGTCGAATCCCTACGGCCGGCTGTACCGCTTGAACTGGAACGCGAATGACCCGCTGGCGGGTCCGACGACGCTCACGCTGCTGCTGGATGGTTCGGAAGGCATCGTGAGCCCGGACAACATCGACCTGAACAGCCGTGGCCAGATGATGATCTGCGAGGATCCCAACTACAACCTGGGCATCGCGCCGCTCAGCCTGACGCGTGATAGCTACCTCTGGCTGTACGATACGAACACGGCGTCGCTGATCCCCGTGCTCGAGATGGACCGCCCGTCGCAGATCTCGCACGCGCTCGCGGCCGATCCGCTCAACACGATATCGGCGGCCGAGAACCTGCCGGGCTTCGAGGAGTTCAGCGGCGTGATCGATGCCGAGCCGTTCACGGGCTTGGACACGTGGATCCTCGACGTGCAGGCGCATGCGCTGCGCATCAACCCCGCGGCCGAGACGATCGAGGGCGGCCAGATCATGCTCATCTCGCTCAACAACGCGGTCGTCCCGACCCAGAACACGCTCGGCGCCGATCTGTGGCTGGATGGCGATGTGCTCCACTTGGGCTGGAGCATCGGAGATCGCACGGGCCTGGACGGTTTCCGTGTGCTGCGCTCGAGCACTCCGGATGGCGAGTTCACGAATCTCACGCCGACGCTGGTGTCGGCGGGTGTGACGAGCTTCTCCGACACGCCCGGCGCGGGCACGTGGTTCTACCGCGTCGAGGCGATGCGCGGCGGCGCGATCGTCATGCAGTCCTCGCCGGTCCGCGCCGACATCGGCGGCCAGCTCGCCGCCAAGCTCTCCTTCCGTGCGCCAAGCCCGAACCCGAGCAGCGGTCTGGTCTCGCTCTCGTTCTCGGTGCCTTCGGATCTCGACGGCACTTCGGGCGACGTGAAGATCTTCGACCTGAGCGGTCGTGAAATCGCGACGGTCTTCTCGGGCCGGCTGACCGCGGGCCAGCGCGCTGTCGCGTGGGATGGCCGCGATGCCGCGGGCCAGCTGCATGTGGGTGTGTTCTACGCCCGCGTCGCGACGGTCAAGGGCGCGGCCACGACCCGCCTCGTCCGCGTCGGTCAGTAAGCTTCGAGATGTTGAAGACCGAGAGCTCCGCCGGCACCATCCGGCGGAGCCCTGGTCGTATCTGGCGCAGGAAGTTGCCAGTAGGGCCGCGAGCCCCTAGCCTGATACCGCCGCGCCCGCACCAGCGAGGCGTCCGGCATGGACCCCCACCGGAGCATCCTCGTTTGAAGTCGCCGATCTCGCGCTGGCTCACCTCGACGAGTGCTTTGTTCGTGCTCGGCGCTGTGCTGCGGATCGCATTCCTTCTCACCAAGGGTGACGCGCCTTCGTTCAGCGATACGTACGAATACGAAACGGTCGCGATGCAGATGCTGGGAAAGACGCACGGCGCCGCGCTGCCACGCGCGCCACTCTATCCGGCCGTCATGGCGTTGGGATTCCTGCTCGGAGGCGTCAAGAACTACTGGGCTGTGCGGTGGGTGCAGCTGCCCTTCGGCATCGCGCTCATCCCGATCGTGCAGAAACTCGCCGAGCGCATCGGCGGACGGACCGCCGGGTGGCTCGCCGGACTCGGGACCGCCGTCGCGCCCACGCTGATCTTCGTCTCCTCGATGCTGTACCCGACTTCGCTCTACACGTTCATCCTCGCCGCCATGACGCTGGCGGCCATCCGCCTTGCGGAGTCGGCGCGCAGCCGTGATGCGGTCCTGCTGGGCGTGCTGGCGATGCTCGGCTGGATGACCGACACCGTGATCGCGGCGCCGATGATCGCGCTATTCCTGTGGATGCTCACGCGGGTGCGTACGGCGGGTCCTGCGCTCGTGCGCGCGATGCTCGTCGTGGCGGTGACGATGATCGCCGTGATGACGCCGTACCAGCTTGTGCGGCGGCATGCGGGTGGCTCGCCGCAGGCCTTCGTGCAGAAGAGCCAATGGGTCCTGCACTTCGCGCGCACGGATTCGACGCTCAGTGCGAATCGCTGGGTGGAACTGCCCGCAGGGGAGAGCGGCAGCACGCTGCCCATGGGCGAGTTCCTGCGGCACGAACTGCATCTCATGGCCACACAGCCCATCGCGTATGCTCACGATGTTGGCTTCGAGTTCGTGCACTTCTTCGCGCCGATGCCGGATCGCGTGCAGACCCGGAACCAGTACAACCAGCCAAGCGTGCTGATCGTGGGGGCCATCTACTTCACACCCGTGCTCGCGCTGTTCTTGTTCGGGCTGTGGCGCGGCCGCGGCCGCCGCGACCAGCGGCTGGTGCTCGCGCTCGTCGTGTTCACGACGGCGGGTTTCTACTCGCTCTTCTTCACCCAGACGCGCTACCGGATCCCTGTGGAGCCGCAGATGATCGCGCTCTCATCGTTGGGAGTGGCAGCCCTGGTCGAGCGGCGCCGGCCCTTGATCTGACCGCTCGCGGTGTGCCTGCCGCGAGTGTGACCATGATTCTTCGCAGGGCGTGAAGAACCCGGTGGGTGTGTTCACTCCGCGCGAACGTGTTCGGAACCAGCGCGTGTGGATCGAGTCCCTGAAGTGCCGCAGAGGTATCTGCGGAAAGTGACTGCCACCTGTGGGGCCACGGAGCGTTGCGCAGGAGTTGCGCCTCCCTTCGTGCCCGGGCAGCTCGGTCGCTGCGGGCGAGCACACCATTTCCTGTGCGGGGCCATCCATGAAGCGTTCCTCCCTCGTCGTATTCCTCGTCTTCCTCGCGATGCTCATCATGAGCGGTATCGCGGCCGCTGCGACGCGAACGAGTTCTGCCTCCGGGCTCTGGAGCAGCAGCGCCACGTGGGGCGGCAATCCCGCGCCCACGGCGACCGATGACGTGATCATCAATGGCAATTTCACCGTCACGCTCGACGTCCCGAACGCTTCGTGCCTGAGCCTGCAGCTGGGCGGCAGCACGCTGGGCACCGGTGCGGGCACGCTGGCGTTCACCGCGCTCTCGCACCTGACCGTGAGTGCGCCGGTCGTGCTTGGCGTGACGAACAACACGCCAGGATCCGTCACGATGGCGAGCGGCGGCACGCTCACGTGTGGCGGGCTCATCGACACGCGCCTTGGTACGTGGACTGCGGGGACGGGCACGGTGGAGTTCAACGCCACCAACACCGAGCCGAAGACGAACGTGATCCAGTTCAACAACCTGCTCATCTCGGCGGGCACGACGACGCTGCAGCGCGTCACCACCGTCGCAGGCACACTCACGATCGCGCCCGGCGCGGCGATGGACGGCGGCGCGAACACGCTCACGGTGTCGGGCGACTGGACCAACAACGGCAATTTCATCGGCAATACGAGCACGGTCACATTCGCCAAGAACGGTGATCAGTTCCTGCAGGGCACCGGCACGAACCACTTCAATCTCCTGCGCGTGAGCCTGGGCGCGAGCATCAACAATGTCCTGCGCATCACCGCGTCGCAGTTCGACGCGCCGCCTGGCTTCGTGAATCTCGTGAACGGCCAGCTGCGCGTGAGCGGCACCTTCACGCTCGCGAACACGTTCCTGCCGGGCCCGGGTGTGAACATCTCCGTGGGCACGGGGCTCTGGATCGACAATCCCAACGTCACGATGCTCGGCCAAGGCGGCAATCTCTCGCTCCGCGGCCTGCTGCGGCTGACGCAGGGCACCATTCAGGCGGGCAACGCGGCGGACAGCTCGCTGGTCTATCAAGGCACGGCGCCGCAGCTCACGGTCGAAGGCGGCGTGCTCGATGTGGCGGGCCGCATCTGCGGCAACAACGCCACCGCGATCCTCGCCTACACGCAGACCGGCGGAACGGTCATCGTGAACGAGCAGGGCTCGACCGATGCCGTCTTCGCGCCGTTCGATCTGGGCGTGGCCGGC